>NZ_JBMMUF010000005.1:0-305567 GCF_049257235.1 Pseudoalteromonas maris
TCGTCATCTTCTAGCAAGCTAGAAATGTTACCGCTCGACTTGCATGTGTTAGGCCTGCCGCCAGCGTTCAATCTGAGCCATGATCAAACTCTTCAATTAAAAGTTTTTTATTCTCTACCTAATGAAAGGCGAAGAATCATGCTCAATGAATTCTGATTTTGATTCTTTCGAATCGAATTGACTGTGCTGAAACAAGTAAACTTGTTTCCGTTGGTCACTCAGTTCATTTGAGACTCTAAATTTGTTTGCGTCATCTAGCGAACTAGAATCTGCTGTTAGAACTCAATCTGTACGAGTGCCCACACAGATGATTGCTTCATATTTTTAAAGAACGTTTCGAGTTGCTTTCGCGTCTCGAGGGCTGTGCATTCTACTCAACCCTGTTTTGTTGTCAACACTTAATTTTGAGAAAGTTTAAAGTTTCTTAAAACTCAGTTTTACTTGACTCAACCTTCACTTCGTATCGCTTGTTTGTAAGCAGTCCGCCGTGTCGGTGGATGCGCATTATAGGGAGAAACATTTTCGGCGCAACCCCTTTTTTAAAGAAAATTGCTAAAAAGCACGTTTTTGTGTTCAAACGCTCAAAAAGCACTCAAAACTGAGTGTTTAGTAGTCAAAATCTGACTTTGTTATGATTATTCCTTGGCAGGGCTAATAAGTATCGACCAACAAAGCCAAAGATCAAGGTAAGCAATTAAAAATAATAAAGGCGAGTATTACCTCGCCTTTATATATGGTAGTTGGAACCCTCGTTAGTAAAGGATGCTATAAAGCTTACGACGATATGTGGCAGCCAGTGCATCACCTTCAGGTAATGACGCGATAATATCTAGATAGTTCTTCTTCGCTTCACCAAAGTTAAGATCTTTTATCAGAACGCTAAACAGGGTTTCAAGTGCTTCTTCTTTTCTACCAGCATCATTAAATGCAACTGCAAGATTCACTTTAGTATCTAAATTAGCAGGGTCTTGCTCAACAGCTTGCTGCAATGCTTGAATTTCAGGCGAGTCTTGCGCTTGCTCTGCTTGGTCTAATTTAGCTTTGATATTGTTAAAGTAAGCATCTTGATCAGCAAGCGCTATCGTATCGAGTAGAGAACGAGCATCATCAAGACGATGTATTTGAATACAGATATCCGCAAGCACCAGCTTTATACGCGAGTTATTGGCATCAATTTCGTACGCTTGCTTTGCATATTTAAAAGCATCATTCAAATTGTCAGCACTGAGCGCTTCTTTTGCTTGTTGCAATAACGCATCTTGTGGCTGCGGCAAATGTTTTTGTAGTGCTTCTTTAATTTGCTGTTCGCTTTGTGGCCCAGGAAGCATATCTACCGGAGCTCCACCTTTTAGAAGTACAAGTGTTGGCAAGGCCTGTAAGCCTATCTGTTGTGCCAACTGACTAGCCAGCGCTTGTTGCTGGTCACAGTCTAATGTGGCAACAACAAGGTTTTGTGCGTACTGCTGCGCCAACCCATCTAGTATCCTTGCTTGTTCCATACATTCAGGGCTTTGTGCGGAATAAAAGCTCAACGCCACAATGCTCTCTTCTGATGTTTGTCCAAGGACTTGCTGGATATTTTCTGCCGTTACATGAATTTGATTGGTCATGGTTAAGTTGCCATCTATTTCGATTTACGCTTTGATATGGAGTCAAAGATAACAATTACAAGTAAGGATCATTATGAGTTTTCTAAATAAAATGACAATGCTCAGCGCGACATTATTGGCTACGAGTGCTCTACCTTCTTATGCAAAAATAAATGTTGCCGAGCGTTTGCCAGAGCTCGAGAAGATCTACTTAGACTTACACCAGTCTCCAGAGTTATCTTTCAATGAAAAAGAAACCTCTCAGAAAATAGCAAAGCATCTAACGAAACTGGGGTTTGAGGTCACTGATAATGTCGGTGGATACGGTGTTGTTGGGCTATTGAAAAATGGCCAGGGTCCAACGGTAATGATCCGCACCGATACTGATGGCCTACCAATTATTGAACAAACAGGTGTACCTTATGCTTCACAAGTACGTGTTACTAATAAAGAAGGTATTCAAGTAGGCGTGATGCATGGCTGTGGTCATGATATACATATGACTAGCTTCCTCGGCACAGCTGAACACCTAGTTGCTAACAAAGATAAATGGCAAGGCACGCTCATGATGGTCGCGCAACCTGCAGAGGAAGTGGGCGCGGGAGCGAAAGCAATGCTCAAAGAGGGTTTATTTAGCAACTTCGCTAAACCAGACCATATCATTGCACTGCATGTCAGCGCCAGCGTGCCCGCTGGTAAGGTGGCGCTTAAACCTGAATACACTATGGCGAGCGTAGATTCTGTTGATATTATCGTTAAAGGTAAAGGCGGCCACGGTGCTTACCCACATACCACCATTGACCCAGTTGTAATTGCTTCTCGCGTAGTGTTGGCACTACAAACTATCACTAGTCGCGAACTTTCTCCTCTTGAACCTTCCGTTGTGACCGTTGGCTCAATCCATGGCGGCTCAAAGCATAATGTCATTTCTAATGAAGTAAAATTACAGCTCACCTTGAGAAGCTACAACCCAGCAGTGCGTGAGCAACAAATAGCTGCGATTAAACGTATTACCGCAGGTATTGCAGCAAGCGCCGGTTTAGAGGAATCTCTTTTTCCCGAAGTGATTGTGCACGAGGGGGAGTCAATTCCCTCAACGTATAACAACCCTCAACAGACTGCAAGAGTAACTGAAGCAATTAAATCAGCCATTGGCGGAGATAATGTAGAGCTTACTGCTCCTGTTATGGCAGGTGAAGATTTTGGCTTGTTTGGCCGAACAGAAGAAAAGCTTCCCATTACATTATTTTGGCTAGGTGGCGTTAATCCTCAGAACTACGCCGAAGCGATGAAAAACAATACACAACTGCCATCGCTGCACTCAAGTAAGTTTGCACCAGACTATCAAAAAGCGATTCCTACAGGTGTCAGCGCAATGAGCAACGCTGCTTTAGCCTTATTTAGAAAATAATATAGAACGTGTTTACCTTTGAGGTAGGGGTTTTGTTCAAATCACACAGCAAAGATAAACACGCCCTAACAACTACGCCGACGCTTTTTTACTTCTAGGGCGCACACTCTTTCTTCTGGCGCCCTTAAACTTGCTCTTAACCTGACTTTTGATGTGAGCAAATTGCCGACTATCACAGGTCTTCGCCTGTTCAATCAAATCACTTAACTGGCTCACTAATGGGCTCATGAAATCAGTGTACTTGAGCTGCTTTTCGGCGATTTTTGCCAATGCCATTTCCCAATGAGCAGTCAGGTCGGGCGTTGATAGAGTCTCTGGCAGCGCATTTATGAGGGCAACTCCAGCTTCGGTGGCAGTAATTGATTTACCGTTTCTTGTTAAAAAACCACGCTTAAATAAAAGCTCAATAATACTCGCTCGCGTAGCCTCTGTGCCAAGACCATCTGTTTCCCTGAGTACTTTACGAATATCTTTGTCTTTTACGTGACGACTAATGGCTGTCATTGCCGCAAGTAACGTGGCATCAGTAAAATGTGCCGGAGGTGTGGTGTTTTTATCAATCCGTTTGGCGCTTTCACACAACACTTGCTCACCCACACTCAACATCGGCAATATTTGTTCTTCTTTATCTGCTTTTTTTGGTAACAGGACTTTATAGCCTTGTTCAATCTCTTCTTTTGCTTTGGTTGTAAACCTTCCCCCTGCAACCTGTGCTTCAACATCGGTTTGGTGATATCGATATGCTGGCATGAACTGCATCACGTATTGACGGCAAATGAGTTCATACACTTGGCGCTCTGTGGTTGTAAGCTGTGCATTGGTCTTTTTGTTGGTAGGCACAATAGCATGGTGAGCCGCAACTTTAGCATCGTTAAAGCAGCGCACTTTTTTACTGGTATTAACAGTGCTTAACTGCTCGTTGGTAAATACACCATTGGCAACGATGCTACAGATAATATCTTGTGCTTGATTAAAATGATCATTCGGTAAGTAGCGATTATCCGAGCGCGGATAGGTAATTAACGTGTGCTTTTCATATAGGTTTTGGCATGTATCAAGCACCACTTTAGCAGCTAAACCAAAACGTTTTGCTGCATCAATTTGCAAAGCAGACAAGTTATAAGGCAGCGCCACTTGTTCTTTTTTTTCACTGCGCTCTACCTTAGTAATGACACCATCTTGGCCTGATACACGAGATACAACGTTGTCCGCGAGGGCCCTCGAAAGTACGCGCCCTTCACTGTCTTGATAAGGTTTGCACGCCTCGCTGGGTTGCCACTTGAGTGTAAACCCATGTTGCTCATGGGTGAGCATGTGTGCCTCGACCTCATAAAAGGGTTTGCTTACAAATTCATTAATTTCTTTATCTCGGGCGACAACGAGGCCCAACACAGGTGTTTGCACGCGGCCAACAGAAAGCACACCTTTATAACCCCCTTTTTGTCCAGCCAATGTGTAGGCACGAGTTAGGTTCATGCCAAACAGCCAATCCGCTCGCGATCGCGCCAAAGCAGACACACTCAAAGGTATAAATTCGCTATTACTGCGCAGTTGCGTGAGCGCCTTTTTCACCGCGGGCAAATTTAAGTCGCTAATCAACAAACGTTCAATACTGTGCTTTTTACTCTCGGGTAATGTTACTTGCGAGATGACCTCATCGACGAGCAACTGCCCTTCTCTATCGGGGTCGCCCGCATGAACGATATGACTCGCTTGTTTGATCAGCTTTTTAACCGTAGTAAGTTGCTTGCGTGTTTTTGATTTAGCCTTGAGTTGCCATTGCTGCGGCACTATGGGGAGGTGTTGTAATTGCCACTTTTTATATGCTTGGTCGTAATCATCGGGCTCGGCTTGTTCGAGTAAATGGCCAATACACCAGGTTACACAGTCGCCGTTACCGAGCTCGATATACCCATCTTTTTTGTTATGAGGTTTTGGCAAAGCGGCCGCTATAGCGCGCCCAAGTGAAGGTTTTTCGGCAATATAAAGCTTCATAGCACAACAACTGTTCATCCATACAGTTATTGCAGTGTAGTGTATTTTTGCTATCGATGAAAGAGAAAAAGCGCAGCCTCTTGCTGCACTTTGTTCTGCATGACTTGTTATTGAATGACTTCGATAGGGTCAGATTCTTTCGCTTTACCTTGCATAATAGAAATCTCGACGCGACGGTTACGTTTTCTATCTTCGTCAGTTTCATTTGGAACTAATGGGCGCGTATCAGCATGACCAACAACAACCATCCGTCCTTTATCGAAACCTTCAACTTTTTGCATTTCACTGGCAACGGCAACTGCGCGCGTCGCACTGAGATCCCAGTTATTGGTGTAAAGTTCATTCGATACTTGGAAGTCATCAGTATGACCTGAAACTGTGATCTCTCCGGGCACATCTTTTAGCAGCGCAGCAATATCTTGAATAATTGGTTTAAATTGCGGTTGTAGAAATGCACTGCCCGAAGGAAACGAACCATTTTCTCGGATACGGATAATGATTTGCTGACCCAATGACTCCAACTCAATAGCACCATCAATGATTTGTTGCTCAAGTTGCTGGGCAATTTTCTTCACCAAGTCATTTACACGTTCTTGATCTGCCGCTGCTGTTGCTTGTTGCTGCGATTGCTCTTGTGCGGTACTCGCTGATTCACCACCACGCTGCTCACCACGCTGCTCTTGGCGACCGCCAGCAGAGTCTTCATCACCCGCTTGAAACTCAAGCATCTGTTGAGTCATCTCTACGGTTTGCTGCTGAATGGTTTCAATGGGCGTAGGATCTGGCCGACCAGGCTTGAATTCCATGGCAATCACGCTGGTACCTTTGGGAATATCTTTTACTTCCAACTTATTTTGCACACCGAAAGCAAACTTCATGGAACCGGCAATTTGTTTAAACTTAAGCACGTCCATTTCCGAAAATGCCAATAGCAAAACGAAAAAGCACATCAGAAGCGACATCAAGTCAGCAAAGGTTCCCATCCAAGCAGGTAGCCCGGGGGGAGGACATTTGCACTTTTCCTCATCCGACATAGCTACTCCTCGGTATCCACCTGACGTTTAGACTCAGCAAGGTAGTTTTTCAAAATACCCTCGATGACTTTGGGGTTCTGACCATCTTGGATACCCAAAATAGCATCGAGTATAAGGCGTTGATTCAGCTCTTCTTCGTCTTTTCGAAGTTCCAATTTAGCTTGAATTGGTATGGCAATGACGTTGGCAAGAAACGCCCCGTATAACGTTGTTAACAAGGCTACAGCCATGGCAGGCCCAATCGCTTTGGGGTCATCCATGTTAGAAAGCATAGCTACGAGACCAATCAACGTCCCTATCATCCCCATAGCTGGAGCGATGTCACCCAATGCTTTAAATAAACCAGCGCCTTGTTCATGGCGGGTTGATGTTAGAGAAATATCTTTTTGTAGTGTTGCACGCACAACATCCGCATCATGCCCATCAACGAGCATGTCGATGCCTTTGCGCATGAATTTATTTGAAATTTCGGCTTCTTCTAGGGCTAAAAATCCGCCTTTACGAGCTGAGTCAGCAAGCTCAACAGCTTTTTCAATTAACTCTTCTGGGGACTCAATTTTGAATGCAAATGCTTTAGCTGCAACTTTACCTATCGTAAAGAACTGCCCCAATGTGTAGTTGGACAGCACGATAAATAGTGAACCACCAAAAACTATAAGCACTGAGGGCGTATTGTAGAACATACCTAGGTCGCCACCGAGGACCATAGACATAACAATAAAACCTATAGCGCCTAGAATACCGATTATGGTTGCTAAATCCACATGTCCTCCACCCCTTGTGACCGTTTTAGTGCACCTGAAAACAAGCTTACCTTGGGTGCCCAAATTCGTTGGTTATTATAAATACTCTTAAGCTATCGGCAACTTGCTGAATTACTTGAATCATTTTATTACACTATTAATAAAATTAGCAGGCTTAAAGTGCTTTGCCGTGAAAATATCAACAGTGCTTTGACCTTGCTGTGGAATGCCCCTAAAATTGGCGGTCTTATCTCATTAGTAGCGAGTTTGCAGGCAATGGTGCAAAAAAAGCCAGAAAATCTCAGTTTTGAAGAAGCAATGAACGAATTGAGTCACATTGTCACCGAAATGGAACAAGGTGATATGCCCCTAGAGCAGTCTTTGAAGCAATTTGAGCGCGGCATTAGCCTAGCCAATGCCTCAGCCCAGAAACTCGACAGCGCACAACAAAAAGTAAGTATGCTAATGAGTAACGATCTCAACAGCGAACTCACGCCAATGGATGATCAAGAGTAATTAACGCCGTGAATTTAAAACAAGCACTGGCGCAAGCGCAGCATGATGTCATGCACACACTTGAGCAGTATTTCCACTCTCAAGCGCATGCACAACCTCGTATTCTTGCAGCCACCCAGTACAGCGTGCAAAACGGTGGCAAACGGTTACGTCCATTTTTGGTGTACTGTGTTGGCAACATGCTTGGCGCCGATAAATCTGACTTAGATAAAGCCGCGGCGGCCATTGAATGTATTCATAGTTACTCACTGGTACACGACGATTTACCCGCGATGGATGATGATGACCTGCGCCGCGGTAGACCAACGTGCCACATTGCCTATGATGAAGCTCATGCTATTTTGGCGGGAGATTCACTACAAACAATCGCTTTTGAATTGCTCAGTAGCACGGACTTTGCCATTGGCGCATCAGCGCAATTGAGCTTAGTGAAAGCGCTAAGCCAAGCATCAGGCCTACTGGGTATGGTGGGTGGACAAGCACTTGATATCAATGCAACCAATCAAGACATCTCGTTGTCTCAGCTTGAAAGTATTCACAAAGCTAAAACCGGCGCACTGTTGAGCTGCGCGATAAAGTTGGGCTATTTGTGCGCGCCAAACGTAGAAGAATCAACAAAGGCAGCACTTGATAGTTACGGCAATGCCATCGGTTTAGCGTTTCAAGTACAAGACGACATTTTGGATATCGAGGGTGATACCCAAACCTTGGGTAAGCCTCAGGGCTCTGACGAAGCAGCGAATAAAGCGACCTATCCAGCTTTGCTTGGTTTAGAAGGCGCAAAACAAAAGCTCACTCAGCTTTATGATGAAGCAATCAGTGCCATTGACTCATTGGCCTACGATAACACTGAGCTCAAACAATTAGCGCAGTACATCATCGCTCGAGATCATTAAAATTTATTACAGGTGGCTGTGAGCGATTTGATATACTCGCGCCATTGAAGTGAAGGATAAGTAAACGCATGAATTTGGATAGTAGCAAGTATCCCCTTTTAACGCAGGTCGACGAGCCTGCACAACTACGCGATCTGCCACAGCAAAAGCTTGGTGCGTTCAGCTATGAATTACGGGATTACCTACTGAACTCAGTGTCTCAAACCAGTGGGCACTTTGCCTCGGGATTAGGCACGGTTGAGCTTACCGTTGCGTTACATTATGTCTATAACACTCCTTTTGATCGCCTAATTTGGGATGTTGGTCACCAAGCGTACCCTCATAAACTGATCACGGGTCGTCGTGAGCGTATGCCAACTATTCGCCAAAAAGATGGCTTACACCCGTTCCCGTACCGTGGTGAGAGCGAATACGACACGTTCAGTGTGGGTCACTCGAGCACGTCTATTTCTGCCGCCCTAGGTATGGCAATCGCCGCAGAAAAAGAAGGTAAAGGCCGTAAAACAGTGGCCGTAATCGGCGATGGTGCGATAACAGCGGGAATGGCATTTGAAGCCATGAACCATGCTGGTGATGTAAAGTCTGACATGCTGGTGATCTTGAACGACAACGAAATGTCGATATCAGAAAACGTCGGAGCATTAAACAACCATTTTGCACGCATTCTGTCTGGCAGTTTTTACACCAACATTCGTGAAGGTGGTAAAAAGTTATTATCCGGTTTGCCTCCTGTAAAAGAACTAGCCAGTAGAATGGAAGAGCACCTCAAGGGCATGGTTATTCCTGGCACTTTCTTTGAGGAGTTGGGCTTTAATTACATTGGCCCAATTGATGGCCATGATGTCAACATGCTAGTTGATACCTTGCGTAATATGCGTAATTTAAAAGGCCCGCAACTACTTCATGTGAAAACGCAAAAAGGTAAAGGGTATAAGCCCGCAGAGGCTGATCCTATTGGCTACCATGCAGTGCCTAAATTTGACCCTGCACAAAGCCAGCTGCCTAAATCTAAACCCGGTGCGCCGACTTTCTCTAAAGTATTCGGTGACTGGTTGTGTGAAATGGCGGCCCAAGACGACAAACTGATGGCGATTACTCCAGCGATGCGTGAAGGCTCGGGCATGGTGCGCTTTTCAAAAGAATTTCCACAGCAATATTTCGATGTTGCTATCGCTGAGCAACATGCCGTAACGCTAGCTGCCGGCTTTGCGTGCGAGAATCTTAATCCTGTTGTCGCGATTTACTCCTCATTCTTGCAACGTGCCTATGATCAGTTGATCCATGATGTGGCGCTCCAAGAGTTGCCGGTGTTGTTCGCAATTGACCGAGCCGGTGTCGTTGGCGCGGATGGTGAAACGCATCAGGGTACGTATGACCTGAGCTTCTTACGTTGCATTCCGAACATGGTCATTATGGCTCCTGCCAATGCGAACGAATGCCGTAATATGCTTTATACCGGTCATAAGCTCGATAAACCAACCGCCGTGCGCTATCCGCGCGGTAGTGCAGGTGACGGTGAATTCGATGCAACCATGCAAGCATTAGAAATAGGCAAAGGCCGCGTAATGCGCCAAGGTAAAGGTACGGCCATTTTATCTTTTGGAACTCTTCTAGAGTATGCACAGCCAGCGGCAGATGCGCTGGATGCAACGCTCGTAGACATGCGATTTGTGAAACCTTTAGATACGACACTGATTGATGAGCTAGTAGCGACCCATGAGCATATCGTCACCCTTGAAGATAACGTTATTGCCGGTGGTGCAGGCTCTGCTGTTACTGAATACCTAAGCCAGCAAAAGGTTGCCAAGCCAGTGCTGCACTTAGGCCTTCCAGATATTTTCATCAAGCACGGTACGCAACAAGAAATGCATGCTGAGCTTGGTCTAGACAGTGCCGGAATTAAAAAGCAAATCCACGAGTGGATAGCTCAGTAATACCAAAAAAGGAGCATGATGCTCCTTTTTTATTACGATGTTAAAGCCTAAAACGATTGACCTCAGAGGTTAGTTTGGCGGCAATATCATTGAGCTCATTGGAAGAGTTGGCGACTTGCGTGTTTAAGTCGCTCGATTGCTGGGCGTCGTGGCGAATATTCTCAACTCGCTGGGCAATATCCTTTGACACCTGCTCTTGCTCCTCAGCCGCAGTGGCTATCGATTGATTCATCTCATTGATATTGGTCACCAAGGATTCAATTTCATGCAGGGACTCACTGACTTCAGTGGAGCGCTCTACCGCCATGTTGGTGTCACCGCTGCTTGATGCAATATCATCAGAAACTTGTGACGTAAAGCGTTGTAATACATTGAGCTTTTCTTGAATTTCTTCAGTCGCTTGTTGTGAGCGCTTGGCTAAGCTGCGCACCTCATCAGCCACTACAGCAAAACCGCGCCCCTGCTCCCCAGCTCGAGCAGCTTCAATAGCCGCGTTCAGTGCAAGCAAGTTAGTTTGCTCTGCAATGCCGTCTATCACCGATAGGATCTCAGTGACGTCTTTCACTGAATCGTGTAACTGGGTCAAACTCTGAGTCGCCGTATTTAGTGTCTGCGCTACATTTTGTACCGACTGCACACTGTGCGATACCACACTTTGTGCTTGCGCCGTATTCATGTTGGCATCATGAGCAGCTTGTGCGGCATTGGTGCAGTTTTTTGCTACCTCTTGCACTGCATATAAGTTCTCGTGCACTGATGTAGCGATAACGTCAATCGCCTCGCTTTGCTTACCACTGAGTTCAGAGCTATGCAAAGAGATCGTATTGAGCGCATTCGCAGCGTCCGCTGCCGCTTGAGACTGTGTTTGAATGTTACTTAGCAAGCTTGATAGCTTCTCAACCATGTCATTAAACGCTTGCCCTAATTGCGCCAACTCATCACTGCCATCATTCACTGTGCGCTGGGTTAAATCGCCCGCTGCAATGCGTTTGGCTTTATCAACGAGGTCGATGGTGACATTAATAATGCGTTTCTCCAGCCAGAAATAACACACCACCAAAAGAGCAACCATGATAATGACCGCCACAATACTGAGCACACTGCGGGTCGCAACATTATTTTGCACCTGTTGTAACTGCTGTGCAGAAAGCGCATCGAGCTTGGAAATAAACGTATTAACGGGCGTCATTATTTTTACCACTTCACGTTCATATGGCTCGTCATGAAGCATATGGATTGCCTTCATCCAGTCGCGCAACTCTAGCTCAGTTAAATTTTCAATCTCCTTACCTACAAAAGGAGCGACTAACTCAAATGCCGCCTCCTCGGTGTCTATCAAGGCAATAGAATTCTTATTTGATTGTTCTAAATAGCTCAACAAATCTTTAGGAACATTGATTTCTTTAAGACGGTCAAGATAGTCCATGGAGCGACCATCTACAGAAGGCTTTTTACCGGTAATTTGGTCAACTAGATCATGATATTTATCTAGGTATTTTTTATCTAAGGTCGCCACATACTGGCGCGCATACAAGGTAAGTTGGCTGGAGTTAATCGCAGAAAGCTTGGCGAGGTGACTCGATTGGTAACGAAACACAGAGGAGTCAAAACTGTGCTCTAAGCTGCTGCGCAAATTCAATACGATGACTAAAAGAACAATGGCGATAAATGTGATGATCGCAAATGCGACTCGCAGTAGCGTTTTTATAGTCATTGGTACCCTCGAAATTATTTTGTAACTGATGTTTGAGCCGCTTAGTGCCGTGACTCTGATCAGTTTAGTCTATTTCTTGAGCATTATTGCTAAACTTGCAACATCCAATAAACACGCCCTAGCGCATCCAAATTTTGATGTCAGCTAAACCATTGCCTTGTAAAGTGGCAATTTGTTCATCAAGGTTTTCACTTTGTTCAAACTCAAAGGCGTCGAGCTGATCGTTAAATTCAATGTGAGCACAGCCATCGCCACCACGCTTCTTAACTTGGTGCAAAGCAATATCGGCAAGATTAACCGAGGTTTCCCAACCAATCACCTGCCCGCCAAGCAGTGGCATGGGGTAACACGACCAACCAAGCGAGGCGCTAATATTCATAGCTTTACCATTAGGCAATTGGAAACGCTTATTAGCGATAGACTTACATAAATCACGCGCAAATTGATTTACTTGATCTAATTCAAAGTCGCGTAATAGCAGCAAGAATTCATCGCCACTCCAGCGCGCGACATAATCCGAACCCTGAGTACAAGAATTCAGTAAGGTAGCCAATTGCTGCAAGCAACTATCACCACTGAGTGGACCATACGAGTCATTGATGCGAGAGAAGTTATCGATGTTAACAATAACCAACACCAAAGCACGACCTTGCTTTTGCAATGATTCCGCATTGCGTTGATAGTGCTCAATATCTTTTGGCAGCTGATCAAATAGGAAGCGGCGGCTACGAAGACCTGTTAGCTCATCAGAGTGACTGACCAACTTAAGTTGAGAGTTCACTTGGTTGAGCTTGTCATTGGCATCGCGAAGCTCCATAGTGCGCTCTTCAACCAAACTCTCTAGCGCAGCTTGCTTACGGCGCTCTTGCGCTCTGAACACCCACAACAACAAATAGAAAGCGAAGAAAATACACGACACAATCAGCAAACGGAAATACACCGTTTCATCAAAACGTTTAGGAACAATGAACGCATATTGCGTACGACTCGCTTCTTCCCAGTTACCAGATGCCCTTTTCGCCTCAAGTTTAAAGGTAAATGCACCAGGTGGTAGGTTGGTATAAATCGCTTCTCGGCGATTATTGGCATAACGCCAGTCGTTATCCAAACCTTCCAATTGATAACGGAATTCCACTTCGGTCGGCGCATAAAAATCTATCGCAGTGTAACCAATGGTGATGTCACGCTCGTCCGTTTCCAGTTCAGGATTCACCCCCAAACCAGCGGTGTACAAGGTACGTCTTGGAGTGGTAAAGCTCTCTATTTGTGGCGCCAGTCGGCTTTGTCCAAACAGCTCAACACTTTTGGGGATTTCGACAACCCCTTGCAAACTTGGATACCAAATAGAATTGCCGTTGTCTGCTACCGCATCATGACCTAAGCCAGCACAACATTGGCTCGCTTTACCATCAAGCTGACGATCATAAGAAGAAATAACCTGCTCCACTTGCAGATTACCTATTTCATCTGAGAACTGCTCCACTGGCATGCGGTACACGCCTTTCATGGTGCTAACCCACACACGTTGCAAATCTTTGTCGTAATGCAAGCTAAATATAGAGCCATATGGTAGGCCGTTTGACACATCAAGTTGATGCCACTTGCCTTTCACACTGCGATAGAACAAGCCATCGTTCAATGATCCGACTAACGTTCCTACGCCTTCGATTTCGAGAATACTGGTTACATAGGCACCTTCAAGTGCCGTACTATCACCAATACGTTCGATACCTTTATCGGAGAATAAATATCCCCCTTGGCTGGTGCCAATAAGCCCGTAATTGCCCTTATCTAACACGAAAGTAATGAACTTCGAGTCCATGACTGCGTTATAGTTAAACGGCGTCAAGCCGTTATAGCCTAAACGGTACATGCCTCGGCCAGTACCGAACCACAAACCACCGGCGTTGGCTTCACTGATAGCAAAAACAGGGTTGAGTCTGAGCTCGCGTGCGTCGATGTTATAGAGTTCGTCATTTTCGAAATAGAGCACGCCTCTGTCAGTTGCGATGTACAAGCGCTCATCTACGAAATGCAGGTCATGCACTGCACTGCGACGTAATTTGGCCCTAGGAATGCGATTAACAAAGTGATTATCTTGGTCGAAATAACCGATCCCCGAGCGGTTCGCTACCCAAAGCTCACCTTTGGGCGACAAGGTCAATGCCATCACGGCTTCTGTCATACTAGAGAGTGCATTGTGGCGCTCTACGCGCCCTGCATGGGCAAGCCATAAGCCTTCACTAAAACTGGCCAACCAAATATTGTTTTGATTATCGCGATAAATATCTGAAAACCAGATACTTTGATCTAACGCTGAAGGTTCAACCCACTGCCACTCTTGCGAGTTATCACGATACAGTAAACGGCCATATGTCGATATCCACAGTGCGCCGTCGGAGTCACTCATAAACTTGTATACAGCGGCATTACTAGCGTTCGGCAGAGGGAACGGTCTTAATTCATCGTCTATATCTAGGAAATATGCGCCTAGTTCAGAGGCCAAGTACAAGGTGCCTTCTAACCACGCCAGATCATGGATGATGGTTTGTGCCAAACGTTCAGGTAAGGTGACACGTGCAGTGATTTTTAAGCGCAAACGTGACGAAGAAGACGACATATTCGATAAGCGCAGCAAGTAGTTTTCACTAATAAGCCATACGCCTTGCGGTGCCAGTGCCATTTTGCTTACAGAAATTTGGTTAATAGCAGTTAATCGACTTTGGATGCGTCCACTGCGCCGGCGTTGGTCTTCATCTAAGTGAAATGCAATTTGATTACGCTCAATGTAGTAAAGCTCATTCGCTGCGACCCACATATTGCCTTTTTCATCTTGAAGGATGTCGCGTACTGGGTCATTAATACCAAATTGGAAGTAATTCATCGAGCGAGGGTCGAGCACCGACACCCCTTTTTTGGTGCCTATCCACAGCAATCCTTCGTTATCAATCAATAGCTTGTTGATAGCGTTACTGTTAAGGAAGTTGCTATTTTGCTCGTTAAAATTGGTAAAGTGTTCGCCATCAAATCGACTTAAGCCGAATTGCGTTCCCACCCAGATGTAACCTTGATTATCTTGGGTAACACTTTTAAGTGATTGCGACGGAAGGCCGTTGCGGGTGTTCCACTGCTTTACCACATAATCGGTAATGGAAGCATATGCAGTACCGGCACTTAGTGCCGCGCACGTGAGCAACAATGACAGAATAAATCGCTGCAATGTGACACCCATAGTCAATTCTTAGATTCCAGGCAAATAACCTACTTTAATTAGCGCTTGTAGGCAAATAAGAGAGCAAATACCCGCTAGCACATCATCGGCCATAATCCCCAAACCACCATGCAAACGTTTATCTAACATGCGAATTGGGCCTGGTTTAGCAATATCAAAGAAGCGGAATAAAATAAAACCAACGAGCAATGTTTGCCAACTGATCGCCGCCCCTATCATAGTAATATAAAACCCAGCGACTTCATCCCAAACAATAGCAGGATGGTCATGGACACCCAAATCTTGTGCCGTTTTACCACAGGCCCATACGCCCACGACACATAAAAGCAGCGCAAATACTACCTGCATCCAAAGCGGCATGCCCAAGTTCATAAAGATAAACGGCAAGGCGGCAAACGTGCCCACTGTGCCCGGAGCTTTAGGGCTTAGCCCTAAGCCAAACCCTAAACCAAGAAATTGATGAGGTCGACTCAAGTGAAATGTCTTAGCCATAGCTAGCACGACTCATCCTCTGTAAAATGTTCAAACCCAAGACCTGTAACATCGAGCTTATGCTCACCATTGAACAACTCGATTTTGCCGTCGCCACCACGAATTTGGCCAATGCACACAGCATCGATACCATATTGATGCAGCTTATTGTCCAACATCGCCTTGTGATTCTCTGGCACGGTGTACAGTAATTCGTAATCATCACCGTAACTTAAAACATATGGCCATTTTGCATCGCCCTCAACACTTTGGCGAAATGCCTCAGATGTGGGGATTTTATCCGCATAGACGGTGGCACTGACTTGTGACATCTCCAAAATATGTTTCAAATCGGCCAACAGACCGTCAGAGATATCAATTGCAGCACTGGCGTAGCCGCGCAGCACTTGCCCCGCTGCAACGCGAGGCGTTGGGTATTCTAATTTGTGAGTGAGCTTACTGAGCCACTCACTGTCGATTTCTAGACCTTGCTTACGAGCTTCAACCGCTAACCCTGCATCACCTAATGGGCCGGTGACATAAATCCAGTCTCCCGGTTTAGCCCCACCGCGTGTCAGCGCCTTACCTTTAGGCACGGTGCCTTTTGCACACACAGTAATAACCAGTGGGCCTTGCGTGGTGTCACCACCAATGATTTGGACATTAAAGTACTCAGCAATTTCGTGCATGCCTGCAGTGAATTCGTCTAACCATGCTTCATCCGCCTTGGGTAAGGTAATAGCAACAGATACCCACGCAGGCTCAGCGCCCATTGCCGCAAGGTCGCTCAGGTTCACAGCAATAGCACGGTGCCCCAAAGCACGCGCAGAAATATCATCAAAGAAGTGGACGCCCTCAACCATAGTGTCAGTGGTCACTGCCAGTTGGCTGTTTTCAGGAATAGTGACCAAGGCGCAATCATCGCCAATGCCAACATTAACATCACGGCGAGTAATACCACGACCTTTGAAATATCGATTTATTAATTCAAATTCTTGCATACACAAAAAAGCCGGCCTTGGCCGGCTCTCCTTGTTATTTCGAGCTTAGCTACGTAAGTCCTTTAAGGCTTTATCAAGTACGCCGTTTACGAACTTGTGACTATCATCGGCGCCAAATGTTTTCGCCAATTCAATCCCTTCGTTAATCGCAACTTTATAAGGTACGTCCTCACGGAATTTCAGCTCGTACGCGCTCAAGCGTAAAATTGCTTTCTCTACCATATCGATATCTTCGTATGGACGAGTTAAGTGTGGAGCGAGCGCGGTGTCTAACTGTTTAAAGTTAACGGCAACGCCACGTGCGAGATCTTTAAAGTACTCAACATCTACTTTAGATACGTCGTTTTCAATCAACATATTTTGTTCGATGTCGGCAATGGCGTTACCGCTCATTTGCCATGAGTAAACGGCTTGTAGAGCCAATACGCGCGCTTTGCGTCTTGCTGCTGGTTTCACTGTGAACCCTTAAATTTTGTCTAAAACATTAACCATTTCTAGGGCACTTAATGCAGCTTCGCCACCTTTGTTACCCATTTTTGTACCAGCACGCTCAATCGCCTGCTCGATGCTTTCAGTAGTCAATACACCGAATGCAACTGGTACGTCATACTCTAGCGATACTTGTGCTAGACCTTTATTTGACTCGCCCGCAACCAAATCAAAGTGTGGTGTGCCACCACGGATGATCACGCCAAGAGCGATAATAGCGTCATATTCGCCTTTCGCTGCGATGCGCTTAGCTACCAATGGCAACTCTACTGCACCTGGCACATAAACAACGGTAATATCGTCATCGCTTACGTTACCTGTGCGTTTCAATTCATCTACCGCACCATCAAGTAAGCTGCTGCCAATGAAGTCATTAAAACGTGAAATCACGATGGCAAATTTTTTGCCCGGTGCAAACTTGTTACCTTCAATAATTTTCATTTATAAACCTTAGTTTAACTTGCCAACGCGTGATGCGGGCCAAATACGAATATCGCAAAATTGCCGCGCATCATACCATAAGTTTAAAAAAATAGCTGTATTACAATTACATTAAGCGTGTGCGAAAAAGCCCTTAATCAGGCTGCACATAATCCACAACTTCTAGGTGGAAACCAGACAATGCATGGTACTTTTTCGGCATACTCATCAAGCGCATTTTGGTGATCCCTAAATCTGCCAAAATTTGTGAGCCAATCCCCACGGTGCGTGACGTTCCCTGAATTTTACGATGGCTAGCTGGTTTGCCTTCATCTTCAAGAGCAAACGCTTTGACCATAGCTTCAATTTCTTCGCTGCACTCTTGTTTGCCCAAAATAACCAGTACACCGTCGTTTTTGGCGATATACGCCATTGCATTTGATAATGTCCAGCTGCGATCTGCACCACGGTCTGACAATAGAATGTCATTAAAGGTACTTTGCAGGTGTACACGCACCAGAGTTGGGTCGTTGATCTCACCTTTGACCAGCGCATAATGCATTTGACCATCGATGGTGTCTTTGTAAGTCACTAAGTCGAACTCGCCATGCTCCGTTGGCAATTTGCACTGCGCCACTTTTTCAATGGTCGTTTCGTTAAGATTGCGGTACTCGATTAAATCCGCAATGGTGCCCATCTTGATACCATGCTCTTTGGCAAATACTTCAAGCTCTGGACGACGCGCCATAGTGCCATCTGGATTCAAGATTTCAACAATTACCGACGATGGCTCAAGACCTGCCAAACGTGCCAGATCACAGCCTGCTTCTGTGTGTCCCGCGCGCGTTAATACGCCGCCCGGTTGCGCCATGATTGGGAAAATATGACCCGGCTGCACAATGTCTTCAGGCACAGCGCCTTTAGCGACAGCCGCTTGCACAGTGCGCGCACGATCCGCTGCTGAAATGCCGGTTGTGACGCCTTTTGCTGCCTCAATGGACATAGTGAAGTTTGTTGAGAACTGTGCACCATTGTTCTTTACCATCAATGGCAGCGCCAGTTGTTCACAGCGCTCTTGTGTTAAGGTCAGACAAATTAGGCCTCGGCCATAGGTAGCCATGAAGTTAATCGCATCAGCACTGATGTGCTCAGCAGCAATAATTAAATCACCTTCGTTTTCACGATCTTCATCGTCCATCAATATGACCATTTTGCCATTTTTAATGTCTTCGATGATCTCTGCTGCGGTATTCAAACTCATATCTTGCCCATTATGTTTATTTGATAAATCCTGCTTGCACGAGCAAGCTCTCGGATACAGATGATTCTTGTTTTGGAGCCTGAGCCCCTTGAATTAAGCGCTCTAAATAGCGCGCAATTTGGTCAACTTCAAGGTTAACCTTGGTGCCGACTTGAAATTCGGCAATGGTCGTTTGCGCCAATGTATGTGGCACAATCGTTAACTTAAACTGGTTAGCATTTATCTCATTGACGGTTAAACTCGCGCCGTCAATGCACACAGAGCCTTTATAAGGAATGTATTTCATTAGCTCTTGTGGCGCTTCAAGCCAATACTCAATGGCACGCGCATTCGGCGCAACTTTAACAACTTCAGCGATACCATCAACATGTCCAGATACCAAATGCCCACCCAATCGAGATATAGGCTGTAGCGCTTTTTCTAAGTTGACCTTTTGACCTCGTTGATAATGTGCAAAACGCGTAAGCGACATCGTCTCTTTTGACACGTCGGCACTAAAGCCATCGCTAAATTTCTCAGTAACCGTAAGACACACACCGTTAGTGGCGATACTATCACCCAAAGCAACATCACTCATATCCAAGTTGTCGCTTTGTACACGCACTTTTAAATCACCGTCGACTAACGTCAGCGAGCTCAAAGTTCCTGTTGCTTCAATAATGCCTGTAAACATGACTATTCTACTTCTGGTTGCTCTAGGGTAAGGCGAATGTCCTCACCAATCTGGGTCACTTCACCAAAGCGCAATGAGGGCACCTGTGCCATTGCCGCAAACGGGCCGATATTTAACAACCCTTTGCCATCACTGCCCATGAATTTTGGGGCTAAATACATGATGTATCTATCAATTAGTTTCTGCGTTGCCATCGCGCCGCACAGGGTCGCACCTGCCTCTAGCCACACTGAGTTGATGTCCTTTTGGGCCAATAAAACAAGCAGTTTATGCAAATCGACTTGACCACTTGGGGCACCGTCACACATCAACTCGGTTACATTGTTGGGCCACTGTGGCTGTTTATCAAGCTCTGACGAGCAGATATTTGCTGTTGTTGAGCGCACGATAATTATGTCACCGCATTGTTTGAATAACGCCAGCTCTGGGGTGAGCCGATAGTGACTATCGATAATCACTCGCAGTGGTTGGCGCACCTGTGGCAATGGGTAATCACTGAGCGTGGCATCGTCTAAGCGAACATTGAGCTGTGCGTTATCGACAATCACCGTGTCTGCGCCACTTAAAATCGCACAATGCTCAGCGCGTAATCGGTGCACATCCGCACGGGCTTGCGCGCTGGTGATCCATTTACTCTCACCATTAGCAAGAGCTGTTTTACCATCAATACTCGCAGCAAGTTTGCATGTGACATATGGCAATGCCTTGCGCATACGCTTTAAAAAACCGCGATTGAGCTTTTGAGCTTCATTGCTGAGTAAGCCAGAGGCAACCTCAATGCCCGCCTCGGCCAGCATGGTCATTCCTCTGCCGCTCACTTGGGGATTTGGGTCTTGCATCGCACAAATCACTTTGGCCACTTTGGCCTTGACCAATGCTACCGCGCAGGGTCCGGTTCGCCCCGTATGACTGCATGGCTCGAGCGTGACATAGGCTGTTGCGCCCTCAGCGTCGCCCCCGGCGTTGGCAAGTGCGTGTACTTCAGCGTGCGCTGTGCCTGCTTGTTTGTGAAACCCCTCGCCTATGATGCGACCATCTTTAACCAGTACGCAGCCAACATTAGGATTGGGGGTTGTTGTGAAGCGGCCTTGATATGCAAGCTCAATAGCCCGTTGCATATAGCGCGTGTCGTCTGCGCTAAAGGTCATACTTAATCTCCAAGGCGGGCGATTTCTTCGCCAAACTCACGAATATCTTCAAAGGAACGGTACACGGAAGCAAAGCGAACATAGGCTACTTTGTCGAGCCCTTTAAGGGCTTCCATAATGCACTCACCGATTAACTGAGAACTTACCTCACGCTCACCAGTCGCGCGAATTTGTGACATGATTTGATGCACCACCTCATCGACTTGCTCAGTTTTCACTGGTCGACGTTCCAACGCACGGTGCAGGCCATTTTGTAACTTATCTTCGTTGAACGGTTCGCGGGAACCATCGCGTTTAATCACCCGAGGCATGACTAATTCTGCACCTTCAAAGGTTGTAAAACGCTCATGACAATCAATACATTCTCTGCGACGGCGAACTTGATGCCCACCACCAACTAAACGTGAGTCGATTACCTTGGTATCTTTAGCGCTACAAAACGGACAATGCATAGTGAACGGGTTTCCTGTAGATAACAAAAAGGCCGCAAAAATTGCGGCCTTTATCATACACAAATGTTTGTGCAATAGCTATTTTGTGCCCTTATGCGTACACAGGGAATTTAGCACAAATTGCTTTCACTTTTTCTTTCACTTGCGCTTGAACATCTGCATTTTCGATGTCGTCTAGCACGTCACAGATCCAGCCCGCTAGCTCTTTCGCTTCTGCTTCTTTGAAACCACGACGTGTGATTGCTGGAG
The DNA here is from genome assembly GCF_049257235.1 of Pseudoalteromonas maris. Taxonomy (NCBI): domain Bacteria; kingdom Pseudomonadati; phylum Pseudomonadota; class Gammaproteobacteria; order Alteromonadales; family Pseudoalteromonadaceae; genus Pseudoalteromonas; species Pseudoalteromonas maris. The sequence goes on from NZ_JBMMUF010000005.1 coordinate 21,229, forward strand.
AACCAAGACGAAGACCTGATGTTACGAACGGTGAACGTGGGTCGTTTGGTACTGAGTTCTTGTTAACTGTGATGTTTGCGTTACCAAGTGCAGCGTCTGCATCTTTACCTGTGATGTCTTTATCAATTAGGTCAAGAAGGAATAGGTGGTTGTCAGTTTTACCTGATACTACTTTGTAGCCACGCTCTTGAAGTACCGCTACCATCGCTTGTGCGTTAGCAACTACTTGCTGTTGGTATGCTTTGAATTCTGGTTGAAGTGCTTCTTTGAAAGCAACCGCTTTAGCAGCGATTACGTGACATAGAGGACCACCTTGACCACCAGGGAACACTGCACTGTTTAGCTTTTTGTAGATCTCTTCATCACCACAGTTAGAGATGATCAAACCACCACGAGGACCCGCTAGAGTTTTGTGTGTTGTGGTAGTGATCACATGCGCGTAAGGAACTGGGCTTGGGTATACACCCGCAGCGATCAGACCAGCAACGTGAGCCATATCTACGAATAAGTATGCGCCAACTTTGTCAGCGATTTCACGAAAACGAGCCCAATCTACGATACCTGAGTATGCAGAGAAACCTCCGATGATCATTTTTGGCTTGTGCTCAAGCGCTAGCGCTTCAACTTGATCGTAATCGATTTCGCCTGTTTCTTCGTTAAGGCCGTACTGAATAGCATTGTACGTCTTGCCAGAGAAGTTTACGTGTGCACCGTGAGTAAGGTGACCACCGTGCGCTAGGCTCATACCTAGAACCGTATCGTGTGGCTGAAGTAGCGCTTGGAAAACAGCTGCGTTTGCTTGCGAGCCTGCGTGTGGTTGTACGTTTGCGTACTCAGTACCAAATAGCTCGTTTGCACGGTCAATTGCTAGTTGCTCAACAACGTCAACATGCTCACAACCACCGTAATAACGCTTACCAGGGTAGCCTTCAGCATATTTGTTCGTTAGCTGTGAACCCTGCGCTTCTAATACGCGTGGGCTACAGTAGTTTTCAGATGCGATAAGCTCGATGTGCTCTTCTTGGCGAGCAACTTCTGCGTTCATCGCATTGGCTAATTCTGGGTCAAAGTCTGCAATGTTCATGTTACGTTCTAACATGCTGTCTCCTAGGTGCAACGTAATTGTCGAAATCAAAGGCCGTATTGTACGCGTAAACGACGCGTTTGCCTATTAGCTAAGCGTGAGCTTATTTAAACAAGTTATGAATTTTTTTCACAGCCTAAAAAGAATGATATTTTTTTATTTAAAACATTAACCATACAAATATATAAACTGGTTTTGATTTTTAATATTAATGAAAGAAACGGCTTTTTAAAATTAAAGCGGGTAACTTATCGCTGTGATCAATGAGCCGCCCAGCAATAACGTGCACTACGCCTTTATGATGCTCAACCACGCCTTTTACTTCCAACAAACGCGCGGTTAAAAACGCCTTTTGCTGCGCTTTGGCTGTTGCCAACCACACCACCACATTAATGTTGCCCGTATCATCTTCAAGCGTTAAGAACGTCACGCCTGCTGCGCTGCCAGGAGACTGACGTCCCGTTACTAACCCTGCAATGGTGACACTGGCACCGTTTCGACATGCACTTAGCTCATTGGCCCTTTTGGCATGACACAATAATCCGTGCTGACGTAAATGAACTAAGGGATGCTCCCCCATGTTCACACCCATGCTGGCATAATCTTCAAGGGTATCTTGTATCTCTGTTGGCGCACTTAGGGTGAGTTCTGATTGGCTCTTCTGACTGTATTCGTCTTGCGCAAATAAAGGTAAGCGCTGCTGCTTATCCATAATCTGCCAGCGACTGTTAAAGCGATCTTTTGCTATAGCCGCCAATGCATTGCTACTGGCGAGCGTTTCAAGTTCCGCTTCACTCACACCATGATGGTACAACTGACTAATGCTGCTATAACCTTGCGCTGGGCGCAACTCTAGTAATTTTTGTGCACTGTGCGCGCTAAAGCCTTTGATACAACAAAGCCCTAAGCGTACGGCCAAATGCTCACCTTGACGTACCACTTGATGCTCCCAAGCGGAGTGGTTCACATCAACAGGCAGTATCGCCACGCCATGGCGACGCGCATCTTGCACCAGTTGGTCTAAAGAATAAAATCCCATAGGTAAGCTGTTTGCGAGAGCGCATAAAAAAACTTCTGGGTAGTAGTATTTTAAGTAAGCAGACACATACGCCAGCACCGCAAAACTAGCGGAATGAGATTCAGGGAACCCATACTCACCAAAACCACAAATTTGCTGATAGATACGCTCTGCAAACTCATACTCATAACCGCGTTTAAGCATGCCATCGATCAGTTTTTGCTTAAATTGCGTAAGCTCACCATCGCGTTTCCACTTTGCCATTGCACGGCGTAATTGGTCGGCTTCACCGCCACTAAACCCCGCAGCAACCATCGCCACTTTAATCACCTGCTCTTGGAAAATAGGTACTCCGAGCGTGCGCTTTAGCACTTGTTCCACGTGTTTCGAAGGGTACTCGACCGCCTCATCACCATCACGACGGCGTAAATATGGATGTACCATATCCCCTTGAATTGGCCCTGGGCGAACAATGGCAATTTGAATCACTAAATCATAATAACAACTCGGTTTCAGACGAGGCAGCATACTCATTTGTGCTCGCGACTCAATTTGAAATACGCCCACGGTATCAGCCTTTTGCACCATATCGAACACCTGCGGGTCATCACCTAAGCGAGTAATATCGGCAATGCTCAGTGTGTATTGATAATGTTTTTCAATGAGCTTAAAGCTGCGTTGTATAGCGCTGAGCATGCCCAATGCTAAGACATCAACTTTTAATAATTTGAGACTCTCCAAATCATCTTTATCCCATTGGATCACGGTGCGCTGTGCCATCGCTGCATTCTCAACGGGCACGAGTTCATGCAAGGGGCCTTGGGAGATCACAAAGCCACCTACATGTTGAGATAAATGTCGTGGGAACCCTTTTATTTCATCAACCAAATGAAAAAAATGCTGATTTATCTGGGCATTAGGGTCTAGCCCTAATTGCACTAACTGTGCTTGCCATTGCCCACCGCCATGACGACGATTGAGTTGCTTAATATAATAATCAAGCTGTGTTGGCGTAAATCCTAACGCCTTTCCCACATCACGAATCGCGCTCTTTAACCGATAGGTGATCACCGTTGCAGCTAATGCAGCTCGTTGGCGACCATATTTTTGATAGATGTACTGAAAGATTTCCTCGCGACGTTGGTGCTCAAAGTCCACATCAATATCGGGCGGCTCATTACGCTCTTTAGAAATAAAACGCTCGAAAAGCACATCAATTTGGCGTGGGTCAACGGCTGTAATTTCTAGGCAATAACACACCACGGAGTTCGCTGCTGAACCTCGCCCTTGATAGAGGATATCTCGAGACTTAGCAAAGCGCACAATATCAGCAATAGTGAGGAAAAAAGGCTCATACTTTTGCTCAGCGATTAGCGTTAACTCTTTATCTATCGTGGCTTGAATAGAAGCGGGTACGCCTTCTGGAAAGCGCTTTTTGGCCCCTTTAGTGACAAGGTTTTGTAAATGCTCGCTGGCACTTACTCCCTGCGGGATAAGTTCATGGGGGTACTGATAGCTGAGCTCATCAAGATTAAAGCAACACTGTTTAGCTATATACTCGGTCGTGGCCAGTTGCTGTGGACTAAATAACTTATTCAACTTACTGATAGGACGCAAAGAGCGCTCAGCATTGGCAAGTAAATGCTGTCCCAAAGAGGCAACGGTTTGTCCTTGCTTAATCGCACTGAGCACGTGTTGTAACGGCAAGCGCTCGGGGGTGTGCATCAATACCGCTCCCAACGCGACCTCTGTAATCTGCAAGCGCTCACTTAAAGCACGCACATAGGCTAACTGCTCAGGCTCAAAACTACTGAGCTCTCGGCGTACCCCAAGATACAGCTGATCGCCATAATGACGTTTAAGCCAAGGGCCCCAATGTTCATCAGCGACTTTAGCATCGTCATTTTGACCATGCACGAGCCAAATAAGGATACAGCCCTTGAGCGTTTTTAAATCCCATTCATCGAGTTGATACTGCCCTTTTTCACAGCGTCTACGCGCATTGGTGATCACCCGACATAACTGGCTGTATGCTGATTTACTCGGACATAACACCACCAACTCGAGTTGTTCGTACTTAAAATAGCTGCCCACAATCAACTTCAGCGGTAATTGCTGTGCTTTGATATGGCTGTGTGCTCTAACCACAGCTGCAACTGAACACTCGTCACATAACGCTAGCGCCTGATAACCCAACTGCGCGGCCTGACTCACAAGTTCTTCAGGATGAGAAGCCCCCGTTAAAAAGCTGAAGTTACTTTGGCAAAACAATTCACTGTAAACAGGTGTACTCATCAGGCAAAATACCCTTGTACAAACCAGTGTTGCTGCTTGTCTTTGAAGACCCAACACACCTGCCCTTGGCTGTTTTGGGCAATGTAGTAATCACGCTCAATTTGCTCACAGTGCCACCAGTGACTTTGAATGCGCTCAGGGCCACGCAAAATGCACAACGGCTCAACTAATGGCGTTGGCGTTACTAAAAAATTAGGACGCAAGCATGGATATGCCTGAGGTGTAGCTGCCTTTAGCATGTGCAACGTGCTTTCTTGCACTTGTGCAAACTCAGGCAAGTGCGCTTGGTTTTGCACTAACCGGTAACATCGCTGCTCACCCAGACGAGTATGTAACACACTCAATAATTGCTGGCGTGCAAGCCCTTGCTGGCGTTTTTCAAACAGACTACGACTACTGCCATCCACACTCACAAACTCATCACAATGCAATTGCACAGCAATCACAGGGGCATCGAGCGTTAGGGCATCAAGCTTGATACTTAGCAGCTGTACCCACGCACGTAACTGAGCTTGGGGCTGGACACTGTCGAGTATCAGCTGCTGTTGTGGTTGCTCACGAAATACTAAGGTAAAGGTCAAGCGCTGTGTATGCAGTTGGTGTTGGTATAAATACTGGCAAATACGTTCACATAAGTGCGTCAGTGGAGCGAGTAAACGCTCACTGTCTTGTATTTCAAAATTAAGCTCAAGGGTTTCACAAAATCGTTGCGCGGGTTGATAAAAACGATAGTGATGAGTGTGTTTAGGTAAGCTAGTGCGGCGTAATTGCCCACGCAAACGGGTAATATAATCCACCAGCTCATAATGAAATCGTTGGCGTAATTGTGCCAGCGGTAACGCCAATAGCTGCTTTGTGGTGTTTATTCCTAAGCGCGCTAATTGCTGTTTATGAACCTCTGGCAAAAGCAACGCCTGCACAGGCAAACAAGCCAAACGCTGTTCACACTCATACCCCTCCTCGCTAATAAAGTTTACGTGATGGCGGGCAAGCACTTCAGCAGCTTCCATACTGCTTGCACTGGCATAAAAAAACTCAGGCACAAACGCGCGAATAGTGGGAGCTAAGGCATTAAATAACGCTTTATTAGTGGGATACAACGCGCGCATACTCGTAGCAACAAAGATAAGGCAATCGCTACCACATAAAATGATATCGCCTGTTACTTGGTAACATTGTGCCGCAAGCTCCTCAAGTTGTTGCCTTTGCACACTTTGCTCATACGGATACACATGCAAAGCACCACATAAAGCAGCGGCACTCGCCAGCCCCATTCCTTCTTTTACGCCCAAGCTATGCGCTGCTGCATTGAGTTGCACAATACGCTCTTTATATACCAACACTGCGGGCTCTGATAATTGCCGCCGCTGCAGTTGCAAATAGGCACAATGAACCGCCAAATACATTAACCAACCTCATAATGCGGCGTGTGTGTAAATGCAGAAAAAGCATGAACATTACTGCGTTGCATGCGGTGGCTGTATTGCAAAAATGGCCAAATTTGAGTGCGTTCCAATATCACTTCACCACGAGCAAATCGCCCTTGTTGGCGCAATAAAGTGACTTTTAATTGCTGCTCATGCTGGCTCACATTAATGCTCATATGTACCGGTAACGCACTGACTTGGCGTTGATAATTAACCAACACCAACAGCGCGCCTGATTGCTGACAAGCTAAGTTAAAGCGCCGCGCCTGTGCAAACGATAAACCTTGATGCCACAACCACACCAAGGCACAACTACTACTGCGCGTACATTGCTCTGCAGCCCATAAAGCATGCGTGTCATTTTCAGGACGTAAAATCACGACACGCTCTGGGTGCACGTTTTGGCTCAATAACCAATGAATGCAGGGTTCTGCCGGCGGGTTGATCAACACCACCATGGTGTCTTCTTTGGCTTTGGTAAACGTACCTTGTAGCAAGGTGAATTCGCCAATTGCCGGATCTGATTGCACATTGATCACACCGCTTTGCGGCCAACCACCCGACAACAATTGATCAAGCTTGGCAAAACCTGAACTGACAGGCTGTTGTTGAGCCTCTTGGTCACTATCATTGTGCGGCTGCTTTGCACTGAAGATCAGTCCTTGATGGTGCATTGCTGCTAAAGTTGTGTTCATACACACCACCTAAAAATTAACTGTATATTTATACAGTATATCTTATTTTTTGTGATGCACAAACGCTGATTTTTTTTGCCAAAAGGCTCAAGATTACAGACTCTAAAAGAACCCTTTATGGGGACTTAATAGTGATATTTATCATAAACCTACGCGGCTTTTGAATTCTTATCCTATAGTCAAAACTGTGACTTTTTTCGCTTCTAGGAAACATAATGAGTTTAAGCGCACAAGATAAGCAGTTGATTCAAAGTAGTTTCGCTAAAGTTTTACCCATTGCCGATCAGGCCGCAGAAATTTTCTACGCCAAATTGTTTAGCTATGACCCATCACTCAAACCTTTATTCAAAGGTGATATGAAGAAGCAAGGGCAAATGCTGATGTCGACAATCAAGGTCGCGGTAGATGGACTGGATGACTTAGAAACCGTCGCGGGTGTACTACAAAAATTGGCACATCGCCACCTCGATTATGGTGTCAAAGTGGAAGATTACACTCCAGTTGGCAACGCCTTGATTTATACGTTGCAAACCGGGTTAGGGGATGATTTTACGCCACAAACGAAACAAGCATGGGTCAATGTATATAAGTTAATTGCTGATGTAATGCGCTCAGCAGCGTACCCAGATTTTGATGCCAATACATTCCAAAACACCAAAAACTACCATCACTGAGTTCTATGGTTTATGTTTGCGGGCCGTTGATGAAAATGCGGCCTTGCAAATACAACACCGCAGAGCCACTAATGAGCACGCGCTCATTTTGTAACTGACAATACAACAGCCCACCACGACGTGATGCTTGATACGCTTGCAAATGTGTTTTGCCAAGCTCATTCGCCCAAAAAGGGGCTAAGCCCGAGTGAATTGACCCCGTCACTGGGTCTTCATCGCCGCCATTGGCGGGCCAAAAATAACGAGAAACAAAATCAACCTCACTCCCTTTGGCGGTCACTACTACATCAAAAGGTGCCAGAGTCTTTAACACTTCACTGTTATATATAACGTTTTGCACTTCTTGTTGCGAACTGAGAACAACAAAATATGCTTGGCGATTACGCAGCACCCGCTGTGGTTTTATTGATAACCCTTCAACAAGCGCATGTGGCACATCAACAATGGGCTCTGGGCATTGATTGGGAAAGCTCATCTGTATTCGACCATCTTCACCTTGGCTAACAAATAAGTTCCCCACTGCCTGAGTGACAAACTCAATGGTGCCTTGATACCCCAACTGATCAAAAATTACATAGGACGAGGCCAATGTTGCATGACCACAAAAATCTATTTCTGTGAGTGGTGAAAACCACCGGATAGCATATTTCCCATGCCCCTCTTCTTTGATAAACGCCGTCTCTGAGAGATTGTTTTCAGCAGCAATGTTCTGCATTACCTCGGGCGCTAACCACTGAGATAAAGGTACAACTGCTGCCGAGTTACCAGCAAATTGCTGCTGCGTAAATGCATCCACAATATAGATATCAAGTTCCATGATGTTCCTAGTAATTAAGTTAACCCTTGAGCACACACCTTAGCTTATTCAACCTTTGGTAGCTCTACATTACTGATTTCTTTAAACGGTGATAATTGAATTAATTTCGAGTGCGCTTTGCCTTGGTACTGATAAATAATTATGAGGCGGTTCTCATCCACTAGCGCTCGAGAAACAATGCGGTCATACGCTTCTAGAACAAGCTGATAATTGTCGCCATTAGGTTCACTGATAAATAACGAAGAAGCATCTTCTTTACTGAGTTTGTTGTCTTTATTGGTATCTTTGACAATCACCTGGTAAAAAATCGCTTGAGTAGGCGCATCACTCTCATAGTCACGCGGGAGCAAAGTAATATCTTGGATAAGGCGGTTAACTCCCTTAAACAACCAAAATGAGGTATTGTCTTTAGTGTTTAAAAACAAGATGTTTTTTGAAGGATCACTGTAATACCCACCACCAAACATGTTCATGGAGCTAGACCCAAAAGATCCCCTTTTAAACTCTTCAACTTCTTTGTTTTCTGACACCAAAGGGAGTAACACATAATCACTGCCCTCAAGGTACATAGGGTTACCAATCACCCACTTTTCTTTGCCTAGAGGATCATCTGCTAGATTTTCAACGGTTGGAGGCGGCGTGTTATAACTTGGGCGCAGCGCATCAGAAATTAACTGGAAAAGAATAAACGCAAAAATTATCAGTGATGAACCAAGGATAATCAGCCCATTAACACGCCAAACCAGTTTAAAAAATCGATTATTTTCCATAATACATGTTCCTTTTTTGTTTTTAATACATTGGCATAAACATCAGCTACAGCCAACTACTCATTAATCACCTCGCACAAGCTCTGTACACCATTGAGAATGCGCGTGCTGTAACGGTGTAGCACATCGGCATCAATGGCATGAATAGCGCCGTATTTGACTGCCGGAATACTTTGCCACTGCTGCCAATCATGGCTGGCTTGTTGTGCTTGTTGCGCCGAGGTAACAATAATGACGTCTGGCTCGGTCAACACCACATGTTCCAAACTAATTTGCGGGTAATCGGTAACATTATCGGCAAACACATTATCACCACCACACAAGGTAATTACCTTACCAATCAGGGTATTGTTGCTCACTGTCATCATCGGAGTTGGCCACAGCTGATAGAACACCTTAGGGCGCATGGCTGCCGCCTTGTCGTATTGCTGCTGCAAACGCGCCAATCGTGCATCGAACTGTGCGGCAAGGTGTTCTGCATCGCTTTGGCGGTGCGTCAAGTGCCCCAGTGCGCGAAGCTCAGCACTAATATCTTCCAAGCTCTCAATTTTGCTCACATACAAGGGGATACCTAAGCGCTGAAGCGCTTCAATATCGGCTGCTTTATTACCGCCTTGCCATGCGACGACCAAGGTGGGTTTGAGTGCGAGCACTTTTTCCAACTGAATACCCTGATGGCCGCCAATACGCATGATTTGCTGCGCTTGCTCTGGGTGATTGGCATAATCCACCGTTGCCACGATGTCATCACCTGCACCTATGGCATACAAATTTTCAACAAGGTGCGGGGAGAGCGCGATAATACGCTGTTCTGGTTGCGACGCGGTGGCTGTAACGCCGACAAAGCTCAGCAGTAAAAGAATAAAATACTGCCCGCGCATCAGTAGTCAAAGCCTGCTCGAGCTTTAACGCCACTGTCAAATGCATGTTTCACATTGCGTACTTCACTGACGGTATCGGCTAATTCAGTTAAACGCCTATGTGCACCTCGCCCGGTAACAATCACCGACTGCATTGCAGGTCGATGAGCAAGCACATCCAGTACTTCGTCTAAGTCGAGGTAATCATAGCTGAGCATATACGTAAGCTCGTCAAGCAGCACCAAATCGATATTTGGGTCAGCTAAAAACTGTTTGGCTTGTTGCCAAGTTTGTTGCGCGGCTTGGGTGTCGGTCTCACGGTTCTGCGTCTCCCAAGTAAAGCCTGTTTTCATTACCGCAAAAGGCACGCCTACTTGTTCTAGTAGATTGCGTTCTCCGCACTCCCACATCCCCTTGATAAATTGCACCACCGCCGCTTTTTGTCCATGGCCAACACAGCGCGCTACAGTACCAAACCCCGAAGTAGATTTCCCTTTGCCGTTACCCGTGATCACTTGCAACACACCCTTTTCGATTTGTGCCTCTTCAATTAACTGGTCTACTTCTGCTTTTACTTTCTGTTGGCGCTTTTTATGCTGCGCATTTTTATCCGTCATCCTATCACTCCACGTTACCCACCCTTATGCATACCTCAAGGGCCATATACTGGCGGTTATATTACACCTTACGCTCTGTAAAACTGGAAATATTTCATCTGATTACATAGGTCGGTGATTATTCACACAGGGTATACGCTACTAAAGGGGCATATAATCGGAAACAAACAATGCAAGCCTATCATTATCAACACGCCACGCAAACGAATGAAGAGCAACCACGATACGACAATACGCTAAGCGCATTGTTCGCACATCGACAACAGCGTAATCAGCTCAAGCAACAACTTGCTACACAACCAAAGAAGCTGCTAGATAGTAATGAACTACGAGCACTGAGTGCCCGAGTTTGTAAACAAATACTTAAAACACCTGAGCACAGTAAAGAAGACTTAGCGCCACAATTAGCCACGCTATTTGAGGCTTATAGTCATGTTTATCAGCAAGCAGGCATAGCTAAAGCGGAGCGGAGCTTACAGTTTATTAATGAGCACGGCCTGGTTATGGCGCCGGACTATTGCATTCATACTATTAAAGATACGCTGAGAGTGAGCGGTTTTATTCGTGCTATTGATAGTGCCATTGCAGCCCTACTTAACAGTGATCAAAGCAAGGTATTTATTGCCTACCCAGCTTGCGGCCCATTCGCACCTTTACTCTTACCTTTATTGAGCTATTACCGCGAGCAAGGGCTCAGTGAAGAGACTTTACAAGTCACCTTGATCGATATTCAACCCGGAGCAATCAAATCATTGCGTGCCCTAGTGACAGAATTGGGGCTGCAACCATACATACAACAAATGTACTGTGGCGATGCCTGTGCTTATAACTCTCCCATGCTATTTGACTTAGTGATTATTGAAGCGATGCAGCATGGTTTTAGTCGCGAAGGCCATCTTGCTATTGCCACTCACTTTGCCAAACAGCTTAGTATCAATGGCTATCTCATCCCACAAAATATCGATGTACACGCCATGCTCAGTGTAGCGCAACAAGAATACGTAGAGCAGTGGCAAAACGAATCGACAGAGGCTGACACTATTAACCAAAAACACGCTGACATTGCCAACTCGCGTACCGAACTCGGCGTAGTTTTCTCTATTAATGCACACACTTTGCGTAATTTAGAACAACAGCTGTGTGACGATAGCACGATGGTCAAAGCAGCGGCCCTAACTGTGCCTTATTTTACTCAACATGCGCAAAAGCAAACACTGTCTTTATACACCGAAATTTCCCTGTTTGCTGACCAAAGTTTACGCCTCTATGATTCTGGGATCACCCACCCGCTTCCTGACTTAAGTGTTTGTATTAACTTCACACCACAATCACCACAGCAAGGCGATACGCTGGTTAATTCAGGCGATAAGTTACGCTTTTACTATTCCCTAAATGGCTTGCCGGGCTTTTTAGTGATTAAGGACTACAGCGGTGAGTGAACAACCCAAAGTGCTCGTTTATGCCAATAGTTTATTCGCTTGGCCCTGCATTGAAGCGCTACAGCAAAGTGGCCAGCTTGTAGGCGTGATCACCCCCGATCCGCAAGAACGTAACTTAGCAAAACCAGCATTAATGTTGCTGATGCAAACATTAACAAGCCAAGGGATCCCTTTTGAGGTCGTATGCAAAGACAAACTCTCGCTCATCCCCACTCATTTACCGCACTTTAATGCCGATGTTGCCTTGTGCTTAGGCTTTAGTTATTTGCTACCAACCCCCGTGCTCGACCATTACTTACAAGGAGTCTACAACTGTCACGCTTCTGCACTGCCCAGCTATGCAGGCAAAGACCCAATATATTGGCAGTTACGTGAACAACACCCCCATAGCGCCTTGACTTGGCAACGTATGAATGAGCGTTATGACAGCGGTGCAATAATTAGCTCTCACCCTATGCTGATCAGTAGTGAAGATACCTATGCAAGTTTAACCCAACGATTTGCCTTTTTGGCCTTACAAAGCTTGCCCAGTCTATTTACAGAAATAAACACCCACTTGCCGCAGCAGGACTTACAGCCACTCACGGTGACTTACACCGATCAACCGCCAGATTTTATCCACCTTGATTTACAAGCCTTTGATGCCGAGCAACTCGACGCCTTAACCCGAGCGCACAATGGTCACTTCGGACGTTGCTTATTGTCTATTAAAGGGATGGATGTGGAATTAATTCAAGTGAGTGTCGTCGATTACCCCACCTATGGCACTCGGGCGGGCACAGTGGTGATGGTGTCGCAAACTCAAGGGCTGATTGTCGCGACAAAAAAGGGTTGTATGCGAGTCGACATCGTCAGCTGTGAACTCGGTACGCTAAGCGGCGAGCGCTTAGCGCAACTCATTAACCTCGATGCGGGAGAGCTGTTAAGTCACCCCCCTCATCAACTTCAACAGCACCTATAAGGAACAACAATATGGAACCCTTTATTGCGCAAATACAACCATTTGGCTTTAACTTTGCCGTTCGCGGCTGGAGCCTATGTGAGGGGCAATTATTACCTATTAGCTCGAACACAGCCTTGTTCTCACTCATTGGTACCACCTATGGCGGTGACGGCCGCACTACATTTGCACTGCCAGACTTACGCGGCAGAAGCATAATAGGTCAAGGTCATGGCCCTGGCTTACAACCAAGAGCTATGGGACAACGCTTAGGGACAGAAACCCATAACCTAAACACCACTGAACTCCCTGCTAGCTCAACAAGTGTGGATTTATCGGGTGTCACTGGCACACTCAAAGCAACCACCAGCGATGCCACTGCGGATACTCCAACACAAGGCTTTATCCTGGCCAAAGTAGTTGCCGGTGAAAACCGCTCCGACACTCCAGAGAAAATATTTGCCGCAGATACCAATGCTAACACCGTAGCCCTTGGTGGTGTTGCACTGTCGGGCTCGGTCAATGTAGCGCTGCCTGGCGGCAATCAACCCTTTAACATTATGCAACCGAGTGAAGTTATTAATTATTCCATTGCATTAATGGGCATTTTCCCATCAAGAAACTAATGCTGTACACAACAAAGGAACAGCGCTAAACCATGATGGACATTCCCAAATATAAAGCAGGATTGAAACAATGACGCAATATCATTTTATTTCTGGTTTGCCTCGCTCTGGCTCGACATTATTGGCTGGGTTATTAAGGCAAAATCCTGCTTTACATGGGGCCATGAGTAGCCCAGTTGCTTCACTGATGGCGCTATGCCTCGAACACATTGCCCCAAGCAGTGAGTTTGGCCCTTTCTTTGATGCGCAAAAACGACGTCGACTGTGCCATGCCATTTTCAGTAGCTACTATCAAAACCATGTGGACAAGACCATCATCTTTGACACCAATCGGGCATGGACTGCCCGTTTGCACCAATTGGTGGAACTGTTTGATGATTTTAAAATGATTTGTTGCGTGCGCAACCCTGCGTCGATCATGGACAGCTTTGAGTGCATTTATCGTAAAAACCCTTTTGATTATGGCCGCATATATTCGCCACAAACAAGACATACGGTATACACACGCTGCGAATCGTTGGCGAATTATCAAGGTGCCTTTGGCGGCGCTTGGACGGCATTGAAAGAAGCCTATTATGGTGAATACTCAGATCGCCTGTTATTGCTTGATTATGACTTACTCACCCAGCACCCTGCGCGCTCCATGGAATTACTCTATCAATTTCTTGGCGTACCTTCGTTCGATCATGACTTTAACAATGTGGTTTACGAAGAAGGTGAGTTTGACTCTAACATTGGCGTCAAAGGTCTACACACAGTAAAACGGCAAGTCACCCACACACCTAGACGCAGTATTTTACCCCCAGAGCTATTTAACAAATACAGTGAGATGGCTTTTTGGCATGACACCAACGGCACCCGCGCACACTTTATTTGCGCAAAATCAGGTCAAGGAGACAACTATGGGTCATTTTAATCCGAGCAAGGCGGCTGTCATGCTGATGCCTTTAAGTTTAAGCGCGCTGCCAGCACTCGCTGGTGCATACTCTGGGTATATTCGCACCCCGGCTCCACGTTCCCATTTACAACAAGTACAATCAATAACCGATGTTGGTAACAAGCCTACTTTGACACTCACCAGTGATAATCAATCATCGTCACCCACCCTAACACAGGGTCAAGTAACACAGACTCCATCAGGCGCTGAATCGTCGTTGCTAGAATTAACTCAAGGTACATTCAGCGCTGAGATACTGGTCATAGACGCAAACCTCAAAGATAAGGCTGTTTTTTATAAAGCGCTTAATCGCAACCTACATATTATTGAACTTGATGAGCATACCCCTGTCCTTGAACAACTCAATAGTAAACTCGCCCATTATCCGCACATCAGCGCTCTGCACTGGGTGAGTCACGGTCGCCAGGGGCAGATCAATATTGGTAACCAGCATCTAGATAAAAACACGCTTACACAGCAACTCTCGCAATTAGAAACGCTCGGTAATAAACTCACAACCGATGCCGATATTCGCTTTTATAATTGTGATCTTGGCAAAGGAGAAGCCGGCGCTGAATTTATCGAGTTATTTGCTGCAAACACTGGGGCAGATATTGCTGCATCGAATAATTTGACAGGTAACCCCAGCCAAGGTGGGGACTGGGAGCTAGAGGTAACGCAAGGGAATATCGACTCCACCAGCCCATTCTCTGATATTGCGCTGCGTGACTTTAGTGACGTCCTGGGTGCTTACATTGCTGCAGATTTCTGTAATTACACCAAAAATGATTTCGGCGAGTGTGGGCAAACAGAAACATCACCCGATGGTAATATCGCAGCCACTGCATCGGCAGAGTTTTTACAATACTTTGTCACTACGAATCCCCAATTATTAAGTGGCAGCGCAACACCTGGCCCTACAGCGAACATTAGTTTCGCTAAGTCGGGTAGCTATGAGAACTTTACTTTGGATTCTGTGCAAATTGAAGTGGAAGGATCTTGCGATCTTTCAATTACCAATAACTCAGGACAAACAATATCATCGTCCGCTACTCTCACAGATGGCGTATATAACCTAACTATCTCTGGCAATAACGTCAATATTTCATCCTTTACGGTGCAAGGTGCGAATTGCTCTGTCAACTCAACCTATTTTGGAATTATCGGGTTTAGCGTTAGCCCATACAACGATGCCCCGGTAATTAACAATTTGGATGGCGATGTTGTTGGCGCATACCCAACTGCACCGCCGTTACTGTTAGACCAAGGCACTGTCGCTACCCTTACCGACGGCGATAGTACCGACTTTAATGCTGGCCAGTTAGTTGCCACAGTGAGCTCAGGTGCCGTGG
Source organism: Pseudoalteromonas maris (assembly GCF_049257235.1). NCBI lineage: Bacteria > Pseudomonadati > Pseudomonadota > Gammaproteobacteria > Alteromonadales > Pseudoalteromonadaceae > Pseudoalteromonas > Pseudoalteromonas maris. The sequence continues at coordinate 36,780 of NZ_JBMMUF010000005.1, forward strand.
CTAGCGATGACATACTTAGTGTTGATCAGTCAGGTGCCGTCACCTTGAGCGGCACCACTGCTGGCAGCAACGTACTTGTCTCGACTAATATCATAGGTACGCTTGGCAACAATGTGACCGCAGGCAATGACTTTGTGGTGAACTTTAATGCCAGCGCCACCCCAACCAGAGTTGAGACCTTGCTGCGCGCGTTAACTTATCAAAATATTGATAACGATTTCTCTTCTGCCAACCAACGTACGGTGCGTGTCACCGTGAGTGATGGTGATGGTGCGACATCCGCTAATCAAGACATCACTGTAAACATTCTCTCTCCAAATCATGATGGGAGTCTGTCTGCTGCAACTATTATCAGGGGGCCGGGGGCGTTGTTAGATTCAACGGCTGACACAGTAGGTGAAGCATTTGAGTCTCTACGCATGCTTATCTCAGATGGAGGCGGTGGCGATGGTTTAGCGATGAACATCACAGCAATGAACGTGCATGTCACAGGCTCGATTACTGAAGCTGAGCGCAATAAGATAACTTGGTTATTAAATGGTAACGACGTGACCAATGTGGTGGGCACCTACAATGCGGGCACCATCACTTTTGGCGGCCTTAATATTGCCATCGACGACGGTACGACCGAAACCTACAGTGTCTATGCTTATTTCAATGATAATACGGGGCTCACCGAATGGCATAATTTTGCCCTCTCCACAGACGGAGATACTGATGTCACCACTGCTTTGGGAACAACGATGAGCTCAACAACCCCAGCAAGCAGTGATACTGCACACATCAATGTTGAAGCGACACGTTTGACCTATCTCACCCAACCTGCTGGTAGTATCTCAGGGATTGCGCTGAGCACACAACCTGTGGTTGCGGCGACTGACGACTTTGACAATGTCGATACCGATATCAATGAAACCTTCACACTGACCGAAAACTCCGCAGGTACGCTTACTAATGCCACTGCAACCGCAAACAATGGGGTGGCCACGTTTAGCAGCTTAACCTACTCTGCCTCGAGTGATAATGAAATGTTCATACTCACTGCTGACGACCAAAATGCTGTGGGTAGCGATTTACCAAGTCGCGATGCAAACTCTGTTACCTCTGATGTTGTCGCCACTCAACTGCGCTTTGATGTGCAACCTACCCCTACATCAATGAATGCCGGTGAGCCTGTCAACTTTACCACGGTACCTGTTGTGCAAGCGGTGGATGCATCACTTATACTCGATGTGGATTATCAGACTGTTGATATTATCTTGAGCGAAGCAAATGGCGCAGGAACAGCACAATTGAGCGGCACAGGAGATCAAGATGCAAACGCGGCCAGCGTATCTTTAACTCCGAGTGCCGGTGTAGTCACCTTCAATGGTTTAGCAATTAACTACACTCTAGCTGGCATCAGTACGGAAACCTTTAACCTCAGAGCAAATTCTGGAGCTCTGAGCGCTGCTGATAGCAGTCAACTCACCGCGCTCGCCGACACCACTGCACCTTCGGTAACCGGCGTATCTTCGTCTACCGCTAATGGCACCTATACCCTCAATGAGGTGATTACAGTGACCGTCACTTTTGATGAAGTGGTCAACGTGTTTGGTGGCAATCCACAGCTAGCACTGGAAACTGGCGCAACTGACCAAGTTGCTAGCTATTTTGCGGGATCAGGCACACAAACTTTGACCTTTAATTATCAAGTACAAAGCGGCGATAACAGCGCCGATTTGGCCTACGCAAGTACAGCGGCGCTAGTCGCTAATGGTGCCACTATTACTGATGCGGCGGGCAATAACGCTAACCTTACTTTGCCTTCCGTAGGGGGGGCGGGTAGCCTCAGCGGCAATAAAGATCTAGTTATCGATGCTCTGGCACCGAGCCTGCCTGTTGTAACCTCACCGGTATCAGCAACGACAGTCACCACTACCGATACCAGTATTGCAGGTACACACGATGAAGATGGCGTCACTATCGCCTTGTTAGCCGATGCTAACAATGATGGTATCGCAGATAACAGCACCGCATTAACCAGTACCACAGTTGCTGCTAATTCATGGTCCGTAACTGCAAACTTGGTGTTAGGTACTAACGAGTTTGTAGTGAGCGCCGTTGACTCGGTGGGAAATCGCTCCAGCGATGTTGGCGTGGCCACTATTACCCGTGAAGAGCCTAATCAAGCCCCTACTATCTCCGGCACCCCGGCAACCTCAGTCACCAGCTCACAAGCCTACAGCTTTGTGCCTACTGCATCTGACCCAGATGGCGATGTACTCACCTTTAGCATTACCAATAAACCAACATGGGCCAGCTTTGATACCACAACCGGAGCACTTTCTGGTACGCCAACGTTAAACGATGTGGGCAGCTACAGCGCAGTTCAAATATCTGTCAGCGACGGTGCGCTCAGTGCACAGCTTGCGCCCTTTAGCATTGAAGTGGTTGCTGAGAATCAAGCCCCTACTATCTCCGGCACCCCGGCAACCTCAGTCACCAGCTCACAAGCCTACAGCTTTGTGCCTACTGCATCTGATCCAGATGGCGATGTGCTTACCTTTAGCATTACCAATAAGCCAACATGGGCCAGCTTTGATACCACAACCGGTGCGCTTTCTGGTACGCCAACGTTAAACGATGTGGGCAGCTACAGCGCAATTCAAATCACTGTCAGCGACGGTGCGCTCAGTGCACAGCTTGCATCCTTCAGCATTGAAGTGGTTGCTGAGAATCAAGCCCCTACTATCTCCGGCACCCCGGCAACCTCAGTCACCAGCTCACAAGCCTACAGCTTTGTGCCTACTGCATCTGATCCAGATGGCGATGTGCTTACCTTTAGCATTACCAATAAGCCAACATGGGCCAGCTTTGATACCACAACCGGTGCGCTTTCTGGTACGCCAACGTTAAACGATGTGGGCAGCTACAGCGCAATTCAAATCACTGTCAGCGACGGTGCGCTCAGTGCACAGCTTGCATCCTTCAGCATTGAAGTGGTTGCTGAGAATCAAGCCCCTACTATCTCCGGCACCCCGGCAACCTCAGTCACCAGCTCACAAGCCTACAGCTTTGTGCCTACCGCATCTGATCCAGATGGCGATGTGCTTACCTTTAGCATTACCAATAAGCCAACATGGGCCAGCTTTGATACCACAACCGGTGCGCTGGCGGGTACGCCAACGTTAAACGATGTGGGCAGCTACAGCGCAATTCACATCACTGTCAGCGACGGTGCGCTCAGTGCACAGCTTGCGCCCTTTAACATTGAAGTCATTGCTGAGAATCAAGCGCCTGTTATTAATAGCCAAAGCCTGCAAACTCAAGAAGATACAAGCGCCTCCTTGCAACTTGATATTACTGACGAAACACCCCAGAACATTGAGGTCTCGATCAGTGTTGCTGCGCAAAATGGCAGTGCGCAAATAGTCGGTATGCAACTTAATTACACTCCCAATGATAACTTTAATGGTGCAGACAGTGTCACCTTGGTTGCATCTGACGGTGAGCTGCAAAGTGAAGCAAAAGTCATAAACATTAAGGTGCAGGGCATTAATGATGCACCAGTGGCTAATGACGACACCTTTGTGCTCAGCCGCAATGACACTAACAGTTATGAACTTAACGTAATTAATAACGACACAGATGCCGATGCCGATGACGCGCTGACTATTACCACAGCCAGTTCACAAATTGGCGAACTAGCTATTGTGAACAACAACTTAGTGTATTCCCCCCCTGCTGGGTTAGACGAAGTCATGCAAATTCATTATCGCATTGAAGATGGCTCCAAAGAGGCAGATACGGCCATAGTGAGTGTTAGCTTTACAGGCGATTTGCCAAGTGACACGCCCACTTTGGTCGTCCCTGCTGATATCGAGGTCAATGCGTCTGGGTTATTCACTAAGGTCAACCTTGGATTCGCTACTGCCATGGATGTTGATGGTAAAGCAATTCCCGTGCGCCTACTTAATAACCCCATTTACTTCCCATCAGGCGAACACAAAGTGTATTGGCAAGCGAGTGACGATCAAGGTCGCACTATGACCAAATCACAACGGGTTGTTATTCACCCTATGGTGAGTCTTGCACCCAATAGTATTACCACTGAAGGTACACAACACAGTATTGATGCCTATTTAAGTGGGCCTGCACCAAGCTACCCTGTCATTGTACCATTTACGGTTAGCGGGAGCGCTGATGCTAGCGATCACTCACTTAACGATGCGCAATTAGTGTTTAACTCAGAGCATACTCTCATCACTGTGGATGTGTTTGCCGATGCCACCGCTGAAGCTGATGAGTTCATCACTATTGCACTTGACACCCAAAGTAACTTAGGAGCTCAGGGGCAGCATACGGTAACTATCACCGAGCAGAATATAGCCCCAACAGTGAGCATTAGTGCGCGGCAAAATAGCCAGCCAATGGCGCTATATGTTGTGGATGCACAAATACAACTTAACGCTCAGGTGGATGATGCAAACCCTAATGACAGCCACACATACCTATGGACTGTTGAGCCCAATGTGGATATCACCAACGCGACCAGCGCAAATGCCAGTATTGATGCCAATATTCTCAGCGAAGGACAATACGCAGTTACTGCTACAGTGGTTGATAATGGCCTGCCAGCGTTAACTAATACTGCTCAAATCAGTCTCGACGTACGCACTGCGCTGCCTCCTCTTGGAGATGGGGATTCAGATGGAGATTTAATCCCTGATGAAGATGAAGGCTATATCGACCTAGATGGTGATGGCATGCCAGACTATCTTGACGCGCAAACTAATTGCAGCATTATGTCTGCAATGCCCACCCAACAAAGTAGCTTTTTTGTTAATGGTCAACATGGCACCTGTTTGCATCGTAGTCCATTCGCTGATGGTGAAAATGGCGGCGCTATTATCGACTTCTCTAAACTACCCGTGGATCCACAAAGCAAACGTGCTGGCTCCATTTTCGCCATGATATTGACTGGTTTGCCAGAAGCTGGGGATAGCGCCACCATTGTTTTGCCATTAACACACCCGACCCCAGCCAATGCGTTTTACCGCAAATTTTTACAGGTCCAATGGCAAGATTTTGTAACCGATGACAATAATCATATTAAAAGTGCGAAAGGCAGTAGAGGTTATTGTCCGGCAATTGGTTCTGAGCAGTGGCAACCTGGAATCGGCGTGGGTCACTGGTGTCTTATGCTCACCATAGAAGATGGTGGCGCTAACGATGGCGATGGACTGCGTAATAACGCTATTGTTGACCCAGGCGTTGTTGCTATAGCGGCGAATGATAATTCAGCGCCGATGGCACAAGGCGATGTGTATACGGTTATCCAAAGCAGTAACTCATTACTCGATGTATTAGCCAACGACACGGATGCAGATAATGATGCCCTGACCATCATCAGTGTGGAAAGCATATTTGATGTTGCTCAAATACAGGACGATAAAGTCATGTACTCGGCTCCTGCTAATTACCTTGGCAGCGACACACTCATGTATGTAATACAAGATGAGTTTGGCTACACCAATAGCGCCATAGTCGAGGTCAATGTTGTGACTAATCAACCACCTAGCGCCATGGATGACTCTGCCAGCACAGCCTATGGCCTGCCAGTGGTGATTAATGTGCTAAATAATGATAGTGATCCAGAAGGCGGTACACTCAGTGTGACATCGGCAAGCAGCGAACAAGGCAGTGTTCAGATCAACAATGACCACACACTGTCGTATACCCCTTTAAGTGGATTCAGTGGTGATGCTTACATTGATTACACTATCAGTGACGAGTTTGGCTCAACAGCTAGTGCTCGGGTACACATCATGGTTGCAGCAAAGGTAACCAGTGAGAACAAATCAAGCGGAGGATCGCTTACTCTGGGTTGGTTGCTATGCTGGATAATCATGGCACGGCTCACACGACCCTGGCGTTTTAATACTCACTCTTGGTAAAAAGCAAAAGACCCCGCATTGGGGTCTTTTTTGTAGATAAACGTGCAGCTCTCATTATTTGCAAATGCGTAAGATGAACCTTTACAGCACATTGATTAAGGGCATCCATTTGCCCCTTGCTCATAACGAAAAGACTATTAAAAACGCCTTTTTATACATTTTAGATATGAGTGTTTCCCGTCGCTAGACGCTCATTTCCTTACTTATTCACACCAATTAAATGCAGCGCTAACATTTTATTTCGGGCTTACCCCAGTCAACCCCAACAACACCTTGACGTTGACGCCCGCGGCGCAATTCAATGACGAAGCGACGATTAATTACACCCTTGCCGATGAGTTCGCTGCAACCGCACACGCGCAAGTATACGTGAACCTAATACCTAACAAATCAGACGCAATCGACACGCAGAGCAGTTCAGTACATTGGTGGTTCGTCCTTTTCCTCATACTTGTTCGCTGGCGCAGGCATACAAAGGATTTAGGTTAATTCACTCGCATCAGCCCCTCTCAACTGGGGCTGTTTAATCTCGACGATACTGATGATAAAGCAATGCGAAGAAAAACAGGCTACCTATCGTTGCTGTTATCACGCCAATAGGCAGCTCTTGGTTCTGAAGTGCGAGGCGGGCTATCAAATCCACCCAAATCATGAAGATGCCGCCAAATATAAAACTCATGGGATAGAGCTGGCTATTATCAAATCGGCCACTGAGTCTTACTAAATGTGGGACCATCAAGCCCACAAAGCCAATACCACCACAAATACTCACCAACACAGCGGTAATGAGTGCACTGAGCACTAAGACCACGATACGCAACGCTTTTACGTTCACCCCTAAAGTATGCGCACTTTCATCACCAAGTAATAACGCGTTGAGCTGCTTGCGCAGTAACATCACAATGACTAACACACCGATAAGCAACGCAAACAAAGGCAAGACCATCGCTAGCTCGGCACGTGAGAAACTGCCCAAAGTCCAAAACACCACCGCACTCACCGCTTGAGGATCACTAAAATAAAGCAACAAACTGGTACAAGCGCTAAAACCAAAAGACAAGGCTACGCCGCATAACACCATGACTGCAGTTTGCATATAACGCAGACTCACCACTACAGCCAACAAAATAGCGGTGGCCACCATAGCGCCAGAAAACGCACTAGCGCTGAGGGCAAATCCTGACGTAACACCGAGCAACGTCATGGCTATTACCACGCCTAACCCAGCACCTGCTGAAATACCAAAAAGATAGGGATCTGCCAGCGGGTTACGGGTCACCGTTTGCAGCATTGCACCAGCAAGAGCAAGCCCGCCACCAGCGAGAAAGGCCACGGCGACTCGTGGTGCGCGCAATTGCCAAATTATTTGCTCAAATACTCCAGCATCTTCACCTGTAAACGCCGAAAATAAATGCGACCATTGTAGGTTCACCGCCCCAAGTTTAAGTGCCAACAACGCACTAACAACGGCAATGACTAACAAACCACTAAACGTGCCAAAGGCTCTCATGACTTACCCTCGGTATTTTGATACCCATAGTAATAATGCACCAATGGCCACTTTTGTGGATTTTGTGGATGACTTGATACCTGTGCACACACGCCAAATACGTCACTGAGCATGGACTCATTCACCACTTCTTTAGCGCTGCCAAACGCCGCCAATTTGCCTTTATGTAATACGGCTAATTTATCGCATTGAGTCGCGGCGAGATTAATGTCATGAAAAGATGCGAAAACGCTTACACCAAGTGAGCGAACTAATTCCATAATTTCTATCTGATATTTGATATCAAGATGGGAGGTCGGCTCATCCATTATCAATAGCTTGGGTTGCTGAACAAGGGCCCTTGCGATATGAACGCGTTGCTGCTCACCACCTGATAAGTGACCCAAAAGCTTAGTGTGCAGGTGTGCAAGCCCTACTTGTTCAAGTGCTTGGTCAATCAACTCATCACTTTTAGGCCCTGTTTGTTGCCAAAAACGTGAAACGGGTAACAACCCCAACGCAACCACTTCGCGAACACGTAAACTCAAGTCGCTACTGGGCTGTTGCAGTACCACCGCCATGTTCTGCGCTAACTCACGTTGTGTGTAGGTGTGAAGGCAACGTTGAGAGAAAAAAATATGCTGAGCAGCAGTGCAATAGTAACGATAAATACAACGAAGCAAGGTGGATTTACCCGCCCCATTAGGCCCAAGCAAACCAACAAACTCACCATTGCCTATTTGCAAACAAATACTGTCGAGAATTTTCCGCCCTTTTATCTCGTAGGACAGGTTATCGACGCTTAGAAGTGCAGAGGGTTGAGACACAATACTCGCAATATGTTGCTGGCAAAGGCGTTATTATGCGACCTATGCCAGCGAAAGTAAATTTTGTCTATCCAGACGTCTGTTCTCTTGGCATATGCAAGCGCTCTAACCATTTGAACAACGCACCCAGCCCAACCAACGCCAGCCCCAGACCAATGAATGACAATGCTCGCAATAGCCCCGTCAAATTGGCCATATCGATTAAGAACACTTTAGCAATCACTAAGGCCAATAAGGCGATGCCAACTCGTTGCACGTTGAGTAAATTCTTGGTCAGGCTAAAGGCTACGATAGACGCTCCAAGTACCAACCAGATCACCGAATAACTATAGAGTTCAGCATCACTCACACTCAAACCAAGATGAATGTATGTGCCTTGCCAGTATTGGCGAACTAATGCGTTAATAAACACAAACAGGTATACGCCAGCCGCCGCAAGCAAGCCTGTTGCTAACTGGCGGTTTCTATCTCGCAGGTAATAGCCGAGCCACAACAATACGCAGCTAGGTGCAAAATAGTAAAGCCACGAAAGGCTTGATAGCAGCCCTTCACCCACTTCGATTCGCTCAAACCAAGGATTTTGTTTAGTGATAAAACTAAGGTGCATCGCCGCGACGCAAGCAAATAAGATACTCGCGGCGACTTGGTAAAATTTCGCCATACTTTGTGCAGCTTCAGAGCGATAGAGATAAACACACCCCAGAATGCCCCAATTGACGCCAAGCACTAATTTTTCAACTAAAGATAAGTTATATAAATCGATGGCATGCCCAACGATAAAATAGCTCGTCAGGGTACTCACCCACATGGCACACACATGCAAGATTGCACCCAGTAACCATGGTTTAAGTTGTGATTGTGCAAACAATCGATAAGCGATGGTAAATAACACGGCAACTGTGGGGTATAGCCATAAAGACGCACCTTGTTGTTCCACGGTTGCACCCGGCTCGAACCACAACAACGTGAGACGCGTGAGTACGACCATCGCAAGTAACTTTAATAGCCAAGACGGGATAGATTGGCGCAAGCGATAGCCGACATAACACATCAATACCACTTGTGATGCGAGCGCCAAGGTCAATGCGTGAGTCCCTAACATCAAGGTCGCACAGAATGATAAATGGGCGTTAACTGCACACCAATAAATCATTTGCTGCAATGTATTGCGAGTGCGATTAGCCATAAAGACCAAAAGCGCAGCACCTAACAACAACTCCAGAACCCAAAACCATTTCACATCATTGAGCCACTGAGTTGGCAATGCCAAGTAACTAAGCATCAATGGCACAATAACGGCGCCTGATGCGATGAGCGTAAAGCCAATATGCTGCGCTGAACGCACGGCGATAACAGCGCCAAAAAGTAAAAACGCCAACATAGCGATTTGTGCCTGACCTAAAGCACCATAAAAAACCAATAAACCATCGTGGTTTAAGTCACTGCCAATGGGGTATGGCTGATCCAGCAAAAAGGCTAAAAACACCACGCTTACAAGCGGCCAAAGCTGCCAACGGCTATTGAGTACACTGGCCAGTGCAAACACCGCACTCATAATCCAAAACTGTGTTGCTAGTATGTCTGAGTATTGGCGTGCGGAGAAAACCGCAGCGGCAATCATAATGACTAACAACAAGATGTTGTCTGGCTTTTGCACTACAGCGTCACGAAACGACCATACGCGATGCTCAACGTGAGACAGCGAAAAGCCTAGGCGCGGTATCAATATAAGGAGTAATACGCTCAGAGGCACAAACAGCAACATGGCTAGTGACTGTGTCCTTGGAATATCGATGGCGATAAGTAACAACCAAAGCAGGTGAAGTGCCCAAATGCTGTACCATAACCACATGCGTCGCACCTTGCGTACTACATAGGTCAAATTCAACGTTAACACGCTCAAATACACTATCAGAGCAAGGTAGTTAGACGACCCTGTGGAAACCCACAACGGTACGCTATAGGCTCCCAGCATACCTATTACCGCGAGCAAAGGCCCAAATCGAAGTGCATTCCAACTTGCAGCCAAACTCACTACGGTCAACATCGCAAACGCACTCATGGGGCTAAGCAATTGATAACTGATTAATGCCAGTGCCGTCAGCGCAAACAAGCTAATGTATCCGCCTGCTGCAAGGGCCGCAGGGACATAGGCAACCATGGCATGACTGGCAGTGATGTCACGATAAAAGCGTCGATGGGTATACTCTGCTGCGACTAACATGAACACACCAAATGCCGCCCCCAATGACAATCTCGCTGTCACCGACAATAACCCAGCTTCAAGTGAGTAATTAACAAAAAAGATGCCGCCAAATGCCAATGCAAGCGCGCCAATCCATACCATCCAATGCTCTTTAAACTGCGCCCCTAAACGTGCAGATAAAGAGGGCTCTGTAGTTGCAGATGGCTCTGTGCGCTTGGCTAAGGTATTTGGAGGCGTGCTTTGAGGAGGCGCTTGTTCAACCATAGGAGTTGGTTGAGCGACACTCGGTGGTGGTTCGATAGGTAAAGATTGAGATTTAACGTGTGGCGGGCTTCGTTGGGCCAGCGAGTTAGCATCGGAAGATTCATTCGGTACAGTGTTGGGCTGTGAATTAACTAACGAATCACGCTGCATTTTTTTAATTTGTTCGTGCAACGAATTCATTTGTGCATTTAACTTTCCGAGCTTGGATACAGCGTAGATACCGCAAAATCCACCGATCGCTACCAATATCAGCAGCAAGAAAAGCAAAACAAAAAGAGCTTCCATAAGCCCCCCTTATCAAATTAGCTAGCTTTACTATACCGCCAAAAAGACAAAATGAAACCCCTATGTAATTCTCTGTTTTTATTACATTTTACTTTTTACTCGCGTTGTAGCCTGCGCCATTGCTGGGTCGTCAGGCCAAAAATGTTTAGGGTAACGCCCCTTCATTTCCTTTTGCACTTCGCGATAACTACCAGACCAAAATTGCGCCAAATCTTGCGTCAATTGCAGCGGTCTTTGCGCGGGGGATAGTAGCTCCATCAGCAAAGGTAACTTGCCTCTGGCCAGTGGCGGGCTTTGTGTTAGCCCATATACCTCTTGCATTCGTACGCTCAGCTTTGCTGGCCCTTGTAATTGATATTCAACTTTGTGCGCACACCCCGAAGGCACGGTTATTTTAGTTGGCAAGTGCTCATCTAAAAGCTGCTGAGCACTGTAATCTAACATCGCTAACAGCGCCTGACGGTAATCTAGGTTCTGTAGTGCGTTAACAGAGTCCACATGCATCAAATAAGGCATCAACCACGTATCAGCATCAGCAAGCAAAGAGTCTTCACAGGTATAGTTAAACGACTCGCCAAGTAATTTACCCGCCAGCAAAATACGTGTTCGCAGCTGCTCTGAAGGAGTATGTTTGAATAAGGACCAACCATGTTTTTGCACTAGGCTAAGCCATGCTTGGCTTTTCATTTGCGCATCAATCGGTGTGGAAGATGGCACTGTACGCAGAGTGATAGCACCCAGTTTATACCTTACTTCATTGATGAATTTGGCACTCTTTTCGTGAAAGTCACAGACCTGTTGCTGGTAAAACAAATGCGGTAGATAGCGCTCAAGCACAGCAGGTTCAACGGCTGTGGCACTGAAAATACGCTTGCCACCTTGCCCACCTACCTCGGCAATGGCAATGAGTTCGTCATCCAACCAAAGCTCTTTGGAGGCATCTACTCCTGCGCCATTGCTCATTAACATGCCTTGTCCGCGACGTTTAGCAATACGGTCTGGAAACGCCAGCGCCACAACAATAGGCAACAATGACATCGGCAACTCATCTCTAGGCGTTAACTTCAACTTTGATTGCCAATAACGATATTGCTGTTTAAACGCTGGATGAGGTTTGTAAAGCTGTGCATTCAACGCACTACACAATTGGGGCTCTTTACTGATGCGCGCTTCCATCAAAGCCACAAACGCCGCGGCAAGTTGTAAAATACCAGCGTGCTCAGTATCTAATTGCATCGCTTTGTGCAACAGATGCGCGTAGCGTAGGTCGGTGCCCATGCTGTGCATGATACTAGCCTGAGGTGTAAGCTTATGCTGCTCATCAATCAACTCGAGCATGTGTAAAAGCGAGTGAGCTTGGCGCTGCTGTGCCTGACTGGGCTTGTCTAACAGTTGTAACTGCTCAATGCTCGCCCCCCACAATTTGGCCTCTAACAACAGGGGCGCAATGTCGCTTGTAAGTATCTCAGGAGCCTCATGCGCACAACGACGCTCCAATTGCTCTTTAGTACCAAGACGATATACCACACCAGGCTCTAATCGCCCTGCTCGCCCTGCTCTTTGCGTGGCCGACGCGCGGGAAATATTCACAGTTGCCAACTCAGTGACACCAGTATTGAGATTAAATTGTGCAGCACGTCGTTTACCACTGTCGACGACAACCCGAATACCCTCAATGGTTAAACTGGTTTCGGCAACATTGGTAGTGAGCACGATTTTGCGCATGCCCTTTGGCGGTGGTGCTATGGCTGCCTGTTGCGCCTGCTTATCTTGTTCACCATACAAGGTGTGTACTTGCACCGCCTGCTCATCAAAATTAAGACTTTGCGCAACACGATTAATCTCTCTTTGCCCGGGAAGAAAAACAAGAATGTTACCGCTTTGCTCAGCGAAGGCTTTGTTTATTAATGGCACCATAGCATCAAGCCATGCATCTTGATTAGGCAGCGGCTGGTACACCTCTTCAATTGGGAAGGAGCGCCCATGGGATTGCACAATTGGACAATCAAAAAAAGCTTGGTAGCGCTGCTCATCGAGTGTTGCCGACATAATAAGAATGCGTAAATCGTCGCGCAATAGCTGGCTTTCAAGTGCAAATGCGAGCGCCGTGTCTGCTGCCATAGAGCGTTCATGAAACTCATCAAAGATCACCAAGTCGACCCCCGTTAGCTCGGGATCACTTTGCAGCATGCGGGTCAATACGCCTTCAGTGACTATTTCGAGCTTGGTTTGAGCGCTGACTTTTGTTTCTTGGCGCAAACGTAAGCCAACGCTTTGCCCCACTTGTTCGTTTTGTTGTGCGGCTAGGTAACTGGCAATATTACGCGCCGCCAAACGCCTTGGCTCGAGCATCACGATGCGCTTGAAGTGTCCGTCTCTGAGAAGTTGCAAGGGTAACCAAGTTGATTTACCCGCTCCAGGTGGCGCTTGCAAAAGACAAAGTGGGTGGGTCGTTAACTGAGTGAGCAGCTCACTGTAGCTTTGTTGAATCGGTAGCACGGCACTCATTTTTCGCAAATTGAAGTTGTTCACTAATTGAAGTTGTTCGCTAGTTGAGGCGCTTATTGTATGCGACAGGGGGATAAATTGCAGCTAAGAAGGCATCCCTTCATCATCGAAAACACTTTGATCTTTGCCGTTAGTTTTCGCTTTATACAAACGCTTATCAGCAACATTGAGGCAGTGGTCAGTCGTCTCCCCTTGCTCTCTAAGATGCACGCCAATACTCAAGGTCACATGCAGTTCATTGCGTTCGTCTTTAAAGGGCTTACTGTGTAAATAATGATGAATCGCATCGGAAAGTTCGTGCACTTTACTGGCGTGTTTCGTTTTCAGTGCAAGTAGAAACTCTTCGCCGCCCCAGCGCGAAACAACCCCGAAAGCACACCCTATTTCTCTAAGCATTTCAGAGATATAAACAAGCACCGCATCGCCTACTTGGTGGCCATAGTTATCGTTAATATGCTTGAAGTTGTCCACATCCATGAGCATAAACGCGGCACTGCCTTTGTAATCGTCACTCTCTAAAATATCTTGCGTATAGCGGCGGTTATACAACTGCGTTAGCGAATCAATACTCGCTAATCGTTTGTTGATCTCTAGTAGATTCACCAATTCCAAACTGTACTTGTTACGATAGTATTCGTAAAAGCCCGCCAGTACACAGAGGATAGAAAAACACAGCATCACTCTGGTTGGAAAATAAAACGAGTTGTACTCATACATGCCAATTTGCGGCGTAAAGTAAAAAAGTACCGATACAATCACGCCCAAAATAACCAGATCCCGAGCACCACGTTTTAGGCCGCGAATAAAGAACGTCACTGGCGAGACAATAAATAGCCACAACGGGCCGGTACCGTTATTCCCTCCTGACACAACTAGGTAGCACATGAGGAAATACAGAATATACAGCATGAACACAGAGATGATGGCGTCTTTATCTGTAACAAAAAAAGGCGAGATAAATACAAACACAGATAAGCCTAGCAACACACTCAGCAGCACATAGCCATCTAAGAAGCTACTGATCGCCATTAAAAACGATGTGATAGCACCAATAAAAGCAAACACGCGCAAAAAGCGTGCTTTGTCTGTTTCACTGGCGTTGTGAGTGTCCTTCAAAATATGACCTTGTGTAAAAGGTTGCTCGCAATAACTCTATCATAGAATTAAAGCATTATCGTGGCAACGTATTGAAATTAAAAAACGTTTTCCAGTAAAAACAATGTTTTTAGTGAAAGTTAGTAAATATTCATTGATACGATTCTACCCATTTGACGATCATTACATAATGAGCAAAATAATTTAAACTGTTGCTCAGTAAGCCTTTTTTGCTATTCTCTTTGTGCAGGGAAGCGCGCTTTAGGTATGATAATTTTATCGAGGTAGGCCGGTTCTCAAAAATAATATTAAAAATAAAGGAACTAAAATATGAAAAAGCTAACAGCGGTTTCGATTGCTTCACTTACTCTAGCATTATTAGGCGGTTGTGCCGCTAAACAGGAAGTAACTCAATATACAAACAGAACAGCACCTGAAACGGTATGTATTGCCAAGCACAGTTCAGTAAAAGAAGGTTTTCTTACAGCTATGCAAGAAGGTTTTCAAAAGCATGACATAGACACGCGGGTCATAGATGCTACATACGAGGTTAAACATCACAGTTTTCAACCAAAAGTTGACCAAGGTGCAACCCAAGACTGTACCGCTCTGGCATTTTATACGGCGAACTGGCATTGGGATCTAGCTCTCTACATGGCCTATGCGAATATCTGGGTTACTGACACCGAGCAAAAAGATACCTTGGCTCAAGCTAGTTATGTTACCGGGGGCGGATTAGATAAATTTATCGACGCAAGAAAGAAAGTCCTCGAATTAATAGATCAAATGTTCGCTCAAGTACAAGCAAATAAAGAGCAAAACACAATTTCTTCAACTGCTGCATCAGCTAACTAAAAAAGGCGACATAAGTCGCCTTTTTTAGTTTTCATACCCAAGATTTGGTCCAAGCCAGCGCTCGGCCTCTTCGAGTGTCATACCTTGGCGCTGAGCATAATCTTCCACTTGGTCCTTTTGAATACCTGCAACAGCAAAATATTTTGAGTCAGGATGCGAGAAGTACCATCCGGACACGGCGGCCCCCGGCCACATCGCATAAGAACTGGTTAGCTTCATACCAATGCGATTTTCCACATCCAGTAGCTGCCAAATTTTACGCTTTTCAGTGTGCTCTGGACATGCAGGATAACCCGGTGCAGGGCGGATCCCTTGGTAGTTCTCACGGATAAGCTCGTCATTACTGAGGTTCTCTGTTGCAGCATACCCCCAATGCACTTTGCGCACTTGCTCATGCAAATATTCAGCAAAGGCCTCAGCCAATCTATCCGCTACGGCTTTAACCATAATTTTATTGTAATCATCACCTTGAGCATCAAATGCATCAGCCAGCGCATCTTCTTCCAAGCCCCCGGTTACCGCAAAGGCACCAAAATAATCTGGCGTACCTTTGGGGGCTATGTAATCAGCCAAACAATAATTAGCAAAGCCCTTTTTCTCGGTTTGTTGACGCAGTTGCGAAGAACGAACGATTACCTCAGAGCGACTCTCATCGGTGTAAATTTCAATGTCATCGCCCACACGGTTTGCTGGGAATAAACCAATCACACCTTTAGGTTGCAGACTGCCTTTTTGTTCGAGTTCATCAAGCATGGCGTTGGCGTCAGCAAATAATGATTGAGCCTGTTCACCGACCACCTCATCATTGAGGATGCGCGGGTATTTGCCAGCAAGCGACCACGTCATAAAAAACGGTGTCCAATCTATATAGTTGCGCAGTGTGCTAATTGGCACATCTTCGAACGCTTGCACCCCCAAAGTTGCAGGCACAGGCGGCGTATAATTTTGCCAATCTAACTTAGCATGGTTAGCACGCGCTTGTTGCAAGCCAATCGGCTTTGAACGCGGCTTTTTGCGCGCTTGCTGTTCTCGTACTTTTTCATATTCGGCAGTGGTTTTTGCCAAAAACTCCGTTTTGGCGGTTTTGCTAAGCAAGCTAGACGCCACACCCACGGCGCGGCTGGCGTTGTTCACGTACACTACGCCCTTATCGTATTGCGGCTCTATTTTCACCGCGGTATGCGCCTTTGATGTTGTCGCGCCACCAATTAACAAAGGGATATCAAAGTCACGACGTTTCATCTCTTTGGCAACATGCACCATCTCATCGAGTGATGGCGTGATCAGACCCGATAAGCCAATGATGTCGGCCTTTTCGTCAATAGCCGTTTGCAGGATTTTCTCCGCAGGCACCATGACGCCCAAATCAATGACTTCATAGTTATTACACTGCAAGACAACACCGACAATGTTTTTACCAATGTCGTGCACATCGCCTTTTACCGTTGCCATCACGATTTTACCGTTAGTTTCACCTTCTTGCTTTTCGGCCTCGATGTAAGGGTCAAGATAGGCAACCGCGCGCTTCATTACCCGCGCTGACTTAACAACTTGAGGTAAGAACATCTTACCCGCACCGAACAAGTCACCCACCACGTTCATGCCATCCATGAGCGGCCCTTCAATCACCTCTATCGGCTTGGCAAACTGCTGACGGCAAATTTCGGTATCTTCTTCAATATAATCAGTGATCCCTTTTACGAGCGCGTGCTCTAAACGTTTATTTACAGGCCAAGAGCGCCACTCTAAGTCTTCAACCTTTTGTGCTTGCTCCATACCTGAGTATTTGGGAGCAAGCTCAACTAGTCGTTCACCCGCACCTGGGTCTTTATTGAGAATAACATCCTCAACTGCATCACGGAGTTCTTTGGGGATATCGTCGTAAACTGCCAACTGTCCGGCATTAACAATCCCCATATCCATTCCTGCTTGAATGGCATGGTACAAAAACACCGAGTGAATCGCTTCACGTACAGGGTTATTTCCGCGAAAAGAGAAGGATACGTTTGAGACCCCGCCCGATACTTTACAATGCGGCAGGTTCTCTTTGATACGGCGCGTACCTTCAATGAACTCAACGGCATAGTTATCGTGTTCTTCAATACCCGTGGCGACTGCGAAAATATTTGGATCGAAGATAATATCTTCCGCTGGAAAGCCCAACTCATCGACCAAGATGCGATATGAGCGCTCACAAATAGCGAACTTACGCTCAGCCGTTTCTGCTTGGCCTGTTTCATCAAACGCCATAACCACGACTGCAGCCCCGAAGCGTTTCAGTATCTTTGCCTGCTTGCGAAACGGCTCTTCCCCCTCTTTGAGGGAAATGGAATTGACAATGGCCTTGCCTTGAATGCATTTTAAGCCTGCTTCAATCACCTCCCACTTAGACGAGTCGACCATAATAGGCACGCGAGAAATGTCTGGCTCCGAGGCAATCAAGTTCAAAAACTTCACCATAGCCGCTTTTGAGTCCAACATGGCCTCATCCATGTTGATATCGATAATCTGGGCGCCGTTTTCAACTTGCTCTTTGGCTACCTCCAACGCGGTTTCGTAATCTTCCTCCATGATCAGACGCTTAAAACGCGCCGAGCCGGTGACGTTGGTGCGCTCACCCACATTAGTGAAAAATGCTGTATTGCTCATCAATTCTGGCCTCTTAATTCAAATTACAGGCTTCAAGGCCACTTAAGCGCATGCGTACAGGCAACTCTGGTAGTTGTCGTGGTGCCACATTTTTAAGTCCTTGGGCGAACGCTTTGATGTGCTCTGGGGTGGTGCCACAACAGCCCCCAACAATATTGATAAACCCCTCATTACCCCAATCGATGATTTCTTGCGCCATCTCTTCTGCTTCAAGATCATATTCGCCAAACTCATTTGGCAAACCCGCATTGGGGTGCACCGAGGTAAATGTTTCACACACACTGGAGAGTTCATCCACATATTGGCGCAGCAAGTCTGGGCCAAGCGCACAATTTAGGCCAATTGATAGCGGCTTAATGTGGCGAATGGAATTATAAAATGCTTCGGTCGTTTGCCCTGATAAGGTGCGCCCTGAGGCATCTGTGATAGTACCGGAGATCATCACTGGCAAGCTGGTGCCTGCTTGCTCGAACGCTTCTTCAACGGCAAAAGATGCCGCCTTGGCGTTCAAGGTATCAAAAATGGTTTCAATCAAGATGATATCAGCCCCACCTTCCATCAATGCCAATGTAGACTCAACATATGCCGCAACAAGTTGGTCGAACGTCACGTTGCGATAGCCTGGGTCGTTCACATCGGGAGATATTGAACAGGTTTTTGACGTAGGCCCTAACACGCCCGCCACATAACGCGGCTTATTAGGGGTGTTCGCAGTAAACTCATCCGCAACCTGACGCGCCAGACGCGCTGATTCTAGGTTAATCTCACGACTGAGCTTGGCCATGTCGTAATCTTCCATAGAAATGGTCGTGGCATTGAAGGTGTTGGTCTCAATAATATCCGCACCTGCTTCGAGGTATTCACGGTGAATTTGAGCAATGATTTGTGGTTGAGTCAGGCTTAATAAGTCGTTGTTACCCTTGACTAACACATGCCAGTCAGCAAAACGCTCACCACGGTAGTCTTGCTCTTCCAATTTGTGCTTTTGGATCATCGTCCCCATAGCACCGTCGAGAATTAAAATGCGCTCTTTCAGTGCCGCGCTCAGTGCTTGGTGTTTATTCGGCATAGTTGTTAGTCCTTACATCTTGGCTAACCAAATTAATATCATAGGGTGTAGTCTGGTAAACATAGTAATTTAGCCAGTTCGAAAACAACAAAAAGGCATGACTCTGCCACGTCTTAGATGGCGCGAGTTCTGGATTGTTTTCGGGGAAATAGTTTTTTGGCTTAGGTGCGTCTGGGCCTTTTTGTACATCGCGCTGATACTCTTTTTGTAAGCTATCTGCGTCATACTCTGGATGACCGGTGATATACACTTGAGAGCCACTTTGATTTTTGATCAAGTAAGCACCCACTTCCTCTGAGCCAGCTAATACAACAAGATCTTCGCGTGCCTTAATACTATCAACATCGATATTACCAAAGCGCGAATGCGGCACTAAAAAACGGTCATCAAAGCCGCGTGTGAGTGCCGCATGGTCAAAATAACATTCATGCTCAAATACGCCGCACAACTTATCTTCACGTAATGTGCGCATCAGGCCATGATGGTGGAATAAACCGGCATGAGCGGCCCAACAACTAAATAGCGTTGAGGTGGCATGATGCTCCGCCCAATCGAAAAACTCTTGCAACTCTTGCCAGTAACCCACGTCTTCGTAATCTAAAAAAGCAAGCGGTGCGCCGGTGATAATCAACGCATCGTAGTTAGTGTCTTTCACATCGGAAAAATAGCGATAAAACATATCGAGATGTTGTTCTGAATTTTCACTAGAGCGATGGGTGTCAAGACGCAACAGATCCACATTCACTTGCAAAGGCGTGTTTGCCAGCAAGCGAATAAATTGCACCTCGGTTTCTACCTTATTCGGCATCAAGTTCAAGATCCCCAAACGCATTGGACGTATCTCTTGCGTGCTGGCGCGGCTTTTGGGAATGACAAACACATTCTCATCACGCAAATGCGAAATTGCAGGCAACTCATCTTGAACCGTAATAGGCATAGCAGACTCCATCTTTAGCTTGAACGGCTATTATGACTGGAATGATGTAAATTTCAACCTCTAGATGTTTAGACGTCCATTTAAAAATTTACAGCGAAACGCTTGATTGTCATAATGCCGCGCAGATTAGTTCAATGTCTGAGGTGAAATGTGGGTTTAGGTGAAATTGCTGCAATCAGCGCTGCAATCGTGTGGGCGTGCTCCACCATGCTCTATAAAACCTTTAGCCATCACCTCACGCCAATGCAACTCAATGTAAGTAAAGGCTTACTTGCATCGGCCATGATGGTGGCAGCAATCATTGTGACTCAAGATACACACATGCCCACACATTGGGTGTCTTGGGGTTGGCTTATCGCCGGTGGCATCATCGGCATAGCCATAGGTGATAGCGCCTATTTTGGCGCCTTGCGCAATATTGGTCCGGCGCGCACTCTGGTGATTGAATCACTCGCCCCTGCCCTTGCTGGCATTCTCAACATTATTTTATTAGGGCACTTTTTATCGCTGTTCGCTTGGCTTGGGATAATCGTAACCAGTGTCGGTGTCGTCATCGCCATCTCACCACAACAAAGCTTACAACCCATTGATAAACGTCATTACTTCATCGGTGTGTCACTGGCACTCGTAGCGGCGCTGTGCCAAGCAACCGGCATGGTCATGTCCAAAGGTGCTATGAATACAGAATCAATGAGTAGCCTGTGGGCAGCGCTGATCCGGTTAGTATCCGGCACCCTAAGCGTCGCGCTTGTTGTCGCTGTAATTAAACACAGCGATTTGTATCAAGCGATTCGTCTCAAAGGGATCAGCAATAAACATTGGTTATTAGTGGCAGTATTTTTTGGCACCTTCATCGGTCTTTGGCTGCAACTTGCCTCAGTGAAATACACCGACCCTGCTATTGCCCAGACGATTTTTGCCACCGCCCCACTGATTGTCATGACCATTGGCTTTTTCAAACGCGAACCTATCAGCACCCGAATGATTCTCGGTGGTATTTTGGCGCTGGCAGGTGTGGGGATTTTATTAGCGAATTAAGGGCTAAAAGTATGCCCTTTCGTTGACGCTTTTACCCCAGAGACTCTACAATAACGGCTGTTAAATAATAGTCACAATACAAAGGCTTCTTTCATGGTTTTACCTGATAAGTTTATTTTCTCGATGAGTCGAGTGTCTAAAGTTGTGCCGCCAAAGCGCACCATTCTAAAGGACATCTCATTACACTTTTTCCCTGGCGCTAAAATTGGTGTACTTGGTCTAAATGGCGCGGGTAAATCAACCCTTTTGCGCATCATGGCTGGCGTTGATAAAGATTTTGAAGGTGAGGCTCATCCTCAGCCTGGCGTTAAAATCGGTTACCTGCCGCAGGAGCCACAGCTTGATGAGAACAAAACCGTTCGCGAAGTGGTTGAAGAAGCCGTTAGTGAAGTCAAAAATGCCCTCACTCGCCTTGATGAAGTGTACGCTGAGTATGCGATGGAAGATGCTGATTTTGATGCCCTTGCTAAAGAGCAAGGTGAACTAGAAGCGATTATCCAAGCGCACGATGGTCATAACCTTGATAACGCGCTTGAGCGTGCTGCAGATGCCCTTCGTCTTCCGCCTTGGGATGCGAAAATTCAACACCTATCTGGTGGTGAGCGTCGCCGTGTGGCGATTTGTCGTCTGCTTTTAGAAAAGCCAGACATGTTGATTCTCGACGAACCAACCAACCACTTAGATGCCGAGTCAGTAGCGTGGCTAGAGCGCTTCCTACATGACTACGAAGGCACTGTTGTGGCGGTAACGCACGACCGTTACTTCCTTGATAACGTAGCAGGTTGGATTCTAGAGCTTGACCGTGGTGAAGGTATTCCATGGGAAGGGAACTATTCATCATGGCTTGAGCAAAAAGATGCGCGCCTGAAGCAAGAGCAAAAAGCTGAAAAAGCACGTCAAAAATCAATTGCTCAAGAGCTTGAATGGGTACGTTCAAACCCCAAAGGCCGCCAAGCCAAATCAAAAGCTCGTATGGCGCAGTTTGCTGAACTACAGCACAGCGATTACCAAAAGCGTAATGAAACCAACGAACTGTTCATTCCACCGGGTCCACGCCTAGGCGACCAAGTTATCGATGTTAAAGGCCTTAGCAAGAGCTTTGGCGATCGCATGCTTATCGACAACCTCGATTTTAGCGTACCAAAAGGCGCAATCGTGGGCATTATCGGTGCCAATGGTGCCGGTAAATCAACGCTATTCAAAATGTTAAGTGGCGAAGAGCAGCCTGATGGCGGCGAGATCACGATTGGTGAAACGGTTGAGCTTGCCACCGTTGACCAGTTCCGCGGCAATATGGATGACAGCAAAACGGTATTTGAAGAAATCGCCGATGGTCAAGATGTACTTAAAGTAGGTAACTTCGAATTCCCAAGCCGTGCTTACGTAGGGCGCTTTAACTTTAAAGGCAATGACCAACAGAAGTTCGTCAAAGACCTCTCAGGTGGTGAGCGTAATCGTTTACACCTAGCTAAGCTGCTAAAAGCAGGTGGCAACGTGTTGCTACTGGATGAGCCTACCAACGACTTGGACGTAGAAACACTGCGAGCACTTGAGAATGCTATCTTGGAATTCCCAGGCTGTGTCATGGTTATCTCGCACGACCGTTGGTTCCTAGACCGTATTGCCACACACATTCTGGATTACCGAGACGAAGGTCAAATCAACTTCTTCGACGGTAACTACACAGAATATGAAGGTTGGTTGAAAAAGACGTTGGGTGCAGACGCAGCACAACCTAAGCGTATTAAATACAAAAAAATTGGCTAAGTCTTTATACCAAGTCAGTTAACGATTTTAAAAGCCTCACACTGTGAGGCTTTTTTTATAGCGACTAGGGCTAACCGCCTAGTTATATAGGAAAAAATACTATTTTAGCGCTACACTAAAAGTTGAAATTAGCTTGCTTGGAATGACAATGGAAAATCGTCGTCACTTTACCCGTATTATTTTCCAACGCCCCGCGTTGGTAATGGTTAATGCGCAACATTATGGATGCCACTTGCTAGATTTATCGCTTAATGGTGCATTGATCAGCCACCCTCTGGGGTTACACCCTGACTCAGGACAAAAATTGGAGCTGGTGTTTAACCTTGCAGGCAGCGATATCGATATCAAAATGCAATGTGAAATCGCCCACATTGACCAAGAATTTATTGGCTTACATTGCCTAGAGCTTGATTTAGATAGCGCTACTCACCTAAAACGCCTTATTGAACTTAATGTCGGTGATGATAAGCTATTACACCGCGAGCTAGCACAACTAGCTTCTTTGGAATAACAAAAACGACTCAGTGAGAGCAATTAACTATGTTTATGGAATCCATCCAAGGGTTTGTCCCTTTTATATCTTATTTTGGCCTTGGCTATTTGCTAGTGCTAGCTTTTCTATTCCTTTACAGCCTGGTCACTCCGCATTGCGAATGGACATTAATGAAGGAAAACAATGCTGCAGCAGCTACCGCATTTAGTGGTGCGTTTATTGGCTTCACCTTACCTGTTGCCAGTGCTGCAATTAACTCTGTGTCCTTAATTGATTTCGCCATCTGGGGCGTTATCGCCGGCATCATGCAGCTAGTCACTTTCTTCTTGGTACGTTTGTACATGCCTAAACTGTCAACACGAATTGCTGACGGTCACATGAGTGCAGGTGCATTTTTAGGCGTCGCATCGCTTGCAACCGGAATTCTAAATGCCGCGTGTATTACTTACTAAGGAGCAGTGAGTATGAAACGAACCAGTAAACTAAAACTCACCTTAATGTTAGGGGCGACTGCTGGCCTTACTGGCTGTGGTGACCCTGACGAGTCGGCATTACTCTTTGAGGACGTCAACGATTGTATGAGCTTTGGTGTAGAACAAGAAGTTTGCCAAGCTCAGTATCAAGAAGCGCTCGCTAATCACGCCATTGAAGCGCCAACGTACGTCAACGAAAGTCTCTGCGAAACAGACTTTGGTTATGAACGTTGCGAACAAGAAGGCAGTATTTGGCGTCCTATCATGGCTGGGTTCATGATTGCTATGGTTGCTGAAGCCGTAGACGAAGGCCTAGATTTAATGAAAAAGAAAAAGCGCAAGAAATATGCGTATCTGGGCGGCAGCTATTACTCAGGTTCTAAGCCGTTGTATCGCTCTCGCGATGACTATTTCAGCTTCCGTAACTCTAATAATGACTTCATTGGTGCCTACAACAACCGAGGCACCACCATGGTTAAAAAGTCAAAGATTCACTACAGCAGCAAACCTAAAACGGTTACCCGCTCTCGCGGAGGCTTTGGTCGTCGCGCAGCATCTCGCAGCAGCTTTGGTGGTTAAATGTTTCGCCAACCTATCACTGAGCGGCCCGATTTAGCCGCTCAGGCCAATTACTTTGGCTTTGAATTTTCTCGTATTGATGGTGAAAAGTATTGGGATGAAAGTGCCTATTACCAGTTTACCCTTGCGCAAATAGAAAACGATTTAGAAGACCCAACCAACGAGCTCGAACAGATGTGTTTAGAGCTGGTGGATAAAGTCGCCAAAGATGAATATTGGCTAAAGAAATTTGCGATACCTGAATCATTTTGGGATTTTGTTGAGCGCAGTTGGCGTAGCAAGGAACCGTGCCTCTATGGTCGTATGGACTTTAGCTACCATGGTCAAGGTCCAGCAAAACTCCTTGAATACAATGCCGACACGCCAACATCTATTTATGAAGCAGGCTTTTTTCAATGGCTATGGTTAGAGCAACAGGTTGACCGCGGTGTCCTACCCCGCAAAAGCGACCAGTTTAATAGCATCCAAGAAGCGCTGATTGACCGCTTCACTCATTTTAGTAATCGCGATGCCATCCACTTCGCTCACAGCCGAGATTCCATTGAAGACAAAGGCACAGTGGCCTATCTGCAAGACTGTGCCTACCAAGCTGGCATGCCAACCGTTAGAATGACGGTAGAAGATATTGGTATCGATAACAAAGGCCAGCTCACTGATCTTGATGACACGCCAATAACGCAACTATTTAAACTCTACCCATGGGAAGAGCTGTTTTTGGATGAGTTTGGAGCTGAACTACTCAGCACAGACACCTTATTCGTTGAACCGCCGTGGAAGGCGATTCTCTCGAACAAAGCGATTCTCCCCTTGCTGTGGCAAATGTTTCCCAATCACCCTAACTTGCTCCCTGCCTATTTCGCAGGGGAAGAAGGGGATGGTCTAGAGCAAGGTTATGTCAGCAAGCCGCTATTTAGTCGAGAAGGTGAAAACATTACTTGGGTTCACCCCAGTAAAGGCCGTATTCACGAAAGTGGTAGTTATGGCGATGCTGGATTTATTACGCAGGCGTTAGCGCCCCTGCCCGTATTTGCAGGCAACCATACACTGATTGGCTCTTGGGTTGTTGGCCATAAAAGCTGTGGCTTAACCATTCGCGAAGATAATGGACCAATAACCAAAGACACATCCCGTTTTGTGCCGCACATAATTCTTGGCTAATTACAGACACAAAAAAACCGCTGATTGCAGCGGTTTTCTTTTCTCGTATTAGATAATTTGATTCTCTTTCCACGCTTGCTCTTTAGCCATGCGTTTCTTACGCTTGTCACAAGGGTCATCGCAGTCACACGCCTTTTCAATACCCACAGAGCCAAGACCACCACAGCTGCTGGCCATTGATTTGCGTTGCACAATTACACCGACAGCCATTGCTGCGATAATAATTAAAAGCAAACCGAAAGTGAGAAGAAATAACTGCATTGTCTGTGCCCCTTAAAAATGACAATATTTGGCTGAGTTAGCCACGGGCGCTATTATACGCCCGCTTTGCGTTGACTACAAATATGGTGCAAACGCAGGACTTGAATAGGTTTTTAAACCTTCAGCCGTCTTACTAATTAAATACACAGGTAGATTGTTCGCTTGGGCATAGGCTTTCGCTCGCTCTGTGCCCATCACCGTCAGCGCTGTTGCTAGACCATCCGCTGTCATGGCACTAGGATGCAAGACGGTGACCGAGACCAAGTCATGTTTAATCGGCATGCCAGTCTGAGGGTCAATTAAGTGGGTATACACCTCACCGTCCATTTCGTAGAAAATACGGTAATCACCTGATGTAGCAATCCCCATTGCTCCAGGGGTCAAGGTACGATGAATACGACGCTCGCCCATGGGTGCATCCGGCTGCTCAATAGCTATCACCCAAGGCTTGTCACCAGGCTTAGTACCAGCAACACGCATTTCGCCACCAATCTCAACCATGTAGTTGCTGATGCCATTTTGCTCAAGCAACTGAGCCACTTTATCTATGCCAAAGCCTTTGGCCGTTGCCGAGAAACTTAACTCTAAGCCATCAACAGACTTAGCGAGTCCTTGAGCGCTTAATGACAATTTATCAACGCCAATATTGGCAATCATGGCATCGAGTTGAGTTTGCGTCGGGCGTTGTGTCGGACGTTTGTCTGGACCAAACCCCCACAGGTCGATAAGCGGCCCCATAGTGACATCTAATGTCTGGGTGTTAATACCTAGACGAATAGACTCAGCAACAACAATGCGAAAATCATCGCTGATTGGCATCACTTCATTCGCGCCGAGGCGATTAAATTGGTTAATTTCTGAATCAGGAATATAGGTCGACATAGACTGGTTTACATTTTTAAGCGCCGCTTCAATGTCGCTATGTAACGTGTTGTTCTTAAGTTTTTGCTCTGTGGCATATAACTTAATGTTATAGGTCGTACCCATGGTTTTGCCCTGCAGTAACAACTCTTGTTGCTGCGGCTGTGATGGTGCGTTATCACACCCAGCAAGTACCAATAAACACGTGACTAATATAAAACTCAAAAACGCATTGCCAGAGCGAATGTGCATCATAGTGATAACCGTCCAATCAGATTAAGCATTTGGTTTAAATATAAAAAAAGAGCCTTCAGTCATATCTGAAGGCTCTTAATCTTAACACATTAACGATAGTGGATCGTTAAATTAGCCGCCGAAGTCATCCAGTAGGATGTTTTCGTCTTCAACACCTAAATCTTTAAGCATGTTGATTACGGCTGCGTTCATCATCGGTGGTCCACACATGTAGAACTCACAATCTTCTGGCGCTTCATGGTCCTTCAGATAGTTGTCATACAATACGTTGTGGATAAAGCCAGTGTAACCTTCCCAGTTGTCCTCAGGTTGAGGATCTGACAGAGCTACGTGCCATACGAAATTGTCGTTTTCTGACGCTAGGCCATCGAAATCTTCAACATAGAACATTTCGCGCTTCGAACGTGCACCATACCAGAAGCTCATCTTACGCTTAGAGTTAAGACGCTTAAGCTGGTCGAAAATGTGTGAACGCATCGGTGCCATACCTGCACCACCACCTACGAATACCATCTCTGCATCAGTGTCTTTCGCGAAGAATTCACCGAATGGACCAGAAATCGTTACCTTGTCGCCTTCTTTCAGTGACCAGATGTATGAAGACATCTTACCGCAAGGCAGGCTTAGGTTGTTTGGTGGCGGAGTCGCAATACGTACGTTAAGCATGATAATGCCGAACTCTTCTGGGTAGTTAGCCATTGAGTACGCACGGATTGTTTCTTCGTCTACTTTTGACTCTAGGTTAAAGAAGCCGAAACGATCCCAGTCTGCACGATATTCTTCAGGAATATCGAAATCAGCGTATTTAACATGGTGAGCAGGCGCTTCAATCTGAATATAACCACCTGCGCGGAAAGGTACTACCTCACCTTCAGGGATAGCTAGTTTCAGCTCTTTAATGAAGGTTGCTTTGTTATCATTAGAGATAACAGTACATTCCCACTTCTTGATACCGAAGATTGACTCTTCAAGTTCAATTTCCATGTCGCCTTTAACAGCAACCTGACACGCTAAACGACAGCCTTCACGTGCTTCACCTTTTGAGATGTGATCAAGCTCGGTAGGTAGAATGTCACCACCACCTGATTTCACATCTACACGACACTGACCACATGAGCCACCGCCACCACACGCAGATGATACGAAGATACCCGCATCTGCTAGTGCACCAAGTAGCTTGCTACCCGGTGAAGTTGTAATTGCCTTTTCAGGATCACCGTTGATCCCGATGGTTACGTCACCAGTTGGTACTAGCTTAGATTTAGCTGCAATGATAACTAAAACTAACAGCACAACGATAGCGACGAATACACCTACGCCTAAATATACCTCAAGCATGATTTCTCCTCGCTACCTTATAGTGAAATACCAGAGAATGACATGAAGCCAAGACCCATAAGACCTACAGTGATAAAGGTAATACCTAGACCACGTAGACCATCAGGAACGTCTGAATACTTCATCTTCTCGCGGATACCAGCAAGCAATGTGATTGCCAGTGCCCAACCTACACCTGAACCAAGGCCGAATACCACTGATTCGCCAAAGTTGTAGTTACGCTCTACCATGAACGATACCGCACCGAAAATCGCACAGTTAACCGTAATTAGTGGTAGGAAGATACCCAGCGCGTTGTATAGCGGTGGGAAAAACTTATCAAGTGCCATCTCTAGAATTTGTACTAGGGCAGCGATTACGCCGATGAACGTTAGGAAGCGTAGGAAGCTCAAATCAGCTTCTGGGAAACCTAACCACTCAAGCGCACCTGGAGCAAGTACTGCGTGATAAACCACTTGGTTTACCGGTACTGCAATACCTAGTACGAAAATTACCGCTACACCTAGACCAATTGAGGTTTTAACTTTCTTAGATACAGCCAAGAAAGTACACATACCCAAGAAGAAGGCAAGCGCAAGGTTTTCAATGAAAACCGCTTTAACAAATAAGTTAAGATACTGTTCCACAACTCGCCCCTTATTTCGCTTCTACTTGGTCTTTCTTGTAAGTACGAAGTACCCAGATGAATAGACCGATAATGAAGAATGCACTTGGTGGAAGGATCAATAGACCCATAGGCTGGTACCAGCCACCGTTTTGCACCAGTGGAATGATTTCCACGTCGAATAGTGAACCTTTACCAAATAGCTCACGGATGAAACCAACAGTCAGAAGCACTACTGAGTAGCCTAGACCGTTACCAATACCATCAAGGAATGACATCATTGGTGGCGACTTCATCGCATATGCTTCAGCACGACCCATTACGATACAGTTGGTAATGATTAGACCAACGAATACCGACAGCTCTTTTGCTGTAGCATATGAGAATGCTTGCAGCACTTGGTCAACAACAATTACCAATGAAGCGATAATCGTCATCTGTACGATGATACGAACGCTTGATGGAATGTGGTTACGGATCATCGAGATGAATAAGCTTGAAAACGCTGTAACTAGCGTCAACGCGATTGACATGATCAACGCATTTTTCAAGCTAGAAGTAACCGCCAGCGCAGAACAAATACCAAGTACTTGTAGGGCGATTGGGTTATTGGCGAAGACAGGTCCAAATAGAACCGACTTCATTTCTTTAGTATCAGCCATTATTTCAACGCTCCTTCACGTACTGTCGCAAGGAAAGGACCAAAGCCATTATCACCTGTCCAGTAGTCAACCGTGTTATCAACACCGTTTGACGTCAGTGTTGCACCAGATAGACCATCAACTTCGTTGTTGGTATCTGCGCCATTTTTCACTAGGTCAACAGGAAGCTCTTTGCCTTGCCATTGTGCCGTCCAAGTTGGGTTTTGAATCTCACCACCAAGACCTGGAGTTTCGTTGTGCTTGTAGAAAATGATGTTTTTAACCGTTTCACCATCGTTTTCTAGCGCTAGGAAACCATACATAACACCCCAAAGGCCGTAACCTTGGATAGGTAGAATAATTGATTTCACTGAGCCATCGTCAGCGCGGTTAATGTAAACCGGCGCTTCAGTTGTACGGCGTTGGATACCTGCTTTATCTTGCGCTTTAGTTAGCTTGATACTCATCGCAGCATCAAACTTACTCTTTTCGAAGTCGTAAGCTTTGATCCAATCTACACGTGCTTCTTCTGAATCGAATTGCACTTGCTGACCGTTTTCAACATTAACAACGATAGTTTCGATGTTCTCGTCAAACGTTGACTGAACGTTTGTCACACCTTCAAAACCAGCTGCGGCTAGGATATTGCTTTGAATATCTTTAAGCTTGTTTTCTTGCTGTAGTGGACGCAATTGTACTGATGCTACAGATACGATAATCGCACACACCAAACACAATGAAACAACTACACCAAGCGTTTTGCCGATTGATTCGTTATTACTAGCCACGTGCCAATCTCCTCTTGATGTTTGACTGCGCTACGAAGTGGTCGAATAGCGGAGCAAATAAGTTAGCAAATAAGATTGCTAGCATCATGCCCTCTGGGTACGCCGGGTTCACTACGCGGATCATTACCACCATGAAACCAATTAACGCACCGTATGCCCATTTACCTTTATCAGTGAATGACGCTGATACTGGGTCAGTAGCCATAAAGAACATACCGAATGCAAAACCACCAAGCACTAGGTGCCAGTGCCAAGGCATTGCGAAGGCCGCATTAGTATCAGAACTGATGAAGTTAAGAAGCATTGATGTAACCACCATTCCTAGGAAAGTACCTAGCACGATGCGCCACGAAGCAATACGAACATAAATTAGGAATAAGCCACCGATAGCAATCGCCAGTGTCGACGTTTCGCCCATAGAACCTTGGATAAAGCCGTAGAAAGCATTGAACCAAAGATCCATGTTTGCGTAATCTAGTGCACCTGTAGCCGCTTGGCCTAGGTAAGTCGCACCAGAGAAACCGTCAACCGCTGTCCATACTGTGTCACCTGAAATCTGCGCAGGGTATGCGAAGAAAAGGAACGCACGGCCAGCTAACGCTGGGTTAAGGAAGTTACGGCCTGTACCACCAAACACTTCTTTCGCAATAACTACACCAAAGGTAATACCTAGGGCTACTTGCCAAAGAGGAATTGTTGCTGGCAGGATTAGCGCGAATAGTACAGAAGTTACGAAGAAACCTTCGTTTACTTCGTGCTTACGCACTGATGCAAATAGTACTTCCCAGAAACCACCGACTATGAATGTCGTCGCGTAGATTGGTAGGAAGAAACAGGCACCGTAGAACATCTTCGCAGCCCAACCCGAATCAGCAGTTAACTCACCACCGAACAGTTGGAAAAGACTTACTTGCCACATATCACCTAAAGCAAAGCCATTCGCTAATGCGCCAGCCGCTTGGTGACCAATGTTGAACATGCCAAAGAACATGGCAGGGAACGTTGCCATCCACACTAAAATCATGATGCGTTTTAGGTCGATGTTATCGCGAACGTGAGTACCGCCTTTATTTACATAACCTGGTGTATAAAAGATAGTCGCTACTGCTTCATACAGCGCGTACCATTTTTCATGCTTACCACCGGCTTCAAAATGCGGTTCGATATCTTCTAAAAATTTCTTCAAGCCCATTTTAGCCTTCCTTCTCGATTGTTGTCAGGCACTCACGAAGGATTGAACCATACTCGTATTTACCCGGACAAACGAAGGTACACAACGCTAAATCTTCTTCGTCTAGCTCCAACGCGCCAAGAGTTATTGCGCTGTCTAAGTCACGTGAAATTAGGTCACGTAAAAGTAGTGTAGGCAGAATATCTAGCGGCATTACACGCTCATAGTTACCGATTGGTACCATGGCACGCTTCGAACCACCCGTTGAGGTAGTCATGTTGAATAGACGGCTTGGTGCTAAATGGCCAAGGAAGGTACGCGTTACAGAGAACTTATCGCTACCTGGCGCGATCCAACCAAATAGTTCTTTCTCACGACCTTCTAGCAGAACCGACACTTGCGTGTGGTAACGGCCAAGGTAAGCGTGAGGACCAGTTGCATTGGTACCAGAAAGTACTGAGCCTGAAATGATACGGTTGTCACCGTCTTCAAGTTCACCAGCAACCAAATCAGCCATAGCTGCGCCCATGTGCGTTTTCACTAAACGTGGGTTTTTAACGCGAGGACCGGCTAAAGAAATCACACGATCAGTGTAAATTTCGCCACTTAGGAAAAGGTGACCGAATGCAATCACATCTTGGTAACCTAGGTGCCAAACCTGCTTTGATGCAGATACTGCGTCTAGGTGGTGGATGTGAGTACCTACTAAGCCAGCTGGGTGCTTACCACCAAACTCATGCACTTCAACAGAAGCAACTGATGAGCTAGGTACCTGCGCGCCTGCTTTCTTACACACGTACACTTTACCTTCGGTTAGGCGTGAAACCACAGCCAAACCCGCTTCAAAAGCGTCAGCATTTTGTGCAATCACAACTGCTGGATCAGCAGCAAGAGGATTGGTGTCCATCGCAGTTACGAATACTGAGCTAGGCTTAGCATCTACCGCTGGCACTTTGCTGAAAGGACGAGTACGTAGTGCAGTCCACTGACCTGACTTAACAAGTTGATCGACAACTGTGTCGCGATCTAGGCTTGCTAGTTGGCTTGCTTCGAACTTTGCAAACGTTTCTTGCTCAGTGCCATTAACTTCAATAACAACTGATTGCAGTACACGTTTTGCACCACGATTGATTTCTTTAACTACCCCGGCGGCCGGTGCAGTGTAGATAACGCCAGGATTCTTTTTATCTTCAAAAAGAACTTGGCCTTTTTTGACTTGGTCATCCACACGAACTCGCATGGTTGGACGCATGCCGATATATTCTTCACCTAGCACAGCTACTCGTTTAACGGCTTGGCCGTCATGTATAACCTGCTGAGGTGCGCCCTCTATCGGTAGATCCAGACCTTTTTTTATGTTGATCATACGCACTTGCATTACTTTAAAGGAAAGAAACTTAAAATCTTACCAACCACGCTGCTTAGTATCAGTCGACTCGGCACATAACCGCGTTAATTAAGACGAAGAGCTAATTGTTCGGATGAAAACGCCCCAACAATGAGCAAATAACAACCAACCTAATTAATACAAACGGTATAAAAGAGCACTTATTCCGACCTACGGACCAAGCAACGTAGTGAACCTGTCACATATCTGCCGAATTTTAACATTAATCGCGGTGACTATGCGAGTTAAAAAGTAAAAATTATCCAGCGATCAATGGTCATCCTGAATGAATAAACTTCAATATAGACCAAAGTCTTAATTTCGCGTGATTGAATCACTTTGACATGTGAAAACACGGCTACAAAAAAAGCCAGTCACAGGACTGGCTTATTTAATTAACGAATCAACTTTAGACGAGGTTGTTGATTTGCACGTCAGGATTAACATCCGCGTCGTAATCTACGCCATCTAAATCAAAGCCGAACAGGTGTAAGAACTCTTTGTGGTAACCCACATAGTCTGTTAGCTCGTCAATGGTATCGGTATCAACTGAGTCCCAAATAGCCTGCACGCGCTGTTGCACATCATCTTCAAGCTCTTTGTAGTTTTGGAACAGGTGACCACCATCGTCAAAACGAGGTGTTTCACCGTATAGGTTTTCTTTGAACAGCGCTGTGATTTGCTCAATCGTACCTTCGTATGTGCCATCGGCTTTCATTACTTTGAACAGTGCAGAAATATACAGAGGCATGATTGGAATAGCAGAGCTCGCTTGCGTTACCACTGCATTCAATGAACTGACGTAAGCTTCACCTGAAATCGCTGCCGTTGATGCTTTAATTTCTTGCGCTGCGCGGTCCAAGTCTTCTTTCGCTTTACCGATAGTCGCATGACCGTAGATAGGCCAAGTTAGCTCTTTGCCGATATAGGTATAAGCAGTTGTTTTAAAATTGTCAGCCAACACGCCTGCGTCGTTTAGCGCATCAATCCATAGCTGCCAGTCTTCGCCACCCATCACTTTCACAGTGTTAGCAATTTCTTCTTCACTTGCTGCTTCAACGCTCACTTCATCAATGATACGTTTTGAGGTGTTGAGGTTCTTCGTCGTTACACTATCGCCAATTGGCTTAAGTGTTGAAGAATACGTTTCGCCTGTTTTTGGATCAGTACGACGAGGTGATGCCAGTGAGTAAATCACTAAATCAACCTGACCAAGCTCCGCTTTGATCATATCAATCGTTTGCGCTTTGATTTCGTCAGAGAACGCATCGCCATTGATATTTTTAGACCAAATACCTGCTTCATCAGCAGCCTGCTGGAAAGCGGCAGTGTTATACCAGCCCGCTGATGCCGTTTTCTTCTCTGTACCTGGCTTTTCGAAAAACACACCCAGTGTTTTTGCACCATGACCAAACGCAGATACGATGCGAGATGCAAGACCATAACCCGTTGATGAACCGATCACCAATACATTTTTAGGACCACTACCCAAGTCACCTTGGCTCTTTACATATTCTATTTGTTTTTGTACGTGTGCTGCACAGCCCGCTGGATGAGCGTTAGTACAGATAAATCCACGGATTTTAGGCTTAATGACCATGTTAAAATTCCATTCGTTACCGAAAAATTAGCGCTAGTGTAGCGATTATTCATCGCCACACAGGTCTGATGACTCACGCTGTGACATTATTTATCAAACTTTGACCCACCTAAACAGCGCGGTGAGTCTGGGGCAAGGCCCTGCTTTTCATTAAACTCTTGCGATGTATAGGCATGAATCGCAAGTGCATGAATGTGGTTACTTAGCTCATCGGCAAGGATGGCATTGATCGTGCGATGGCGCTGTAACAAACGTTGACCGTTAAAACTGTCGCTCACTACCACCACCTTGAAATGAGAATCTTGTCCTCGTGAGTGCATGTGACTTTCATTGTCCACTTGCAGATAACTGCACTCAATAGCAGCTGACAGTTTTGCTTCTATTTGTGATTGCATTGACATAAACATTGCTCACCCATAACAAAGATGGCCGCTACTATAACAAAGACGATCGAATGTAGCGAAACGTTAAGTTAATCCGCCCTTGTGATACCTTTCTCTGTTTCGGAAGACTGTGTTCAAAACGTGCTTGGCTGTGCCCTTTCATCACCAACAAACTGCCCGACTCTAGCGCCAAGTCAATTACTTCCTTTGTGCTGCGTTCACGCAATTTGAACTTACGTATGGCGCCCAAAGACACCGATGCAATTGTCGGCTGGGGCCCAAGCTCTGCTTCATCATCAGCGTGCCAGCCCATGCAATCTAAGCCATTACGATAATAATTAATGAGTACGGCGTTAAACGGGCACCCCAACGATTGGCTCAGCCGCTTGCGCATATCATCCAGTGGTTGCAACCAAGGTAGCGGCGTGAAACGCTGTTGCGAATAAGTATATTGTGCGTCGTTATCACCCATGTAGGCTTGTAAGCGCGGGATTGGGTGCCATTTGCCAAATACTTGAATGCTAGGTTGCTGCCATTGCACCGTATCACGCAAATAGCAAAATAAGCGCTGTGCTTTTTCTGCTGTGATAGCGTTTGCCTGATAGCTGAACATCTCGCTACTCAACTGCGAAGGCAAATGCGTGCGGTTTTGGTTGGAGGTGTATGCACCCATCGTGATAAACTAACGCCACTGTCAGTTAAACTCTAATACTCATGATAACATCAGCTCAACTTGGAGGTAATACCTTCACCTTGCATCGCTTTCCGCTACAACAAAAGAATCGCAGCCTGCAAGCATGGGATTCCTCTGATGAATATCTTGTTGAGTATGCCAAAGAGCATTACCCGAGCACGCAGCGACTGTTGATCCTCAACGATGATTTTGGTGCGCTGGCCTGCGCATTTAATGAGTTAACGGCGGATTCAGTTACTGACTCGTATATTGCCATGCAAGCTTGGCAACACAATCTTGCATGTAACAACCTCAATACAGATAACCTGACACCACTTTCGAGTTTATCTGATTTGGCTAACGACTATGATTTGGTTATCGCGAAGGTGCCAAAAAATAGTGGTTACATGCAGCACCAGCTGGCAATGATTTCACAAACACAAAAGCAAGGTACACCTGTCATTTTTGCGGGAAAAACCAAGGCCATTCATACTTCAACGATTAACTTAGTTGAGCGCTATATTGGCCCTGCCACAACGTCGTTGGCAGTTAAAAAGTCACGCTTAATCATTGCCGAGGTCAAGAATAAACCACAGCAAAGCCCGTTTCCCAAACGTTGGCAGCTTGAAGACACTGATTTGTTCATGCTCAATCATGCCAATGTGTTTTCTCGGGACTCGTTAGATATTGGTGCTCGTTTTTTCAGTAACTATCTGCCTCATTCAAAAAAGGCGGTGAATATTATTGACTTGGGCTGTGGTAATGGCGTCATTGGTCTACAAATATTGGCAAAGTGCCCAAGCGCCCATGTAACCTTTGTAGATGAATCGGCTATGGCCGTGGCATCAGCAAAAATGACTGTACAGGAAAATAT
The DNA here is from genome assembly GCF_049257235.1 of Pseudoalteromonas maris. Classification (NCBI taxonomy): domain Bacteria; kingdom Pseudomonadati; phylum Pseudomonadota; class Gammaproteobacteria; order Alteromonadales; family Pseudoalteromonadaceae; genus Pseudoalteromonas; species Pseudoalteromonas maris. Next base: position 73,247 of record NZ_JBMMUF010000005.1, read on the forward strand.
GCCAGAGGCATTAGCTCGGTGCCAGTTTGTGCATAATGACTGCCTTACAGGCTTTGACGCTAACAGTGCAGATTTGGTGCTATGCAACCCACCATTTCATCAACAAAACGCAGTAACAGACCACATTGCGTGGCAGATGTTTAATGATGCAAAGAAAGTGTTGCGAGCAGGCGGTGAGCTACGTATCGTAGGCAATCGTCACCTAGATTATCACGAAAAACTAAAACGCTTATTCGGTAGCTCCAAGTTACTGGGTTCAAACAAGAAGTTTGTTGTATTAAGCGCGAAAAAATAATAGGACAATTATGTTTATACGTTTGCCAATCTGGAGCCTTCTTGTTGTTGTGTTATTTGTCAGTGGCTGCGCCAATCGCACTACTCAGGCGATACTCGACCCTAAGTATCAAAGTGGCCAATACACGCAATTCAATCAATCTGTAAGCTTAAATATCATTGACCAACGCGCTAAATCAGCAACGATTTCAGTAGCGCACGGTGATGAGCGCTTTTTAATGCCAACACAGGGTTTAGACTCAAAAATGTTCAAGGTGTTTGAACAAGCCCTAAAAGTCAATGGTGCTCAGGTAAGTGCATTGGCAACATCGCAACTTCAAGTGTCAATCCATTCCCTCAACGCGACAGTGACACAGAACACCATAGATCATGTCAGTGAAGCGCAAATCGCATTGCAAGTTTTTGTTAATCGTAACGGCAGCCAGTTTAGCAAAATGTATAATGGTCAAAGCCAATTTCGAGGCCCTTTCGGTTATGACCAAGCGAAAGTAGAAGCCCAACTCAACAAACTCATTGAACAGCTCGTAACGCGTATTATGAGCGACCCTGAACTTAACAATTACATGCAAAAAGGAGCGTCATGAGCACTCGTATTTACGCACTTTTAGTGTCTTTATTTATTCTATTAACACCGCTTGCACACGCGGCTGTACCCGGCGAGTTTGTGCAAAAAGGTAACTTATTTCCACGCGTAGAGTTCGCGACTAGCCTAGGTAAAATTGTGGTTGAGCTCGATAGATCACGCGCCCCTATGACAGTGAATAACTTTTTAACCTACGTTAAAGATGGTAGCTACAAAGGCTCTGTTTTTCACCGCGTAGAGCGTGACGAAGAAAACGACCGCGATTTTGTTATCCAAGGTGGTGGTTACGACAAGGACTATGACGGTCTGTATGAGAATGATCCTATTTTCAATGAAAGTGGCAGTGGTTTAAAAAATGACATGTACACTATTGCCATGGCATATCAGGACCGCAAGCCACATTCAGCAACGCGCCAGTTCTTCTTCAATATGGACAACAATGACCATTTGAACCCAGGGAGTGACTGGGGATTCGCTGTGTTTGGCTCTGTCGTTGAGGGGTTCGATACACTCGACAAAATCATGCAAGTTGAAACAGATTACCAAGAAAAAATTGGCTATTCTTATGTACCTAAACAAGCCGTGATAATTTTTGATATCAAGGTATTAGAAGCCGAAACGTTTTAATTGATATGGGCGACATCAGTCGCCCTTTGCTTTCAAATAATAAAAAGAACATACATGAGCCATTCACACACTTCAGTGTCTGATTTTTTTAGATACTTTATCGACCGCCGCTTACTTACTGTGTTTGTATTTGGTATCGCCAGCGGTTTTCCATGGGTATTGATTGGTTCTGTCATGAGCGCTTGGCTCAAGGACGAAGGGTTAAGTCGTTCGATGATCGGCTTATTCGGTATGGTCTTTGGTGCCTATTCCATCAACTTCCTATGGTCTCCTATAGTAGATAGGGTGCAAATCCCATTACTCACTAGATGGCTGGGGCAACGCCGCAGCTGGATTTTTTGCTGTCTCGTTGTGGTGCTTATAGCCACCGCATGCATGTCATTTATCTCTATTACTGAGCAAAGCCTCATTATCATCGCTTCTTTGGCTTTTGTAATCGCGCTAGCCTCTGCCACCCAAGACATTGCCATTGATGCTTACCGTATTGATGTCTTAGCCGAAAATGAAAGCGAGAAGACCTCTGCCGCTGCGGCTATGGCTACCTGCGGTTGGTGGACAGGTTATGCGCTACTTGGCGCTTTACCATTTTTTGCCGCTGATCTTCCCGGTATCGACTGGCCAGATGTTTATCTAGCATTAGCACTGATTGTGGTGCTGTTAATTGTGTATGTGTTGTTTGCCAAAGAGCCTGAATCTAATCGCGAAAATATCCACGCTGAGCTAGAGAAGCAGTACCAACAAAAGCTTAACCATGCTGAGGGCAGCATGCCAAAAGCGCTCAGCAAAGTACTTGCTTGGCTGGGAGTAACGGTCATTGAGCCACTGCGCAGCTTCTTCGCTCGCAATGGTGTGAAAACAGCGTTAGCACTGTTAGCTTTTATCTTTTTATTTAAAATTGGGGAAGCTTTCTTAGCGCGTATGTCTATCGTCTTTTACAAAGAAGTAGGCTTTAGCAATACCGACATTGCGACATTTTCCAAGCTTGGAACCGCAGTGCTCACCATAATATTCGCCTTTTTAGGCAGCCTGTTTAATAGCCGTTTTGGTATCGTCAAAGGATTATTTATCAGTGGTGTTGCCATGGCGGCATCAAATCTTATGTTCTCTTGGATTGCGGTTGTTGGCCCAGACTTGAGACTTTACGCAATGGCCATCATTCTCGATGGCTTTACTCAAGCGTGGTCGCTCGTGGCCATGGTGGCATTTATCTCGATGTTATGTGATAGAGCCTTCAGCGCCACCCACTACGCATTACTGGCATCTTTGGGCAACTTAGGTCGTACTTTACTCTCGGGCTACAGTGGTGTCATTGTTGATGATTGGCTTCACGGCGACTGGTCAATGTTCTTTATATTAACCGCCCTAATGGTCATTCCATCTCTGGTATTTTTGTATTTAATTAGAGGACGTTTATATCAGCTGGAGCAGCAGTTTCACAGTAAGCAAAAGGAAGTGTGATAAGTAAGTGGGGCCTAGAGCCCGTCCTGGGCTCTGGGGTGCGATGCTTTATTTCAATAAAGCAAGACCTTCATATGGGTCTACCTCAAGGGCTTCACAGTAACGAATGAACTCAATCACATCCAAACGACGCTCTTGGTTTTCGATTTTACCGATAAATGAGTGTGGCGTGCCCAATACTTGCGCCAAACTACGCATTGTGTGACCCTTTTCATGGCGTTTATCTTTTAGCCACTTGGTTAGTCTTCCATTCTCCTCGGAAGAAACGGTTTTACCCATCATAATTACATCTCCTACTAGATGAATTGATTGTTTTACATTTTATGTTCGAAACATAAGCAAGTGAGTTTTGCCCGTCTCACTTGCCACGCTATTAAAGCACATGTCCCATTTTAGGTATAGCGTATGTACAAAAGTTTACCTAATTTCGGCGCGAAAAAAATCGCCCCTAATTCTGTAACAAAATACGATGACCGCTTTGAATCGATACTAATTAATTTTTATTAGAAAATCGATAGTTTATTTTTTCTTTGGGAGCAGTTACTTATAAGCTAATATGAAAAGAAAACACGGTATTTGGTTAAATAATGATTCGTTTACTGTTTTTGCTTCCAGTAGTTTTGTGTCTCGGGTGGTGGATGTTCCTCAACGCCAACAATGTGCCTTTAAAGCAAGGCAAAAAAGGATTCATTTACATCTGCGTGTTTAGCGCTTTCGTACTCGGTTTTTTAACCTTGATGGCTTATGTCACCAACACCGACTTTTGACCTTAGATACAAAAAAAGCCGCATCATTTGCGGCTTTTTCAATTTAGAATGAGCAGTGTTACACGCTAAAGCTTGCACCACAGCCACAGGTTGTTGTGGCATTTGGGTTGTTAACGAAGAAACGCGAGCCTTCAAGACCTTCTGTGTAGTCAACTTCACCATCAACCAAGTATTGTAAACTCATTGGGTCAACGACTAGGGTGACGCCATTTTTCACAATTTGCATATCCCCTGGGTTGGCTTCTTCAGCAAACGTAAAGCCATACTGAAAACCCGAACAGCCGCCACCGGTGACATACACACGCAGCATAAGAGAAGGATTTTCTTCCTCTTCGATCAATTGCTTAACTCGCGCGGCTGCAGCATCACTAAATTTAATTGGAACTTGCTCGGACATTCTGAATACTCTCACTACCTACTGTGGCGCAAATTATCTAATACCCGACTAACTTAATCAAGTATTGACTGTATGCGACTGGGTCGTGTTGAACGTTAAGGTAACTATTTTGTTTAAAATAAAGGCTTCAATGCGAGGAGGTGCAAGCTCTGCGTTGCCACCGGAATAATTGGCGTAAAAACAAACAGCAAAGTTCAATACGCTCTAAAGAATAAACAACATTTGGTTATATTTTTATCAGCTTTAAAGTTGCCGTTTCCCAAGCAGACACATTCTCAATAAACTCTTATGCGAAACAAGGATTTATGAAGTAAGCTTTGATAGACTATATACCGAATCGTTATTACACACATATACAAGGGTAAATGCATGCAGTTAGGGGCGCTGAGACGACGCCTTGCTCAGCCAAAAACATCAATACAGTTATGCTTACTAGGGATTGCCGCCGGGCTCATTGCCGCGGGTTTAATTATTCTATTTCGCCTAACTATTGTCTTGGCTCAGAACCTCTTTCTTGAAGATTTCGATGACTTCACGACGCTCTCTGAGCTACAGCGCTTTTTGCTTCCCATAGGTGCTGCGCTTGCTATTGCCTTTTTCGCATTTTTAACTGGCTTCAAACATTACCGATTAGGGATCCCATTTGTAATCCATCGGATGAAAATCCATTATGGGCAAATGCCTTTATATAACACCATTAACCAGTTCGTCGGTGGTGCAATTGCCCTCATAAGTGGCTTTTCAGTCGGACGAGAAGGCCCATCAGTGCATATGGGAGCCACCGGTGCCAGTATATTAGCTAATCAACTACACCTTCCTTACAACGCCATGCGTACATTGAGTGGTTGCGGTGTTGCCGCCGGAATAGCCGCATCGTTCAACACGCCACTTGCGGCGGTGATCTTCGTGATGGAGGTGGTGATCCGTGAATACAAGGTGCATATTTTTGTGCCGATTATGCTGGCAGCGGTCACAGGTGCTCTTGCCACCCAATTTGTATTTGGTGCTGATTTAGAATTAGCACTGATCAGTGTCACCCCTTTGAGTTTTTGGCATTATCCATATCTAGTCATATGCGGCATGACTTTGGGCGCTGTAGCCTATGCGTTTAATAAAAACCTGATGTTGATTATCCGTACATTCAAACCACTTACCATGCTGCCGCGCCTACTCATTGCGGGTCTCATAGCAGGTGGTATTGGCTATTTGGTACCACAAGCAATGGGCTCTGGTATGAGTGCTATCACCATTGCTGTGCAATCTCCTGATAATGTCGAGCTATTACTGACTATCTTCGTAGCCAAGTTACTGGCAACTCTGTTTGCTATTGGCTTGGGTATCCCCGGCGGAATTATTGGCCCGGTGATCGGGTTGGGCGTAGTAATGGGGACCTTGATGTCATTTTTCGCCCACATGGTTGCTCCTGGCACTGACGTAGCAGGCACCTATGGCGTATTGGGGATGGCCGGCCTACTCGCTGCCACTTTGCATGCGCCTTTAGCTGCTCTCACTGCGGTAATGGAACTCACATCAAGCCCACAAATTATTGTTCCAGCAATGCTGGTTATCGTCACAGCCTATGTCACCGCCTTGCAAGTGTTTGGCAATCGCTCGATATTCTTACAACAACTTGATTTCCAAAACTTAGGATATCAAGTCTCTCCAGCGAAAGAAGCGTTACAAAAAGTCGGCATCATGGCGGAGATGAATGAGCACTTCAAACTACTCTATTCGGATGATAAAGAGTTAATAAAGGAGTCTTTGGATCATTTAGATGGGCAAACACCCCTTATCGTCTATGACGATGAAAATGGCTATCGATTGGCTGAGTATGACTTAACGTTGATGTCTGAAGAAAATGTCGCTATTCGTTATGTAGAACTGGATGGCGTAAGCTCGCAATCAACCCTATCTCATGCGTTTGACGTACTCAAAGATAAGCGCAGCGGTGCTGTGTATGTCTACGACTTACATGACCCTAAAGAAATTGTCGGTATTTTACGCTGGGATCAGATCCATCATATCCTCACTATTCGTAATGCGCTGTTATAAAAATAATAAGGATAATCCCTATGACATTAGTACTAATATACAAAGCGTTGCATATGTTCTTCATGGTCGCTTGGTTTGCCGGTATCTTTTACCTGCCGCGCTTATTTGTGTATCACGCACTGACTGAGGAAAAGTCATGCAGCGCGATGTTAAAAGTCATGGAACGCAGGTTATTGTTCTTTGTTACCCCTTTTGCCATTTTAACGGCAGTATTTGGGGTATTAACCATCGTTGAATATGGCCGTGAGTGGTTCCGAGCCAGTATGTGGTTACATTACAAATTAGTACTGGTCATTATTTTGTATATTTACCATGGCTATTGCTTTAAATTACTGGCAGATTTCAAACACGATCGCAACACCCGCTCGGACCGCTTCTATCGCATATTCAATGAGTTTCCGGTGCTGATTCTGTTGGCCATTATCTTTTTGGCAGTATTGAAACCAGCGCTATAAAAAACCCTGCAAAATCTGCTATAGTGCGCACCCAAACGCAGTGTTGTTTTTGAGCCTTCGGTCGTAACGATATGACTCAAGGCTCAACACTGGATTTTATTATTTACTTCAACGTTTGGGACTACCTCCATGCTACGCTTTCAAGGTGAACACATTCTCTCTGTAAATCAACTCGATAGAGATAGTATCGAGCATATTTTTGCAGTGGCAAAACGGATGGAACCTTATGCCAAAAAACAAAAACGTACTAAAGTGCTCGAGGGGGCGATTCTTGCCAACCTGTTTTTTGAGCCAAGTACCCGTACACGAGTCAGCTTTGGTACTGCTTTCAACTTGTTAGGTGGTCTAGTGCGAGAGACTACGGGTATGCAAAGTTCAGCGTTAGCCAAAGGCGAGTCATTGTACGATACTGCGCGCGTTATCTCTGCGTACGCCGATGCAGTTGCTATGCGCCACCCAGACGCGGGCTCTGTCGCCGAGTTTGCAACCGGCTGTGATGTGCCGGTTCTCAATGGTGGTGACGGTCCAAACGAGCACCCTACCCAAGCACTATTAGATTTGCTGACCATTGACCGTGAATTGGGTCGTTTTGAGCGTGGCGTCGATGGGATGCACATCGCCTTAGTGGGCGATCTTAAATACGGCCGCACGGTGCACTCGTTGTCCAAGCTATTGTGCCATTACAAAGACATTCGTTTCACTATGGTTGCCCCTGATGGCTTGCAGATGCCGCAAAGCATTCTTGATACAGTGAGCAATGCCGGCCACACGATTGAGCTGGTTGATAAAATGGAAGGTAATTTGGCTGCAGATATTGTTTATCAAACACGCATCCAAGAAGAGCGCTTCCCAAGCCAAGAAGAAGCCAATAAATATCGCGGTGGATTCCGTATTAGCCAAGCCATTTATAACGCGCACTGCAAACCTAGCTCTGTATTGATGCACCCATTGCCGCGCGATAGCCGCAGCGAAGCTAACGAATTAGACAATGATCTGAACAGTAACGATAACTTAGCAATCTTCCGTCAAGTACAAAACGGGGTGTTGATCCGCATGGCATTGTTCGCGTTAACTTTGGGTGTAGAAAACCAAGTAGACAAGTACGAAACCACGGTGCCATGGTTCAGCCGTAAACGTGAAGATTAATTTGCCAACTCAAATAGGAAGCAAAATGAGTAAAAGCCAAGATTTATTTGCCCGCGCCCAAGCCTCTATCCCAGGTGGCGTGAACTCTCCAGTACGTGCTTTTAATGGTGTCGGTGGTACACCTTTATTCATTACGCACGCAGAAGGTCCGTATACTTTTGACGCGGATGGCAAAAAATACATCGATTATGTTGGTTCTTGGGGCCCAATGATTTTAGGCCACAATCATCCAGCAATTAAACAAGCAGTACACGAAGCTGTTGAGCGCGGTTTAAGTTATGGCGCGCCAACCGAAGCTGAAATTGATATGGCAGAAAAAGTGAAGGAACTCGTTCCTTCTATTGAATCTGTGCGCATGGTGAATTCAGGCACCGAAGCCACTATGAGTGCGATTCGCCTTGCTCGTGGATACACTGGCCGAGATAAAATCCTGAAGTTCGAAGGCTGTTACCACGGCCATGCTGACTCATTACTTGTAAAAGCAGGTTCAGGTGCTCTCACATTAGGTGTTCCTAATTCACCAGGGATCCCTGAAGATTTCGCCAAGCACACACTCACAGTGTCGTTTAACAACCTTGACGAAGTTAAAGCGGTATTTGAAAAGTACCCAGAGGAAATCGCCTGTATCATCATCGAGCCAGTTGCAGGTAACATGAACTGTATCCCACCGGTTGCAGGCTTCCTTGAAGGACTTCGTGAGATTTGTGATAAGTACAACAGTGTATTGATTTTCGATGAAGTGATGACAGGTTTCCGCGTTGCGCTAGGTGGCGCTCAAGCGTACTACAACATCACGCCAGATTTGACCTGTTTAGGTAAAGTCATCGGTGGCGGTATGCCTGTGGGCGCTTTTGGCGGTAAAAAAGAGATTATGGATTACGTTGCTCCAGTCGGTCCGGTATACCAAGCTGGTACACTCTCTGGCAACCCTATTGCTATGGCAGCTGGCCTTAAAGCGCTTGAGCTACTGAGCCAAGAAGGTCTGCATGATGAGCTTGAAGCTAAGAGTAAAGCGATTTGTGAAGGCTTCCAAGCAGCGGCTGACGAAGCAGGTATCCCACTTACAACCAACTACGCAGGTGGTATGTACGGTTTCTTCTTCACAGACGCTGATACCGTAACAAGCTACAAACAAGCAACTGAATGTGATTTAGAACGCTTCAAGCGTTTCTTCCATCTCATGCTTGAAGAGGGTGTGTATTTAGCGCCTTCTGCGTTTGAAGCGGGCTTTGTATGTGCAGCACATGATGATGAAGCAATTGCACAAACAATCGCAGCCGCACAACGTGCATTTGCAAAGCTATAAATAATGGCTTGATGAAAAAACCGCCAAAATGGCGGTTTTTTTGTGTCTTAACGTTATACCCATCGTCTTATACCAATCAGCATAAGTATGTGATCATATATAGCACTGGATAAATGATGTGCTATTTAAGTTGATTGGTATTAGTAGCGTACGCAACTTGGACGAGCATTAAACTCGCTGGCGCGAATAGGTAGCTGAATAACTTTGCCACACCCTGGTGGCGCTTGCAGGCCAGTTAATTCATTTATAAATGCCCAGCGAATGCCATCAGGTCGCTCGTCAGCAATTGACTGCGGATTAAGTTGACGCAAATAACGAATATACAGCTCTAAGGCCCCCACAGCACCGGTAAGGCCGGTACTTTGGTTATCATCACGCCCGACCCATGCCACCGTCACTGTATTTTGGTCAAAACCACCATACCAGCTATCACGTAAATTGTTACTGGTCCCTGTTTTACCCGCAAGTTGGATGGTTGGAAAGTGCTTATTCAAGCGTTTACCCGTACCGTCTTTAGTCACTCGCTTCATACCATACTTCGTCATGTACATCGCATCTTCAGGGAAGCGTTGCTGCCATTGAGGCTGGTGCTGATAGAGGATTTTTCCGCTGTTATCCGTGAGCGCTGAAATACTCGTTAAGCGTGTGTAGGCTCCGTCATTGGCGAGTGTCGTGTACATTTGTGCGACTTCATAACTCGACAATTCCAATGCACCAAGTAGCAGTGATGGGTATTGATTAATATCCCCCTCTACCCCTAGCCCCTCTAGCGTATTGGCGACCTTGTCTACACCAATATCTAATCCAAGATTTACAGCTGGAATGTTGATACTGTTACTGAAAGCTTGATATAGAGGCATATCACCACGGAACTGATGGTCAAAGTTGTCTGGACGCCAGACTTCACCCTGTTCATCTTTTACCGCCAATGGCGTATCACTCAGCAAGGTGCCAAGGCTGTATTGCTTTAGCTGCAAAGCACTGAGATAAACGGCAGGTTTCACTAACGAACCAATGTTACGCTTAGTATCAAGTACACGGTTAAAACCGGAATAACGCATATCACGCCCAGCCACCAGCGCAGACACCCCACCCATGTGACGATTAACCGACACCATGGCGGCCTCAAGCTGCTCAGTATCTGGACGTTTTTCTAAATAAGGCAATGAGTTAGCAATAGACTCTTCCATCGCTTCTTGCTTTTGCAAATCTAGGTAGGTGAATACACGAACGCCCGCATCAAGGGTTTCTTTATCCGGCACCAACTCTTTAAGTTGGCGATTGACTAACTCCAGATAACCCGGGTAGGTTTTATCAATATCACGACTCATCGGCGCAATATCCAATGGACGCTTTAGGGCAACACGAAATTCAGGCGGTGTGATTAGGCCATTTTCCACCATCAGCCTCAACACCAAGTCGCGGCGCTCCATGGCTCGCTCCTCGTAGCGGCGCGGGTTGTAATAAGATGGGCCTTTTACCAAAGCAACTAACAAGGCTATTTGGTCAAACTCTAATTCATCAATGGGCTTGGAGAAGTAAAACTCCGCCGCTAACCCCATACCGTGCACACCCTTAGTGTATGATTGACCAAGGTACACTTCATTGAGATACGCTTCTAAAATTGCATCTTTTGAATAACGATAATCGAGGATCAGAGCGATGAGCGCCTCGTTTATTTTACGTACCAAAGAGCGCTCGCGGGTAAGGTAAAAGTTTTTCGCCAACTGCTGCGTCAAGGTACTACCACCTTGCACCGTGCGACCTGCACGAATGTTCGCATACAAAGCACGCGCGATAGACATCACTGAAACGCCATGGTGGTCATAAAAGTTTCTGTCTTCAACAACCAACAGCGTCTGTTTAAGTAAGTCAGGGAATTTATCAAGCGATACAAACTCACGGTCTTGAGTCTCATCGTTACCAATACGAGCTATTTGTACTGGTTCAAGACGCGCATTGTCCATGCGTTGACCGATATTATTTTTAACCGTCGCGAGCTTATCACCACTAAAGCGTAGCTCTATGATATGCGCTTGTTCCTGTGTATCTGCAAATTCAAACGCGCGACGGTATATGCGCAAACGTGTCGCACTTTGCTCGTATTGACCCGTATGCGTGAGCTTTGTTACTTGGGTGTAGTTGAGGCGCTTTAATTCCCACTCGACCTCATCCATAGACAAATACTGCCCGGGATAAAATGTCATAGCACGGGCATACACCTGAGCCGGTAGCTGCCATTTATTCCCTTCAAACTGACGCGTCACTTTGGCATCAAGATAAATCATGTACAAGGTGACACTTATCACGCTAACTAACGCAGCTTTGAACAAAACAGACAATGTGCGTTTAAAGACACGTTGCATCGGAGAATGAGACGAAGAGCTGTTATTTTTCTTCTTAGGATTTTTGCGTTTCTTAACAGGTGTTTTTTTAGGCGCCATAAGGTTGCTAATGCGTGGCTAAATAGAAATTTTTGGAAGCTTAGCATACTCAAGAGCAAAATTAATCGCTCTTGAGTACACCAAGACAGGGTGCAGGGTAATGTTAAGTAGAACTAACTTAACTGATACTGACTTAGGTGGCGCTTATTAGCCTATCTTGTTGTGATCCACAGCGCATGAATCATTGCTGGAACAAAGAACAAGAAACATAGAATAATGTTTATGATAAGGTCTTTGCCTGCACCCGCTTTTAAGAAAACCGCAACAGGTGGTAGAAAAATTGAAAGGATAATTAACAGTAGTTTATTCATTATTTTGAACCTCTTAAGGGGACTTCTGCTAGATTATAGACACAAAAAACGGCGAGTGAAAAGCTCGCCGTTAATTTAATTACTCGGTATTGTTAGTTTGAGCGTACCGACACAAACTCTGGGTATGCATCAATACCGCAATCGTGTTGGTCCATACCAGATAGCTCTTCTTCTTCGCCCACACGAATACCCATGGTTTTCTTAAGAATCGCCCATACAATGAATGATGTGACGAAGATGAAACCAAAGATACATACTAGGCCGATAAATTGAGTTAGGTAGTTTGCATCGCTATTTGATAGCGGCACTAACATCAGACCAATTGCGCCACACACACCGTGTACTGAAATGGCACCAACAGGGTCATCGATACGCGCTTTATCTAGGGCAACGATACTAAACACTACAGCGATACCACCGATTGCACCAAGTAGCACAGCAAGAAGCGGTGATGGTGAAGCTGGTTCTGCAGTGATTACTACAAGACCTGCAAGCGCACCGTTTAGGATCATGGTTAAGTCAGCTTTACCCCAATACGTTTTACATACCAATAGTGCTGCGATTGCACCTGCTGCAGCTGCAGCATTGGTGTTAAGCATGATTTTACCTACCGCTGTCGCGTTCTCAGCATCACTGATCAGTAGTTGTGAACCACCGTTAAAGCCGAACCAACCCATCCATAGGATAAATGTGCCCAGTGTCGCAAGTGGTAGGTTTGAGCCTGGAATTGGATAGATTTGGCCATTTTTACCGTATTTACCGCGACGCGCACCAAGCAGTAACACACCCGCTAGCGCTGCTGCAGCACCGGCACCGTGAACAATGCCTGAGCCAGCAAAATCAACAAAGCCCATTTCTGACAAGAAGCCACCGCCCCATGTCCAGTAACCTTCAATTGGGTATAGAAGACCTGTTAATACCACACAGAATACAAGGAAAGCCCACAGCTTCATGCGCTCAGCAACAGCGCCTGAGACAATTGACATCGCGGTTGCAACAAACACTACTTGGAAGAAAAAGTCAGACTCGAGTGCGTGGTCTGCATCGCTAGCTTGGCTGCCAATTAACGCACCGAAGCTTGGCAAAAAGCCGCCCTCTGCATTGTCTACATACATAATGTTGTAGCCAACAAGCAAGTACATGGTACACGCTATTGCATAAAGCGCGATATTCTTAGTAAGGATTTCTGTGGTGTTTTTAGAGCGTACAAGGCCCGCCTCTAACATGGCAAAACCTGCCGCCATCCACATAACTAATACGCCAGATATTAAGAAATAGAACGTATTGAGTGAAAACTGTAATTCAACAACTGTATTTTCCATGACTACGCCCCTTAAACCGCTTCTTCGTCAAGCTCACCAGTACGAATACGCACGATTTGCTCAAGATCATAAACAAAGATTTTACCGTCACCGATTTTGCCAGTAGAGGCAACGCGAGTAATAAGCTCAACCACACGCTCGACGTTTTCACTCAAAGTCGCAATTTCGATTTTTATTTTTGGAATGAAATCGACTTGATATTCCGCGCCACGATATAGCTCGGTGTGTCCACGCTGACGACCAAAGCCTTTCACGTCAACAACTGTCATCCCCTCGATTCCCAGCTCAGAAAGAGCTTCACGCACTTCATCAAGCTTAAATGGCTTAATGATGGCACTGATCATTTTCATATGGCCCCCTTCAGGCAACACTGATTTATTAATGTCCCAGTGATAAATCCAACCTTTGTGCCAACATTATTTTCCACATATAAAACATGAGGTTAACTTATTTGCAGAACAAAAAACGCACCATGTTGGTGCGTTAATTTTTTGTTACATACCAAATGTGTGCAACTAACTCGCAACATCGATACGCTCAATCCACAACTGCTTTTTCCCCTGTGCTTTGGCACGATACAGAGCCTGATCTGCACCAAGCAAGCAATTATCTAAACAGCTGTGCCCAAGCATCGCCAGACCAATACTGACTGATAATGAATACGGTTGCTCAGCGAGTAAAATCGGATTGCTCTTTAATTGTTCGTTAAAATCACTCAGTCGTTGTGTAAGGCCTGCAAATTCCTTTTCTGTGCAGCGTATCATCACCGCAAACTCCTCGCCCCCAAAGCGGGCAACAAGGTGTCCTTTAAAGTATTGCTGTAATCGTGCCGCCAACTGCTGCAATACTGAGTCACCAGCAAGGTGGCCGTAGTCGTCATTAATCTTTTTGAAATCATCTGCATCAATTAGTGCAATGGTGAAGTTGCTGTTGTCATTAGCGAACATTTTTTGCCCATGCTCTTGCAAATAGCGGCGATTATATAGTCCTGTAAGGTGATCTAACTCCGCTGCCGCCTTGAGCTCATCAAATAAATGCAGCTGCTCTACGGTTTGCATCACACGACAATGAAACTCTTCATTAGCGAACGGTTTAGTTAAAAAATCATTCGCACCATATTTTATAAACTTGGCAGACATACCATGACTGCCCGCCCCGGAAATACCAATAATGGCCAAATCGTCTCGTCCCCGATAATTACGCACTGCACGCACTAATTCGAAGCCATCCATAACGGGCATGGCATAGTCACACAGTAACAGTTTGATTTCAGGGTCTTGACGTAAAATGGCCAGTGCTTGTTCACCATCAGGTGCTTCAATCACTTCATAGAGTTGGCGCTCCAACAGGTGAGTGAGTATTTGCCTACTTAATTTAGAGTCATCAGCAACAAGCACCTTTAACCCTTTATTTCGCAATAATTGCGTAACCAATCGCACCGCATATAAATACGAGTCACGGTTATCTTTGACAACATAATCGATGACGCCTAACTCTAACATTTGCTGGCGTTGTGCTTCATCAAGGGTTGAGGTCAACACCACACTGGCCACTTGATGCTCAATAGTAAGTCGTACCGCATCACCCGTATCACAATCAGGCAGAGTCATATCAACCAAAGCTAAATCGTAAGTGTGTTGTTGCAACAGTTGTGAGGCTTGTTGGTAATCCCAAGCAAAATCTACATTTTTTATCAACGCTTTAGCAAATTGCTGGGTCAATAAATGACGCAATACTTGTTGTACTACTTTACTGTCTTCAATGATTAGAACGCGCGCCATAAGAGGACTCCGACATGGTAATTTATTATTAGTTTTTTGCGGCATCACAAATTTAAACACATTTTAGGCACAAGAGACACATTTTAGGCACAAAATTGCATACATGTTAACGCCTTAGCGCTTTGACATTAGGGGTGATGGCATCTAGGCTGCTGTTATTGTGTTTATTGGAGATAATTTTTGTGGCGAAAATAATGCTGTCTGGCGCAACAGGTCTACTTGGCCGTGCAATTTTTGCAAACCTAGGCACACATCACGACATCATTGGCTTGGGCTTTTCAAGAGCGCAGCCTCCCATTATTAAAGCTGATTTGCTTAATGAAAAAGAAGTATTCGAGCTATTTGACACCCACCGTCCAGACTTCTTTATTCACAGTGCCGCCGAACGCAATCCAGACAAGTTTGATGATGACCCCGAACAAGCCATTGAGTTAAATTGCGCTGTGACCGAATGTATCGCCAAATGCTGTGCACAATATCAGTGCAAACTCATTTTCATTAGCACCGATTATGTCTTTGATGGCCGCACTGCGCCTTATGATGAAGCCGCCATCCCTAATCCCTTAAATTTATACGGTGAGTCCAAAGCTCGCACAGAAAGCCTGTTGCAAACCCTCTACCCTAGTGCTGCTATCGTGCGTATACCTGTGCTTTATGGTCAAGTCGGTCATCTAGGAGAGTCTGCGGTTACAGTAATTGCCAAGCAATTACTTCACGGCGTCACAGAGTTTGATGATGATGCCCTGCGGTTTCCTACTGATACCAAAGACATTGCACTAGTTATAGATCAGGCCATTAATCATTTCGGCCAATCAATGCGAGGGATCTACCATGTCAGCGCCAAACAAAAAATGACCAAGCTTGATATGGCGAAAATCATGGCGGAAATCATGGGTATTGACACTAACGCCCTCAGCGGGGCGCCATTTAATCCTAATGCCGCACCAAGACCAAAAGACTGCCAACTAAAAGATACTAAGCTCATGACACAGGGTATTGAGATAAATACAGATTTTAAAGACGCCATTGCAGATATTCTGGCGCCCCATTTATCGCAATAAGTTGTAGTTCGTGCACAGGCTTCGTTTAATGGCATGTACATGCTTGGCCATAACTGAGCATGTACAAGACTTAAAATAACAAGCAACCTTCAGGTAAAACAAAAGGTAACACCATGTTTGCAACCCAATTAAAAGCGCTCGCACTGTCTTTGAGCGTCGTGATGACACCGCCAGTACTCGCACAAGTAGACCAATTTGATGCATCACAACACAATCGCCAAATTGAAATTGATAGCTCAGTTACTACTGAACACAAAGCTCGCATCAATGGTGAGCGCATTTCTTACACTGCGCAAACAGGTACTCAACCGGTTTGGAATGACAACGGCGACGCTGTTGCAACCCTGCATTACACATACTACAAACGCAGTGGTGTCGATGACGATACCAAACGTCCACTGCTCATTTCGTTTAACGGTGGTCCAGGCTCAGCATCCGTGTGGATGCACCTTGCCTATACCGGTCCTAAAGTACTTAAGATAGATGATGAGGGTTATCCGGTGCAGCCATACGGAGTAAAAGAAAACCCTTACTCTGTATTGGACGTAGCAGATATTGTTTATGTAAACCCTGTAAATACCGGTTACTCTCGCGTGCTGCCGGGTAAAGACGGTAAAATGCCAAGCCGTGACCAACAAAAAGACATGTTTTTTGGGGTTAACGCTGATATCAAATATCTAGCCGAGTGGCTCAATACATTTGTAAGCCGTCACAATCGTTGGCGCTCACCTAAATTCCTTATCGGTGAAAGCTATGGTACAACGCGCGTTTCAGGTCTGGCTTTAGAGCTACAAAACAGCCAGTGGATGTATCTCAATGGTGTGGTGTTGGTATCGCCAACGGAAATCGGTATTAAACGTGAAGGGCCTGTTGAAGCCGCCAACCGCTTACCTTACTTTGCCGCCACTGCGTGGTATCACAAGGCACTGGATAGCGAACTACAAGCACTCGATTTGGATGAATTACTTCCTCAAGTTGAAGATTTCACCGTTAATGAACTGATCCCAGCTATCGCTAAAGGTGGCTTTATTAGTGAACAAGAAAAGCGCGATATCGTAGCAAAAATGGCACGCTATGCGGGTGTCTCAGAGCGTTATGTTGAGAGTAACAATTTAGACATCCCAGCGAGCTCGTTCTGGAAAGAGTTGTTGCGTGACAGAGGCCAAACTGTGGGGCGCTTAGACTCACGTTATTTGGGTATCGATAAGCGCGAAGCAGGTGATCGTCCTGACTATTGGGCAGAGCTTACCTCGTGGTTACACTCATTCACCCCTGCTATCAATTATTACCTACGTGAAGAGCTTAACTACGTCACTGACGTAAAATATAACATGTTTGGCTCTGTGCACCCATGGGATCGCAGCAATAACAACACAGGCGAAAACCTGCGTCTTGCAATGGCACAAAACCCGTATTTAAAAGTGCTGGTTCAAGCCGGTTACTTTGACGGTGCGACCAACTACTTTGATGCCAAATACACCATGTGGCAGCTTGACCCAAGCGGTAAGATGAAATCGCGTTTGAGCTTCAAAGGATATCGTAGTGGTCACATGATGTACCTACGCCGTGCCGATTTAGAGGCATCAAACAATGATTTACGTGACTTCATCATCAATGCGCTACCAAAAGAAGGTCAAGCCGCGAAGTATTAGGACAAGTTGAACTTTGCTGTGTGTTTTTACAACTGTCATTGGGGTGTGTTAGCAAGCCTGCGCCGCGTAGTCATGCTATGTAGTCAAGTGATAACCCAGCGCCCCCAATGGCGAAGTTCAAAGCTCAACCAAAGATCGACACGCACTAGTTAAGGCAAAGCACCGCAAAGATAAAACACCACAGCAACGCTGTGGTGTTTTGCTTTATATCGCATAGCTGTGGATTTTTTCTTTTACACAAAAGCATTTATACTCTCCAATACATGGGATTGAAGTGCATAATGCGTTTTTTACTATCATGACAGGATACCGATGAGCGAACAATTTAAGCTGTTTTTTGCCCACCTTGATGATAACCAAGATCAAGAGACTGCAAGCCAAGCGCTACAACAAAAACTCAAACTCAGCGATAAGCAAATTAATGCTTTTTTTGCCGGGCAGTCTATTTTCCCCGCGAGTACGCAGGATAAGGCACTCAAACAAGCTAAAGTACTGGCCAATCTGGGCATTCGCTGTCGGTTAAAGCGCCTAAGCTCAGCATCATCCGCACCGGTTAATAATAAGCGCGACGAACAAATCATGGCCGCGCTTGATTACATCACTAGCAGCTTAATCCGTATTGAAGAGCGCTTGGATGATATGGACCACAGATTCAGCGAGCAGCTGCATCAAAGCGCGGATGACCTCAACGATGATCTGGCTTTAGATTTAAACCTTGACGAAGAGTCAACTGACGACATCAAGCCCATATATAAACGCTGGCCCATGCTGGTAATGGTGCTGTTAATTGTATTGTTGCTAAGCACTTTGGCGCTGCAATTTTTTTACCCTGACTTACTTCCCTTTTAGATGTAATACCCATGCAGTTAGATAGCCAACGTGTTGACATTCGCAAGAGAATGCGGAGTTTGCGTAAAAACTTGTCACAAACAGAGCAAAAAAGTGCGGCTAACGCGCTCAATATTAATATTTCTCAAGTTATAAAAGTTAAAAAAGCCACCAAAATTGGCGGCTATTTAAGTAATGATGGCGAGCCTGATTTAAGCCCAGCTTTTGAGAATATATGGGGGCAAAAAGGCCGCACATACTTACCCATAATCCACCCTTTTTCTGGGGTGCATTTGCTCTTTCAGCACTATGAAAAAAACTCACCCATGAAGGCAAACCGCTATGCTATCTTGGAGCCCGTATTGAATTGCAGTCATATATGTCCAGTTGCGGAGTTAGATTATATCCTCACGCCATTGGTCGCATTTGATAGCCAGGGAAACAGGTTAGGTATGGGTGGCGGTTTTTATGACCGAACTTTTGCACAGATACCTGATGACAAAGTGAAAAAACCGATACTGATAGGTGTTGCACATCAGTGTCAGGAAGTAGACACTTTACCTATTGCCAGTTGGGACGTGCCACTAGATTACATCATCACGCCCGAGAGAATTTATTGCACCACGCGGTAGTGATACAATAAAACGCATTAAAACCCCTAGCTATTAACTCATTTGCGAGCGCAACATGACTCAAGACGAAATGAAAAAAGCGGCCGCTTGGGCTGCACTGGAATACGTAAAAAAAGACACCATCGTTGGTGTAGGCACTGGTTCTACAGTGAATCACTTCATTGATGCGTTAGCGACAATGAAAGACGATATTCGCGGTGCGGTATCAAGCTCTCAAGCTTCAACAGAGCGCCTAAAAGCCCTAGGCATTGAAGTATTTGAACTTAATGATGTGGACGCATTAGACATTTATGTTGATGGCGCAGATGAAATTAACGCCAACAACGAAATGATCAAAGGCGGCGGTGCTGCACTGACTCGAGAAAAAATTGTTGCAGCGGTAGCCAAGCAGTTTATCTGTATTGTTGATAACACCAAGCTGGTAGAAACGTTGGGCGATTTCCCGCTTCCTGTTGAAGTGATCCCAATGGCGCGCAGCTACGTTGCCCGCGAGATTGTAAAACTCGGTGGTGATCCGGTATACCGACAAGGTGTGGTAACAGATAACGGCAATGTGATTTTAGACGTGCACAACCTGCATATTGTTGATGCAAAGTCGCTTGAAGAAACTTTAAATCAGGTAGTTGGTGTTGTTACCAACGGCCTATTCGCCCACCGTGGCGCTGATACTGTGATCATCGGCACACCGGAGGGCCCAACTACACGTTAGAGGAATGAGTAAATGAGTAAGGTATCGTTAGCAAAGGATAAAATTAAGATTCTCTTGCTGGAAGGCGTACACCAAAGCGCGGTAGAAACCCTAAAACGCAATGGTTACAGTAATATAGACTACGTCAAAACGTCCTTACCTGAAGATGAACTCATCGAACGTATCAGTGATGCTCACATTGTGGGCATCCGCTCTCGTACACAACTTACCGAAGACGTGCTCGACGCAGCTCAAAAGCTCATTGCCGTTGGCTGTTTTTGCATTGGTACTAACCAAGTTGACTTAGACGCAGCAAAACGCCGTGGTATTGCGGTATTCAACGCCCCATTTTCAAACACGCGCTCAGTTGCCGAGCTAGTATTGGGTGAAATTCTATTGCTGTTACGCGGTATTCCACTGCGCAACGCGATGTGTCACCGTGGTCAATGGCTTAAAACCGCAGAGGGCTCGTTTGAAGCACGAGGTAAAAAACTGGGTATCATCGGATACGGCCACATTGGTACGCAACTAGGTATCATGGCGGAAAACATCGGTATGACCGTACAGTATTATGATATCGAAGATAAGTTGTCATTAGGTAATGCGCAGCAAGTTCAAAACCTTACTCAACTGTTACAAACGTCAGACGTAGTCAGCTTGCACGTTCCTGAGACGCCGCAAACAAAAAACTTAATTGGTACTGCTGAATTATCAGTAATGAAAAAAGGCAGCATCCTGATCAATGCATCACGTGGCACCGTGGTGGATATCGATGCGCTGGCTGAGGCATTGCAAGACAAAACACTTTCTGGCGCTGCTATCGACGTATTCCCTGTAGAACCTAAGTCTAATGATGAAGAGTTCGTTTCACCACTGCGCGAATTTGATAACGTGATTTTAACGCCGCACGTTGGTGGTTCAACTCAAGAAGCACAAGAAAGCATTGGTGTTGAAGTCGCAGGTAAGATGGCCAAATACTCAGACAATGGCTCGACTATGACGGCCGTGAACTTCCCAGAAGTGGCATTACCAGAGTTGGCCGAGCGCAGCCGCTTGTTACACATCCACCACAACCGCCCAGGGGTACTCACGCAAATAAACCAAGCGTTTGCCCAGCACGGTATCAATATCGCCGCGCAGTATCTACAAACCGATGAAAGCATAGGTTATGTGGTTATTGATGTCGACAGTGACCACTCAGAAGTCGCGCTCAAAGAGCTTAGCGCTGTAGATGGCACTATCCGCGCGCGAATCTTGCACTAACACAATAATTTTTAAATAAAAAGCTCAGCATTAGCTGAGCTTTTTATTTATCACTGTCGTCACCACGAATCGAGAGCAACGGGTATTATTGCCAATGGGTATTACACGTTAAAGTCGGCGGCGCTATGTCTTTCTTTGACTTGCTCGCTTTGTTCACCCCACGTTTTATTTACACGCTTACCCCGACTTACTGCTGGACGCTTATCAATTTTTTGTGCCCAAGCGATAACATGTTTGTACTCATGCACAGACAAAAATTCAGCGGCATCATATGCACGCCCAAGTACTAAAGCTCCGTACCAAGGCCAAATAGCAATATCTGCGATAGAGTACTCATTACCTGCCATGTACTCATTTTGAGCGAGGTGTTTATCAAGCACGTCTAATTGGCGTTTCACCTCCATCGTGAAACGGTTTATAGGATATTCCATTGGCTCAGGAGCATAGGCGTAGAAATGACCAAAACCTCCACCCAAGTATGGCGCACTGCCCATTTGCCAGAACAACCAATTCATACACTCGGTTTTGCTAGCATGATCTTTTGGCACCAAGGTTTCAAACTTGTTCGCCAAATAAAGTAATATCGAGCCTGATTCAAACACCCGTGTTGAGGGCGTTGTGGAGGTATCCACTAAGGCTGGAATTTTAGAGTTCGGATTAATAGCAACAAAGTCAGAGCCAAATTGTCCGCCCTCACTAATATCAATAAAAAATGCATCGTACTGTGCACCCTGTATTCCTTGCTCTAAGAGCTCTTCAAACATAATAGTGACTTTTTGACCGTTGGGAGTGCCCATAGAATAAAGCTGAAATGGGTGCCTTCCTGTGGGCAGCTGTTGCTCAAACGTTGCACCAGCTGTTGGTTTATTAAGGCTTGCCCACTTGCCGCCATTTTCACTATCAAACTGCCACACTTTAGGTGGTGTGTAGGTTGCTGTACTCATCAGTGCTCCTTCGCATTTGTGTGCATCACGTTCGTATAGACCTATGGTCGGAACATAAAATTACAAGTCATCAGCGCAAAAACCTCTGCGAACGTGATTACAGTGCGCGTGATAACGCGCTCGATGGTATGTTAGGTAGGCTCTTTTTGAGTGAGAAACTCTGACATCTTCGCTATCAAGTCAACAAATTCGACAGGCTTTGCCAAATAACCATCAAACCCTTGCTGCTGATAACGCTCAATATCATCTTTCATCACATTGGCTGTGAGTGCAACAATCGGCAACGATGGGTGTTCAGCTTTGATGCGCTTGCACGCTTCAATGCCGTCCATTTTCGGCATCTGGATATCCATAAAGATTAAATCTACTGTGGTATTTTGGGTTGCATCAATGGCTTCTAAACCATTGGTGGCAAAATGCAGCGTCGCCCCGGTATCTTCCAATAACCCTTCTATCACCGCTCTGTTGATGTCATTGTCCTCAACAATTAACACCGCATAACCCGTAAAATTAATATCTACTTGTTCAGCATCTTGCTCCACAACTTTAGTATCAACATCTACAACTCGCTGCAGTGGTAAGGTCACGGTGAAGACTGAGCCCACACCTTGTTCACTGCGCACGGCAATTGAGCCATTCATTAACTCTGCAAGAGAGCCAGTGATAGCCATGCCCAAACCGGTGCCGCCGTATTTCCTTGTTGTTGATGAATCTGCTTGTTCAAAGCGATTAAACAGCCGCTCTAGCTCAACCTGCGACATGCCAATCCCGGTATCAATAATTTCAAACTTTATCGTATTCTTGCTGTCGCAACTTACATTGACAGTGACCGAGCCTTTGTCAGTGAATTTTATGGCGTTAGAGCATATGTTTAGTAACACTTGGCGAATACGATTTGAATCCCCTAGCCAATGATCATGGGTCACACTGTTCTCTATGGTGAAGCTCACATCCTTTTCAACCAACATCAACTTAAGGTCCATCTCTAACGATGCCAACAACGAAAACAAAGAAAATGAATGCACGTCGATATTAAGCTTACCCGCTTCAATCTTAGAAAAGTCGAGAATATCGTTGATAATGGTGCTGAGAGCCTTAGTTGAATATATCGCCTTATCAATAAGCTGCGACTCTTTATCCGACTTAACTGCACGCTTTAACAATTGCAACGTTCCGTAAATGCCATTCATTGGCGTGCGTATTTCATGGCTCATGTTAGCCAAGAAAACCGATTTAGCATTATTGGCACTTTCTGCCAATTCTTTAGCCTGTGATAACTCATTTTCATGCTTGAGCTGGGCTGTTAAGTCATAGGCAATACCAAGAAAACCAAAAATATGACCATTTTCATCTAATAGACTGGTTACACTGAGGTTCACTTGTACATGAGCACCGTCACGGCGCACATAAGTCCACCGGTTGTTGTCTGTTAAGCCTTTTTTAGCCTTGGCTACGAACACACCAAACCCTGGTTCAACAGGATAACCTAACTCCTTTGTCAGTTGTTGCGCGCGTTGTACGACTTCAGATTCGATATGAAATATTGCCAGGGTCTGCAGCCCTATCATGTCTTCAGCATCATATCCCAAAAGCTTTTGCGCACCCGGGTTAAACGCAGTGATGACCCCTTGTTCATCAGTGGCAATAATCGCGTATTCCGCTCCGCGCAAAATACTACGCTGTAAGCTATTCACTCTACTGATTTCATACGTACGAGCCGCTACTTCTTGCTCCAACCTTTCATTACTGAGCTCCAGTGCCTTTGTACGTGTTTGTTCTAGCTCGACACGGTGCAACCTGTTTTCGATAAGACGATATATCATTAAATGAACGCTAAAAATCACTAACGCGAGACAAGTGGTTATCACGAGGATGTTTAAAAATGCTTGGTTGCTAGGCGGTAAACTCATGGCATCCATAAAGCTTTGTCGCGGATGCAACGTAAATTGCCAATCACGGCCATATAAGGTTAGCACTCGTTCACTTTTATACTCCTGCAAGGCCCCTTCTTGATTATGACCAAAGAAGTTAACTGGTTGTGTGTCGCTAACGTCACTAATGAGCAACACCACATCAGTACTTCTACCTATCGCGGAATTTAATATTTCCTCAATCAATAAAGGTGCGTAGGTCCAACCTACTAGAGCTTGCTGCCTAGCAAACGCTGACTCTGGCACGTTCAGCTCTTGGTACATAGGTTGTAGTATTAAAAAGCCATGCAAACGCTTTTTGTTTGCTTGCACCAAGGTAATGGGGGCTGTCAGTTGAATAGAGTTGGTGAACGCAGCTTTTTCAGCTGAGCGCCGCCGCATAGCCTCAGACCCAATATCGAGACCGATCGCCTGCTGATTTACATCTTCAGGCATAATATACTGAATAATAAAGCGGCTTTGAGAGTGCTCGTTTAAGTAACGCACTGCAAACGTGTTATCAGGTCTATCAGCACGTGCCCTCGCAACAAAAGCATCAACATCACCTACTTCCAGCATACGAATGAAGCCAAAACCGCGCGCACCAGGGTACTTACTAGGGTAATCTTGGCTGTTGGAGTAGGTCTGTACGTATTCATAATTAATGTTTTGATGCCCTTTGGCATCGATCGCAGCCTTGAGACTTGAGATCCCGCGCGCGTACAAAGATAAACTGTCAGCAACGGCCACCGTTACTAAATCCAAGCGCTTCGTTAACGTGTTAGCGATGGTTTGCTGGCGTTCTTTCTGATATCGCTTATCCACCTCTAAAGCGTAAATATAGCCTGCTAACACAATAAGCAAGGGCAACCATAGCGTCTTTAACATATGACGCCTAGCAGGCATTCTTTGCGACTCATCAAGATGCATTATGAGGATTTCCTATGCTCATGGATAAACCAGCTGAACCAAGGTAACTGGTTATTATTTTGATAATTTTTATAAATTGTAGACGATAAAGTTCATACAGATGAAGCAAGTTGACTCGCCAATATCCCAAACACTTTAATTAGAACACTGATACATATTGCTACTTCGATATAAAGAGATTAATGTGCCTTTTTGAACCCAAAAAAGATACAGCAATGCAAGAGCCCGTCATTTTAATTAACCCATTTGTAGTTCCCGAAGGAAAGTTAGAAGAATCAATAAAGTACTGGGAGTCTCATCGTGATTTTTTAAAACAGCAGCCTGGCTATGTTTCCACTAAACTGCATCAATCTTTAGCCAATCAATCTTTCCTCGGAGAGCCAACTTATCAATTGATTAATGTGGCTATTTGGGAAAGCCAAGAAGACTTTAACGCTGCGGCGATGAAAATGCGCTCGCAACTCGGAGCAACGAGTATTGAAGGGCTGATAGGTGATCCAGCATTGTACAAAGTTATTCGTCAGTAGTCTTAGCACAAAAAAGCCGGATATTAATCCGGCTCTTTCACTCTTTAAAGCACAGGAATTACTTTCCAGTGGCTTGAAGATCAAAGTATTTTGCAAGTTCTTCAGGGTCTGCCATAGCGATGATTTTCTGGTTAAGCTGAGCAACCGTTGTCTGTTCTGGCACTGTGACCGACACTGAAAATTGCTCTGTACCATTGATAAATCCAAGTGCAGCTTCACGCAACACCACTGGCGCTGGCGACACACTTAGCTGCTGCTGAGCATGCATTTGAAACTGCTCAAGTGTCATACCTTGGGCGGTTACTGTACGCTCTAAGATGTCTTTCAACTTACCCTTGTTCTTAAGCTCAAAGCTCATGCTTTTTGGCACTAGATTCATCATGGCCGTCATCAACTGGCTTTGTAGCACAAGCTGCTGTTGCATCGTTGCTTGACCATTTTGCTCTTGCTCAGCAATAGCATTTAACTGCTCTGACAGTGCCATTAATTCTTGGCTATTGGTCATGGCAAAATTGAACTTAATATCGGCTATATTGCCCGCTTCAATAACTGTTTGAGCATCTGCATCGCCATTACTTTGTTGATAATTGAACTCAGTGATAAGGTTGATTTGCTCACCCTCAAGATCTTCTAACCCTTCAAGCGCCGCTCCTTGTAACGTCATGCCATCAATAGTGAAACGTGCGTGCTCGGTGACTTTTTGAGGATCAAAACCCACCATTTCTACTCGGGCAATATCGGCAATTTTATCGCCTTCAACCGAATTAACTACGACTGATTCCAGCGCAACGCCTTTATTAAATAAATCCGTCGACAGTTCTTGATAACGCACATCGAGACCGGTTTGCGCATGCAAATCTAATAACTGCTTATCAACATCCTTGCGCGCTTCTTTGCTCACATAGTAATTTGCATAACTGTAGCCACCAAAAGCAACTGCGCCCAGTGCAACAACGGCAATGATTTTTTTCATATTAATTTCCTTGTGGAGCCATCCTCGCTCCGATTGATTGTTATAGTTTATTCTTTAGAACAGTGCATCCAGTGCCTCACTGAGACTGGATACAGCCTGCACTTGCATACCTTCTATTGGCTCTTTAGGCTTATTATCCACAGGCACAATGGCCCGTTTGAATCCATGTTTTGCAGCTTCACGAAGGCGCTCCTGACCGCTTGGCACAGGACGAATTTCTCCCCCTAACCCAACTTCGCCAAAAACCACTAATTCTCTTGCCAAACTCACATTTTTAAAGCTTGAGACCAATGCCACTATCAAGGCTAAGTCAGCACTGGTTTCAGACACTTTCACGCCACCGACCACGTTGACGAATACGTCTTGATCAGCCACTTGCAAGCCTCCGTGGCGATGCAGTACCGCCAGCAACATGGCTAATCTATTTTGCTCCAAACCAACGGTGACACGACGAGGATTTGCCAACTGAGAATAGTCCACCAGCGCCTGCACCTCAACCAACAGTGGTCGCGTGCCTTCCCAGACCACCATGACTAATGAACCAGGGGTCTGCTCTTGGGAGCGATTCAAGAAAATGGCTGAGGGGTTCTTTACTTCTCGCAGCCCTTGTCCTGTCATCGCAAACACACCCAACTCATTGACGGCACCAAAGCGGTTTTTATGGCCCCGCAATGTGCGAAAACGACTGTCACTGCTGCCCTCGAGTAATATCGAGCAGTCAATGCAGTGTTCCAATACTTTTGGTCCGGCCAACGAGCCGTCTTTGGTCACATGGCCCACTAATATCATGGCGACTTGGTTTTGCTTGGCAAAACGCGTGAGATACGCGGCGCTTTCGCGCACTTGCGACACACTGCCCGGCGCGGATTGAATGTCGGTCATGTGCATTACTTGGATTGAGTCAATAACCATGATGCTGGGCTTTTCCCTCAAAGCCAGCTGGCAAATTGTTTCCACATTAGTCTCAGCAAGCGTTTGCAACTTATTGGTAGGTAAACCCAAGCGATTAGCTCGCATGGCAACCTGTTGCAGCGACTCTTCACCGGTGACATACAAGGTTTTCATGTTTTGGGCCAAACCACACATGGTCTGCAATAAGATGGTACTTTTACCTGCACCGGGTTCACCACCAATTAAAATGGCACTGCCCGGCACAACTCCGCCGCCCAATACGCGGTCAAATTCGACAAAGCCGGTTGAAAATCGAGGTAAACTCTCAAGGTTTACTTCATCAAGGGTTTGAATTTTTGCTTCAACAAACCCGGCATAGCCACTCGTTGCGCTGCTACTAGGTGTTGATTTTACTGAGGGAACTCTAAATTCAGTAACTGTGTTCCAGGCTTTACATTCACTGCATTGGCCTTGCCAACGCGCAAACTCAGCACCACACTCGTTACATACAAAGGCTGTTTTCTTTTTTACCATAGTGAAGGCATAATTTTTGCTTTAGTATTAACTTAACGCGCTTATTTTAAGAATAAACAATTAATTGACACCCAGTATAACGGTTTTTAGGCACTGGGAAATGGTTTAATGCATGGCAGACGACATTCTACAAAAACATCAACCTCTCATTGACGAGCTAAAGCAGTCTCTAGGTGAAAAAAGCTTTAATAGCGAATTCACCGAAAAAACTGCTGAGCTATCAAAGGGGGATCAGTTCATTATTAAAATGGAACTGAACCGTTTGCGCCAACCATGCAGCCGCGCACTAGACTTGCGTGGTTTAACCACCGCTGAAATTCAAACTTATTCCCACAACAACCAAGACCATTTTTTAGATCATGACGCTATCTTAGTGTTTGAAGACGGTGTAAAGCGCTTCGGTGAATACACGCTTGCCGTCTATGAGATGGTGATGGAGCAATTAAACAGTCGTCGCCAGCAGCGCCAGCAACAAAGATTAGAGGAAGATACCGAGCCTACGGGCGCTAACCTCATTCGTTTTGCATCCTATGAATCTCGCCAACAAGAGCGTATGAATTACGCCATCAAGGTGCGTGTGATGGTCAATGACAAGCGCATTGATGGCAAAACCAGTGATATCTCGCTCGGTGGCTGCAAATTGAAATTGCCGTGTCACAGTATGCTAGAGAGCGAGCAAATCATTCGCGTGCGCTTTACTGGCTTAGAAGAAGATTTCGAGCTGGGTTTAAAAGAAGGTGTTGAGTATGAAGTCGTTGCCATTGAGCCAAGCAATGATATGGACTTTTATTACGCCCGATTAAAACGCGCAGGTAGTCAGAAAACACCAGGCTTTGACGAATTTTTATCGCGCTTTATTGACGGTAATAAACGCCGCTACAAAGTTAATCTCGATAATACCCTTGATGCTGTAATGACCAAGGGCTTTGAGCAATACTACGTGCCACGCATAACCTCGCTCTACGCCTTTATCTGTGAGCACGACAAAAAGCTGCACCCGCGAGTATTACTCACCACCGAAAACAGTCTCGATAGCCATTATTACTTTAATGATGAGCAGCGCCATTCGATGATCCCAAACATCTTAAGGCCGCAACGTTTAAACAGTATTTTGGCGCGCAAAGGTCAAATAAAGCAGACCTTGTTGTATACATTTACTCATACCCACAATGAACAAATATTCTTTTACAGCGCCACAGACCTTGAATTAGCCACTTACCCTGAGCTTCGTGCACTCTTTTTCGCCTATGGCAGTCGCAAACCTAGTTGGCGAGTACATAAGTTGCAGCTCATGCCAGTACGCTCAGGGGATGCTCATATCGCTTTGAGCTTGCCTGACAGTGCGGGTGAAGCTATCGCCAAGCTCAATAAACCACCCAGTGCACGGGTAATGAGTTATCTGCGCGGGTTAAAGTACTTATGTTTGCTCACACCCATTGATAGCCCAGCGCTAACCAAACGCTTGCAACGTTACAAGCTTGATAAAAGTTTAGTGAATCAACTGAAAGTATTTGGCCATCGCCGTACCGTGACACCTGATTTAGAAGTAGTGGCGCTCGAATATGCCAACTTACGCGCTCACAAACGCTATTTGTATCAAACTCAAGTGCAAGTGTTATCGGGGTTAGGGCAAGCTCAGGGCGCTCAAACTCGCGACTTCAGTGTTCTGGGCATGCAAATTGAGCTGCAGACACCCGTAAAAGCGAATAAAGGCGATGTACTTGAAATTGAACTGCCAGAATTACAAGCGCTGACTAAGAAATACAAACTCACCGCCTTGCCTTATGAAGTGATGGCACTGAGTAAGACAGGAACCATCCTAAACCTCAAAGCACATCAACGTAGCAAGCAACCTCATGCAGGGGTTATGTTTTTCTCACAGCTCATTGAGAACAACAAAGACAAGCTGCAAGTGTGCGAAGAGGAACCCAAAGTTCCGGGATTATCAAAAGCCCTGCGCAACATCGTCATTAAAAACGTTTGCCAGACGCCTCTTTACTTCACTAAAGAAGAAGCGCACTTCAAACTTGGCGCAATTGGCCTTGGACGCTACCAAAGCACCCTGCACTACATTTGGCGTCATTTTGGTGAGCTAACAGAGCATCCTAACCTTGATGCATTATCACACAACAAGGCACTTAGCCCACTATTAGATGTTATCCGAGATGGCAATCGTCAAGACAAGGCGCGGGTCTTCGACCTCTTTATCCATATTGATCCCAAGCAAGACCAGCTTAAAGACGCATTAACCGTACGCTGTATCAACGTGAATCAGGATTATACGCAGCTCAATGAATTTATCAGCACCGCCATTAAGAGCGGTGTCCTGTTCTCGTACCGCCTGTTCTTATCTGTCACAGGCCGCCCAGATACAAAGTATTTAATTAGCGAGTTAAAGTACATTAGCCATTACGCGCTGCACAAAGCGAAAGAGTTAGAAAAAAGCTTGTGGGAAGTTGAGGGGGTAATGGACACGCTGACAATCGATGAGCTGCTACCGAGGTTGTTTAATATCGATATTAAAGCTTATCAAACCATGGTGGTGCGCCGTAACACCTGGCTACAGCGCATCAATTAGGGACCTACTGGCGCTTCGGGATAGTGACAAAATATAGCAACTGCGCTAATGAACCTGCGGTAATGGCCGCAGGTGCCTCAGCCACCACTTTTTCTTTACCGTGAACGGCGACACCTAATCCCGCTTCAAACATCATCAGCAAATCATTAGCGCCATCGCCAATGGCGATGGTCTGCCCTTTTGGTAGTGCTAATTCATCACGATATTGCGCCAAAAAGCGCGCCTTCTCTTTGGCGTCAACAATATCACCACTGACCTTACCGACTAATACTTGGCCATCATCATCAAGCAGGTTGGCATGAATTCTATCTAAATTAAGCAACTTTTGGACGTGCGCTGCGAAAGGCACAAACCCACCTGACGCTATGGCTAGGTGCCAGTTATTTGCTTTGAGAGTAGCGCACAAATCTTCCACTCCTGGCATCAGTGGCAACTGACTTTTAAGCTCATCGACCAAGTCCAATTTGATGCCTTTGAGTTTTGCCACACGCTGGCGCAGACTCTCACTAAAATCAAGATGCCCCGCCATGGCCTGTGCAGTAACGCTGGCCACTTCATCATACACCCCGCCCAAACGTGCTATTTCATCAATACACTCTATGGTAATGGCTGTTGAGTCCATATCCATGACCAGCAGCCCCGGCTCTTGCAGTTTTGGCGGATTAACTAATGCCGCACACTGCACTGCATTGTCGCGGCTATACGCTTTGAGGCTCTGTGCAAGTGACTCATCGGCATGAGTGAGTTCAAATACAAAGGCAGGCGGTAAATCATCGTGACCAAGGTAGCGATTTACTGCAATAATTTGCCCGTGGTTTTGCAGGTATTGAGCCAAACTAGCAACCTGCATCCCCAAGGGGAAACCGAATAAAAGCACATAGATAGGTTGGCTTGACTCGCTCTGTTCTACCAAAGCCTCATGGTCAATCTCATACCAAAGATTTAAACTAAGGTGATTACTTAGGGACAGGTCGTCTTGCTGTGCTAAAGTAGAAAAAGCAATGCTGTGCTTTGGCATTAACGGCTCCAAGGGCAAAATTAAAATAACACGGTATCAATTTAATCATTGATGGCTTTGAAAGTCAGTAACCACATGAGTGATATGAAAAATAAACAAGTGAAAAACCCAGTTCGCACGTCACGTTGGCAACGCTTAACGCGCTTGCTGTTTGCTGCGCTGTGCTTGTTAGCAATCACTTGGATGGCATTTAATACCAGTTTTGAAGGGCATCAATTACTTTATCAGCAAGGCCATCAATACGCCAAAAGCCTCTCTCAACAACTGGCTAAAACAGCCGCTTTACCGCTGGAGCAAAACAACAAACCGCGTTTAACCGAGCTGACAAACCAATTAAGCGCTGAGGATATTATTCAAAGCGCGGTCATTTACGACTTACAAGGAACAACGCAGGCCGCTAGCGAGGTCTACACGCCGTTTAATCCAGATAACGGCTTGGCCATTGGTACTGCGGGGATCAGCAAGCTTACCCAGCCCATCGTGATACCTATTGTTTCCTCACAAGAACAAAAACCCATTGGCTTTGCTCGGGTTAATTACTTGCCACAAACCGCCATTGCGCATAGTCACAGGTATTTGCATGAAGTTAGCCGCCAAGTACTACTGATGCTGCTTATTAGCTGTATTTTTATGTGGCAACTCGGGCGAGGATTGAAACGCTGGCAGCTAAAACGTTATTTCCGTAAAAAAGCCAAACAGTTTCGGTATAACAATTCAGAAAAAGCCTCATGATCGGCCATTTCTAATATTTCTGCGAGCCCAGCAAAGACATCCACTATGCGCTCTGGCGTATTGATTTGCCCTTGATGGCCATTGATGGGCATACTCGGCGCGTCAGTTTCTAATAGCAAGTGCTGTGCACCTACACTACGAAGTGCGGCAATTGTTTTTTGCGCGCGTGGGTAAGTTATGGTGCCTCCCACCCCTAATTTAAAGCCCCCTTTGATGTAGCTTTGTGCCACCTGCTCAGAACCGGAAAACGCATGGATAATGCCGCCAAATTTAGGTGGGCAACGCTTAAAGCTCGCCGCAATCAGGTCATGACTTTGACGATGGTGAACAATAAGCGGCAAGTGGTATTCATTCGCTATGGCTATTTGCCCTTCAAACAGGCGCTGCTGCTTGGCTATATCGTCAACATGCCTGTCTAATCCACACTCCCCAACCGCCACAAACGCATCACCATTGGTTGCAATTAAGTCTGCCAGTTCACTGAGATGGTGTTCTTCATGTTGGTCTAAAAAATAAGGATGTAAGCCTGCACTAATGTAAGTACTTGCATAGCGTTGTTGAAATTCAAGAAGTGAGAGGGATTGTGCCAAGCTAACGCCAGGCACGATAAAATGTGAGACTCCAAGCGCCTGCGCATTGTGTATACGCTGCGCCCTGTCATCATCGAATTCACTAAAATCGAGATGGCAGTGGGAGTCTATAAAACGCATCACGGATTGAGACGCTCAACCTGCCAAGTGTCATCTGCCTGGCGGGTATACATGAAGCGGTCATGAAGTCGATGCGCCCCGCCTTGCCAAAATTCCACTTTCGTCGGTTTAACGCAATACCCCCCCCAGAAATCTGGCAAGGGAATTTCACCTTTAGCAAATTTGTTCTTCATTTGTGCGAATTTTTCCATCAGCACTTGGCGTGATGAAACGGGACGGCTTTGACTGGATGCCCACGCAGCGAGTTGGCTTTCTTTAGGTCGTGATAAGAAGTACTTGGCAACATCGCTCACAGGTAAAGGCTGTGCCTCGCCGTATACGATTACCTGACGCTCAAACATATGCCATGGGAAATGCAGGCTGATTTTATTATTCTTTGCCAATTCGCTGGCTTTACGAGAGCCTGTATTGGTGAAGAAAACAAACCCTTTTTCATCAAGGCTTTTTAGTAGCACGATACGTTGTGATGGCTGGCCATGTTCGTCTACTGTTGCCACAACCATCGCGGTAGGGTCCGGGATTTGTGCCGCAATCGCTTGTTCCAACCACTTTTCAAACTGTGGTATTGGGCTTGCTTCGAGCATGCTCTCGTCTAACCCGCCTTGTAAATATTCCCGACGAATATCATCAAGTTTCATAGCAAATCCTTCTTTATATCAGCACTGCGAATGGATGCCGTGCAAGGCTGAAGCCTTGCCTACAGATACCAGCCAAAGCTTAGGCTATCAGTAAGTGTAGGAGTGCTAGCAAGGCAGAGAATCTATTGATGTCGAGGAGCATACATCTAGTATGTGACTCAGACTCAATCGATTCTCTAACACAGCTAAAGCGAATTACACGCCGCTGATTACATTTGCTCCATGACGTCGATACCAAGCAAGTCTAACCCCTGCTTCAAAGTCTTCGCCACTAGCGAGCACAATACCAAACGACTATTTTTGTCTTCTTCACTCACGCCCTCTTTAAGAACAGGGCATGCTTCGTAGAAGCTCATGTACAAGCTTGCAAGCTCGTATAAGTAACCACATAGTACGTGCGGCGTTGCATCGCTGATCATTTGATCAAGCACTTCTTCAAACTGCATCAGTTTGATAGCTAGCGCTTTTTCCTGTGGTTGAGCAATAACTACAGGCGCTTGGTGAGTAGCACTGTCGATGCCCGCTTTACGGAAAATACTCTTAACACGGGTGTAAGCATACTGAAGGTACGGAGCAGTTGCGCCTTCAAAGCTCAGCATGGTATCCCAATTAAAGATATAGTCGCTGGTACGGTTCTTTGATAGGTCTGCGTATTTCACCGCGCCAATACCGACTTTGCTGGCAATCTCTTCTTGCTCTTGGTCGCTCAGTGGTGATTCACGCTCAGATAATTTCGCTTTAGCACGGGTTACTGCTTCGTCTAGCAAATCAGCCAGTTTTACCGTGCCACCCGTACGGGTTTTAAATGGCTTACCATCTTCACCCATCATGGTGCCAAATGGGCAGAATTCATAACTCGTTTCATCGCGCAAGAAGCCGGCTTTGCGTGCTGTGATTTCCACTTGGCTGAAGTGCAAGCTTTGACGTGCATCTACAAAAATCATAATACGATCAGCACCTAGCGTGTGCGAGCGATATTCACAGGCTGCTAAATCAGTGGTTGCATACAAGAAACCGCCCCCTGATTTTTGTACGATGAATACTGATGGCTCACCGTCTTTGTTGGCTAGCTCATCAATGAACACCACTTGCGCGCCTTGGTCTTCTTTGGCGATATTCTTTTCACGCAGCACATCAATCATACGCTGAAGCTCGCTGTTGTATGCGCTTTCTGCGTAGATATCTTCACGCTTAAGAGTTACGTTTAACTTCGCATAGACCTCTTCTGAGTGCTTCACTGAGGTATCGATAAACATTTGCCAGAGCTTGTCGCAGTGTGCGTCACCTTGCTGAAGTTTGACCACGTACTCACGAGCTCGATCGGCAAAGCCCTCTTCGTCATCAAAGCGTTTTTTGGCATCACGATAGAAACTTTCAAGGTCTGCCAGCGCGACAGACTCAAGGTCCACACCATCATTTAGCAAATCTTCAAGGTGCGCAATCAACATACCAAATTGCGTTCCCCAGTCTCCCATGTGGTTTTGACGAATCACTTTGTCGCCACGGAATTCAAGGGTACGCGCCACAGCGTCACCGATGATGGTTGAGCGTAGATGACCTACGTGCATTTCTTTTGCTAGGTTTGGTGAAGAGTAATCCACCACCACGGTGTCAGGTTTCGCGTGCTCGGCAACACCTAATTTTGCGTCTTGATTTGCGCTTGCAACAGACTGGGCTAGAAACTCAGGCTTTAAGTGAATATTGATAAAGCCTGGGCCTGCGATTTCAACGTTATCAGCTAAATCAGACACATCGAGTGCATCAATAATTTTTTGAGCTAGTTCGCGTGGATTGGTCTTTAATTTTTTCGCCGCACCCATCGCACCATTGATTTGGTAATCACCGAACTGTGGACGTGTACTTTGAGTCACAGCTGGATTAGTACCTTCTTCAAGCCCCGCAGCAAGCATGGCGGCATTGGCTTTGTCGATTAAAATTTGTTTAATGTTCATCGTTGCAGTTACCTTGCAATTGGGCCAGCAACTCGCTGGCCGAGATAAATTAGGGAGCTTGGAGTATTAATGTTCACGCGTTTCGCTGAAGGTGACTTCAGGATAGCGCTCCATCGACAGATTTAAGTTTACGCGTGTAGGTGCGATGTACGTCAAGTTATCACCGCCATCAAGCGCTAAGTTTGCTTCACACTTGCGTTTAAACTCTTCAAACTTTTTCGTATCAGTGCTTGAAACCCAACGCGCAGTGTTCACGTTCACGCTCTCGTAGATTGCATCAACTTTGTATTCCGCTTTCAAACGCGCCACAACCACATCGAACTGCAGCACACCGACGGCACCAACAATCAGATCGTTATTGATAAGTGGACGGAACACCTGCACAGCACCTTCTTCAGACAACTGAACTAAGCCTTTAAGCAGTTGCTTTTGCTTCAACGGATCCTTCAAACGAATACGACGGAATAATTCCGGTGCGAAGTTTGGAATACCGCTGAATTTGAGCTTTTCACCATCAGTAAAAGTATCACCGATTTGAATGGTGCCGTGGTTATGCAAACCAATGATGTCACCAGCATAAGCGTCTTGTGCGCGCTCACGGTCACCGGCCATAAAGGTCACGGCATCAGAAATGCTGACTTGTTTGCCAAGGCGCACATGGTTCATCTTCATGCCCTGACTGTATTTACCAGAGACAATACGCATAAAGGCAATACGGTCACGGTGCTTAGGGTCCATGTTCGCTTGAATTTTAAAGACGAAGCCTGAGAACTTCTCGTCTTCAGCAGTCACTTCGCGCTCATCGTCAGTTTTGCGCGGCATTGGCGCAGGCGCCCATTGGGTGAGGCCGTCTAGCATGTGGTCAACACCAAAGTTACCTAACGCGGTACCAAAATACACTGGCGTCAATTCACCGCTTAGGAACATTTCCAAATCAAATTCGTTCGATGCGCCTTGCACTAGTTCGATTTCTTCGCGCAGTTGCTCTGCAAGACTTTCACCCACAGCGTCGTCTAATTCGCTGTTATCTAGCCCTTTAATTGTACGCACTTCTTGAATCGTATGGCCATGACCTGTTTGGTATAAGATAGTTTCATCGCGATGCAAGTGATACACCCCTTTGAACTCTTTACCACAGCCAATCGGCCACGTGATTGGCGCACACATGATGTTTAATTCAGTTTCAACTTCGTCAAGTAGTTCCATTGGGTCACGAATATCGCGGTCCAATTTGTTCATAAATGTGACGATTGGTGTATCACGCAAACGCGTGACTTCCATAAGCTTACGAGTACGATCCTCTACACCCTTGGCTGCGTCGATAACCATCAAGCATGAGTCAACCGCTGTCAGTGTACGGTAGGTATCCTCAGAGAAATCTTCGTGTCCCGGAGTATCAAGTAGGTTTACCAAGCGCTCATTGTAAGGAAACTGCATCACCGAGGTCGTGACCGAGATACCACGCTCTTTTTCCATTTCCATCCAGTCTGACTTGGCATGTTGGTTAGAGCCTCGCCCTTTTACCGTACCTGCTTTTTGAATAGCCTGACCAAACAAGAGTACCTTTTCGGTAATCGTGGTTTTACCCGCATCCGGGTGGGAAATGATAGCGAACGTGCGTCGCTTGTTTATTTGCTGAATTAGTTCTGACATGCGGTCTCTTTTGCGCTATTGGCCGATACAAACGAGTGCACCAAGCCATATAAAATATGTAAAGACAATAATGCGCGTGATTATACCGATTTTCAGGTGCGCACAAAAGCGCCCATTGCAAGTAAAAGTGACTTCAAGGCCAACCTGTGTTTATTATTGTGTAGCAATACGTATAATTCGTCACACGTTCCTAATAATAAAACGTGTGTGCGCCATTTTTGGTGATGCAAGGAGTCGCTAACACAATGAAAACAAGTAAGTTGAGCATACGCTTACTCTGGTATATCACACCGGTTGTGATCTTACCGCTATTGTTTTTAGGAGGCTTTACACTCACCAATGTGACAAGTTCATCAGAGCAACAAGCACAACTGATCGTTGGTCGCTTTGTTGAACAGCAACAAAACAAGATTTTTCACTCGTTAAATGTATATCACTCCACCACTGAATTATTAAGCTCTTCACCCGTTTTGCAAAACTTCTTGCATGAAATGGATGAGAGTAAAAATGAATATCGCCAAAACCTGGCTGAACTGCTTGATGTATTCAGCAGCTACACCGATGCTTACCCTGATATTTTAAGCATCGATTTCATCTCCCCTGAGCAAACGAGTTACGCCTACTTTTCCACAACATTGCAATCGGCTCCGAGTAACTACCCTTTTTTTGAGCAACTGTTAACAAGCTCACTTCGCAGACAACAGTTTATGGTGCAATCAGAGCAAGGTGAGACCTCTTTGTATTTTGCTCAAAAAATATTTGCACCCGACTTCCAATTAGAGCGCCCAGTTTTGCTTGGACACATTATTATTCGTGTGCAGCCAACGGTTTTGAACACCGCCATACTGGAAGCCCCTTTTAATAACACCTTAAACTTATTGCTTACAGAGCAAGGAAAAGTACTTTTTAGCTCAAACCACGCGCTACTTGGTAGCACACTAAACAAGGAGGATTTACGCTCAATTAGTGTGTGGGCTGACAATAACCGTCTTAACGAAATCGTCATGCAAAGCGTCGATAGCACTGCGCGTATGCTCTACGCAGTGCAAATGTCTGACGGTCACTTTTTTGCTACCAGCATCCCAAAAGACAAGCTCTATCAAGCGGGTAAAGTTATCAGCGTGATCACCGCGCTGATTGTCATCATTTCGATTTTTACTTTACCCATATTAATTTTTATTGTGGTGCGCAACTTATTGCTGAACCCAATTGAGCAACTTGGAGAGGCCAGTCACCGTGTTGGTGCTAACGACTTATCAGTACGATTAGAGCAAAACAGAAGCGACGAAGTAGGACAACTGTTCAGTGACTTCAATCACATGGTGGACAAAATACACCAGTCCCAAGGGGAGCTAGAAGAGTATAAAAACACCCTAGAGGAGCGCGTTGAACTGCGCACCATTGAACTTGAGCAAGCCAACCACGCGCTAGAACTAGCCATCGAACAAGCTGAACAAGCCAACCAATTAAAAAGCCGCTTCTTAGCAAATATGAGTCATGAGATTCGCACTCCATTGACCGCGATTATGGGTTTTACTGAGCAACTTCTTGAGAACAACAAAGTCGACGACGATCGCGTAAAACAACAGCTCACAACGGTCCTACGTAACTCGCGCCATCTGTTGGAACTTATCAACAATATCTTAGACTTATCGAAAATCGAAGCTGAAAAGCTATCCGTTAATTATGAACCCGTTTCCTTATATGATTTATTTGACGATTTAGCCTCAATCATCAGTGCACAGGCACAGCAAAAAGATCTCGACTTTGATATTCAATACAGTTTTCCTTTGCCTAAATACATCAACAGCGATGCCACACGTTTAAAGCAAATTTTGCTGAATATCTTGACCAATGCGGTGAAATTTACAGCACAAGGCCATGTGTTCTTACATGTAAGCTATGACCATGACACGTTAAAATTCGTTATCACCGACACAGGGATTGGTATTTCCGAGCAAGAACTCAGTCGTATTTTTAAACCCTTTGAGCAAGCCGACTCCACTACAACACGGCGTTTCGGTGGCAGTGGCCTTGGCTTATGTATTGCCAAAAATCTATCGGAGTTGCTTGGCGGCGACGTGTGGGCACAAAGTGAGCAAGGTAAAGGCAGTCAGTTCACGGTACATATTGCCTGTCATCAACTTTACGAAGAGCAAGACTTTTATTACTCCAAAGAACAGATGCAGCCCAAAAAAGTCGATATTCCAAAAGTCAGTTGGCAAAAATTTGATGGTGACATTCTGGTTGCTGAAGATAACAAAGACAACCAAGCGCTTATCTCGCTGCTGCTTGAAAACTGGGGAATAAGACCAGACTTTGCCAACAACGGCGCAGAAGCTGTAGAGAAAGCACTGGTTAAGGACTATCAGCTGATTTTAATGGACATGCAAATGCCTGTGATGGGCGGAGAAGAAGCCACGCAAATGCTTCGTCACGCTGCCTACGACGGTCCTATTATCGCTCTCACTGCCAATGTGATGAAGCATGATATTAAGCGCTATCTTGATGCAGGTTGCGACAAAGCCTTGGCCAAACCCATAGATAAAGTACAACTGGAACATACTCTGGCTACGTACTTGAGCCTCCAGCAAGAGGCAAATTCAAAGTGGGATGAAGTGCTCAAAAGTGAGCGTTTCGTGCAAATAAATGAAAACTACAAAAAGAAACTGCCAGATTACTTAAGCCAAGTACTCGAACATCACGGTGCAAAGGAATGGGAGCAACTGCAAAACATTGCCCACAGCATCAAAGGCAGTGCCAGTTGCTTTGGATTCTCAGGCGTAGCTGATGCCGCCGATGAGCTAGAGCGAGCACTGCAAAAAGGCGAATATAACAACAGTGACTACCCAGTCCTTAAACTCGAGCATGCCATACGTTTTGTGTTAGATAAGTAAGGCTCAAGTACTCAGCTCAATATCAAGCTTGTCTGGGCCTGCAAAATACTTATTGCAAATTTAGTACGCGAATTTGCGTAGTGACCATATCTCATCTTTACTAAATAGGGCGATATATACGATTGCCACATAGTGCTTTAGTATTATTTTCAGTAAGGAAATCTAGGTTTACGCAATGGACAGAACACAACAAAATAACAACGACATCCATGACATTCCAGACAGCCTGAAATCCCTGACCGTAGACGAGCTACCTGGGGTGATCCCTGATTTAATTTTCATTCTTGATGGTGATGGTGTCATTATTGAATACGGCGCAGGTAATGAGTCAGATTTGTACCTCGCGCCTGAGCAATTCTTACACAAACCGATGTTCAGTGTATTGCCAGAAGAGCCAGCCACGCTCATTTTAGATGCATTTCAACGAGTCAAATCAACGCACAAGTTGCATACCGCTCATTACAAACTGAGCATTGATGGTCAATGCAAATGGTTTGAAGCGCGGGTTGCACAATCGAGCGAACATCGTTTTATATTGCTAGTACGCGATATGACCCCAGAAAAGAGCAAAGAAGAGGAAATTTTATATCAAGCAAATCATGATCATTTAACCGGCCTGTATAACCGCGGTTATGCCTTTGAGTCTATGGAGCATGAACTGAAAAAAGCAGCGTTAGAAGGCATTCCTCTTGCGCTTTTTTATATCGATATTGATGATTTTAAGGATATCAATGACCAATATGGCCATGTCACCGGTGACAAAGTGATCCTCACTATCGCCCAATCAATACAAAACTCTGTGCGCAAAAGTGATATTGTGTGTCGTATTGGTGGTGACGAATTTGTAGTCATCGCTTGCGGTGATTTCACTCACGACATCTTAGAGAAAACCGCACAAAAGATCTTACACACGATAAGCGCTGAGGCTGAACAATTAAAACTGGATAGAGCG
Organism: Pseudoalteromonas maris; assembly: GCF_049257235.1. Taxonomy (NCBI): domain Bacteria; kingdom Pseudomonadati; phylum Pseudomonadota; class Gammaproteobacteria; order Alteromonadales; family Pseudoalteromonadaceae; genus Pseudoalteromonas; species Pseudoalteromonas maris. Next base: position 114,153 of record NZ_JBMMUF010000005.1, read on the forward strand.
ATTAGTGTAAGCCTTGGTGTTACTCATAGTTATGAAGGCAATATCTCTTGTAATGATTTAATCAAGCGTGCCGATTTAGCAATGTACGAAGCGAAAAGTAAAGGCAAGCGAGGTTATGTGATCTTTGAGGAGCCGATTTTTAATCATCCTCAATCACAGCCTTCATCATAAGCAGAGCATCTTCGCCATCTGGGTAGTAGTTTTTTCTTCGGCCATTGATTTCAAATCCGCATTGATGGTAAAGCCCCTGTGCCGCAAGGTTGCTCTCACGCACTTCCAAAAACATCAATTCGGCACCGCGAGAATAGGATTGTTCAAGCAGTGAGTGCATCAAGACTTTACTGAGCCCTTGCCCCTGATATTGGGGTGCGACACAAATGTCCATCAAGGTAATATCCGGTCCAGCTTGTTCAGCGACATAAAAACCAAGTAAGTGTGATTGTGCAAAAATCCCCTGTGCGAAATAGCGTCCTGACAAGCAAGAACGCATCAATTTTTCACTCCAAGGGTGGGAATGGCAGGCTGTTTCGATGGCCATGATAAGCGCAATGTGGCGCTCATCAAGCACTAAGACTTCACGGTTTGCGGTGTGCTGCATTCGCCCCTAACTCCTTAAGTTGCAGCCATAAGGCGCGCTTTTGTGACTGCGAGAGCTCTTGTGAAGGCAAATACACATGACCTTGATGTAATATCGGCTCAGGTACGCTGGCTACAAACACCTTACCATCACCTGGGATCACACGCTTAATATCCTCAGCCAACTTGTTTGTCAGCTTTTGCGCTGACGCATAGATATCATCATGTTGTTGCGGGTGCTGAGACTGCTCACCTAAAACCGACGCACGCATGCGCACAGGTTGAATAGCGAAAATCTTTGCGAACTGAGAATTCATAATGTAGTTGTTTGATTTTTTTGGCGGTTGCCAGTGTAGCTTAAAGAAGCAAAAGAGAGAAGTGGCAGGGGCGGAGAGATTCGAACTCCCAACCGTCGGTTTTGGAGACCGCTGTTCTACCAATTGGAACTACGCCCCTGCAATGTCGTCGCATTATAATGAGCTTTTTTTAAAGGTAAAGAAAAAATATCACCTGTTTGGTTTAACTGCTTTTAAAATAAACAAAACGGCGCAAAACCTCAGTTATGCGCCGTTTTTATAAGCAATTACTTACTCAATTAGAATGGCTTATTCCCATTCAATAGTTGCCGGTGGCTTACCTGAGATGTCGTACACCACACGTGAGATACCGTCGATTTCATTGATGATGCGGTTTGATACCTTACCAAGGAAGTCATATGGTAAGTGTGACCAGCGCGCTGTCATGAAGTCGATTGTTTCTACACAACGCAGACTCACAACCCAATCGTACTTACGTGCATCACCCATAACACCTACTGAGCGTACAGGAAGGAACACGGTAAACGCTTGGCTCACTTTGTGGTAAAGATCCGCATTGTGTAGCTCTTCGATGAAAATCGCATCTGCACGGCGAAGTAAATCACAGTACTCTTTCTTGATTTCACCTAATACACGTACACCTAGGCCTGGACCTGGGAATGGGTGACGATAAAGCATGTCGTAAGGCAGACCAAGCTCTAGACCAATCTTGCGCACTTCGTCTTTGAATAGCTCGCGCAATGGTTCAACTAAGCCAAGTTCCATATCCTCAGGAAGACCACCTACGTTGTGGTGTGACTTAATCACATGCGCTTTACCCGTGGCCGACGCAGCTGACTCGATAACATCAGGGTAAATCGTGCCCTGAGCTAGCCATTTTGCATTTACACGCTTGCTCGCTTGCTCATCGAATACTTCAATGAACGTGTGGCCAATTGACTTACGCTTCGCTTCTGGCTCGTCGATACCTTCAAGAGCTTTTAAGAAACGCTCCTCAGCATCCACTTTAACGATATTCAAGCCAAAGTGATCGCCAAACATATCCATAACCTGCTGGCCTTCGTTCAAACGAAGTAGACCATTGTCAACGAACACACAGGTCAATTTATCGCCAATTGCACGGTGAATAAGCATGGCAACTACAGATGAATCAACACCACCAGATAGACCAAGGATCACCTCGTCATCACCCACTTTCTCTTTAATACGGGCAACTGCATCTTCGATGATTTGTGACGGTGTCCATAACTTTTCACACCCACAAATATCAATAACAAAGCGCTCAAGCAAACGTTGACCTTGAAGTGTATGGGTTACTTCTGGGTGGAATTGTACGCCGTAAAAACGCTTTTCTTCCCATGACATTGCCGCATGTGGGCACGTGTCTGTTTTTGCAGTAGTTGCGAATTGCGGTGGGATCTCAATCACCTTGTCACCGTGACTCATCCATACGTCAAGTAGGCCTGAACCATTCGCGCCTAAGTGATCTTCAATCGCTTCAAATAATGCACAGTTACCCACTTTTTCAACTTGCGCGTAACCAAATTCTTTCTTATCTGAGCCGTGTACCTGACCGCCTAGCTGCATCGCCATTGTTTGCATGCCATAGCACACACCTAGTACCGGCACACCAGCTTCAAATACATAGTCTGGGGCACGAGGGCTCCCCTCTTCTACTGTTGACTCTGGGCCACCAGATAGAATGATACCTTGTGGGTTGAATTCACGGATTTGCTCTTCCGTTACATCCCAAGCCCATAGCTCGCAGTAAACACCAATTTCACGCACACGACGGGCGATTAATTGCGTGTACTGTGAACCGAAGTCTAGGATCAATATACGGGAGTCATGGATATCTTTGCTCATTACGATCTCATCTAATTTAAATGAAATTGGACTGACGAGTATTTATTTCACCAGTCGAAAATTAGTAAGGGCCAGCAACTTTGCTAGCCCTAATCTCGCTTATGTTGGCTATTAGCCTAAACGGTAGTTTGGTGCTTCTTTGGTGATTTGCACGTCATGAACGTGAGACTCACCCATACCCGCAGCTGTAACACGTACAAACTGCGGCTTAGTATTGAGTTCTTCAATAGTAGCACAGCCAGTTAAACCCATTGCACTGCGGATACCACCGACTTGCTGGTGAATAATGTTCGCAATTGGGCCCTTGTATGCAACACGGCCTTCAATGCCTTCTGGTACCAGCTTTTCTTCTGATTTAGCGTCTTGGAAGTAGCGATCTGATGAACCTTCTTTTTGGTTCATAGCGCCCAAGCTGCCCATACCACGGTATGACTTGTAGTAACGACCTTGGTAAAGTTCAACTTCACCCGGCGCTTCTTCAGTACCGGCTAGCATAGAACCCACCATTACCAGTGATGCACCAGCAACAAGTGCTTTAGCGATATCGCCAGAGAAGCGAATACCACCGTCAGCGATAACTGGAATATCACGACCTTTCAAGCCTTCAACAGCATCTGAAATTGCAGTAATTTGCGGCACACCACAACCTGTTACAATACGCGTAGTACAAATTGAACCTGGGCCAATACCTACTTTAACGGCATTAGCACCTGCATCAGCAAGAGCGATTGCACCCTCTGCCGTTGCTACGTTACCTGCTACGATTTGTAATTCTGGGTAGGCTTCACGCGTTGCTTTAACACGGTCGATAACGCCTTGTGAGTGACCATGTGACGTATCGATAAGTAAGATATCAACACCCGCTTCAACCAATGCTGCGATACGCTCGTCAGTGCCTGGACCAACACCAACAGCAGCACCAACACGTAAACGACCTTGCTCGTCTTTACATGCATTTGGCTTATCTTGTGCTTTTTGGTAATCCTTCACTGTGATCATGCCTTTGAGTTTAAAGTCATCATTCACAACTAAGATTTTTTCGATACGGTGCTCATGCATAAGGCCGAGAATGGTTTCGCGGTCCGCACCTTCATTTACCGTTACTAGCTGCTCTTTTTTCGTCATTACTGTCGAAATTGGCTGGTCTAGTTTGGTTTCAAAACGCATATCACGGCTTGTCACGATACCCACTAAGTTGTTGTCAGTATCAACAACTGGGAAACCTGAGAAACCTTTATCATGTGCTAGCTGTAATGCACCTGCAATCGTTAGATCCGCAGTAACAGTAACTGGGTGAGAAACAATGCCCGCTTCGTAAGTTTTTACCTTACGAACATTCGCTGCTTGCTCAGCGATGGTCATGTTTTTGTGGATAAAGCCCAGACCACCTTCTTGTGCTAACGCAATAGCTAAACGCGCTTCAGTCACTGTATCCATAGATGCAGAAACAATTGGCAAATTCAGTTCGATTGTTTTGGTTAGACGAGTTTTAAGGTTTGCTGTATGTGGTAATACAGTTGAATGACCTGGTACTAATAGTACGTCATCAAAAGTTAGAGCTTCTTTAGCGATCCTAAGCATTGGCAACTTCTCACGAATTGGTGATTGGATGGAGTTGCGGCGGCATTTTATCAGCGATGTCCAAGTGAGTAAAATAAAATTTGTGCTTTATTTGTGATAAAGTGCATTTAGTTTTTCCAAAGTGCGAAATCGCTATGTATTCACAGTCAAATTCCCCTACAAATCAAAGTGTTTATACGGTGTCTCGATTGAACCGAGAAATCCGCACTATTTTAGAACGGGGATTTGCATCCATTGTCCTCACTGGAGAAATATCAAATTTCGTCGCACCTGCATCAGGCCACTGGTATTTCTCTTTAAAAGATGACAAATCACAGGTGCGTGCAGCTATGTGGCGCGGCAATAACCGTTACGCCAAATTTCGTCCAAAAGATGGAGACCAAGTGCAAGTGCAAGCGCGGGTATCCTTGTATGAGCCTCGTGGTGATTATCAAGTCATTGTCGAGCACATGGAAGCTGCCGGTGAAGGCCAGTTAAAACAACAGTTTGAAGCACTGAAAATGCAACTGGCAGCGCAAGGTCTATTCAGTTCAACCCATAAGAAGGCGCTTCCGAGCACGATAAATCGTGTCGGTGTTATCACCTCTTCGACAGGCGCAGCCATTAAAGATATTTTAACCGTACTCAAGCGCCGTGCACCGCAATTAGAGGTGGTCATTTACCCTTGCCAAGTACAAGGGGAGCAAGCACACGCCGGGATTATCGAAAAGCTAGAGCTGGCCAATGCGCGCAATGAAGTAGACGTATTGATTGTTGGTCGCGGGGGCGGCAGCCTAGAGGATTTGTGGTGTTTCAACCATGAGCAACTCGCCCATGCAATTTATCATTCACAACTGCCTGTGATCAGTGCCGTGGGCCATGAAATAGATACCACAATCAGTGATTTTGTGGCTGATATTCGTGCCGCCACGCCCTCTGCTGCTGCTGAATTAGTAAGCCCAGATAGTCATGCGCTGCGCCATGGTATTGTGCACCAAAAACAGCTACTACACAGCGCGTGGCGCCATCAGTTAAATGCACGTCAACAGCAATTACACGCGCTTAAAAGTCGTCTTGCTCAGCAACATCCTGCCAATCAATTGATGCAACAGCAACAACGCTTTGATGAGCTACAAATGCGTTTACATCATGCCATGGAGGCGCGCCTAAGCCACCAGCATCGTTTGATAAATCAATTAAATATGCGTTTACAGCGCGCTAATCCGCATGACAAAGTTGCTAGCGCAAAATATCAACTACAACAACTATCTAGCCGTTTACTCGCAGCGCAAAAAGAACAGTTGTATGGCGCACAATCACAGCTATCCCAACTTGCTGCACGGCTAGACAGTATTAGTCCATTGGCGGTGCTCGCGCGTGGTTACAGCATCACTAAAAACGAGCATGGCATTGTAAAATCGATACAACAGGTGCAACCACAACAGCAGTTAACCACGGTATTAGCTGATGGCGAAATTACGACTCAGGTGGTTTGCGTTCAACCCAAAGGCTAAGACCTTCATCAGTGCTGCGGGCATTGCTGCGCATAAACTGTTGCCACCAAGGTTGGCTCTGCAAATTTGTTTGCATATTTGACCAATCAGTTCGCGGGTCGAGTTCCACGCCCTCTTGTGGGGTGAAGCGCATGCGACAAATAGTGCTTTTACATTCAATTGCGTCGAGTTGCATCACATCAGCAAGCCCCGCACTGTAGAGGAAGTCGCTGACTTGCGTTTCCGTGACGTAAGCCCACTTTTCATCTCTGTCTTGCTCGGCGAAACGCGCTTGCAGCTCCTCAAGCATAGCTTCTGGTTTTTGGAGCGCCGATTGAAGCTGTCTAACGTGTTGTTTAGCAGCTTTAAGCTCACGTCGTAGTTGTATAACTTCATCTTGTTGCTGAGCGACATCATGTAGTTGGGCATCATTGTGAACGGCTGGGATTTGGCTATCGACGAACACCTCTTTTACAACCACTTGGGGCTGAGTTTTAGCTTGCACTGGTACAGCTGTTTGCTGTTGTGACACCAACACAGGGGGTGCAGGTTGCGCCTGAACAACTGATTCTTTGGGTATTGTTGGCGTTGCGAACAGCCAATATCCTGATGTAAGCCCCACAAAAAAGGCCGCTATTGCGGCCAGAATTATTGGTTTAGTTACCATACTATTCCTTGCTAAAAAGCCTTAAAGCATAGCGCTAGTATGTGATTTATTCTCTGGTTCGTCATCCAAAAAGTTTTGATTCATAGACTCTGCTGGACAAAGACAATCCGGACGACCCACAATTTTTGCCGGTACGCCCACAGCCGTGGTGTGTGCTGGCACTGCACTTAGCACAACAGAGCCCGCGCCTATACGTGCGCCCTCGCCGACCTCAATATTACCCAGCACTTTGGCACCAGCACCAATTAACACGCCAGCACGAATTTTTGGATGACGGTCTCCCGACTCATTCCCCGTACCGCCTAGTGTGACTGACTGCAAAATTGACACGTTATCTTCAATCACGGCTGTTTCACCGACAACAATCCCTGTCGCGTGGTCGAACATGATGCCCTGCCCTACTTTACACGCAGGATGAATGTCCACACCAAAGACTTCTGAGCTACGGCTTTGAATAAAACGCGCTAACTCTTTGCGTCCTTGTAACCACAAGCAGTTGGCCAGTCGGTGCGCTTGAATCGCGTGAAAACCTTTGAGGTTCAAAAGTACCATCAGGTAAGTATCTACTGCAGGGTCTCTATCACGTACCGCCTTAATATCATGCGCCACATGGGTCAACATAGTGCCACAGGTGTCAAATGCCTGATCGAATAACTCACGAATGGTGAACGCGGAAACCACGGCGTCGGCAAGCTTGTTGGCAACAATAAAGCTCAGTGCCGATCCCAAGCAATCATGGTTAAGTACGCACGAGTATACGTGTGATGCTAACAATGGTTCTTTGGTGACGACTTGATTTGCTTCTTCTGTGAGTTGCTGCCAGATTTCGTGACGCATGGATGCGATACCTATTAAAAAACGCTAATTTATCCCCTTAAGTGTAACGGATTTACAGCAGAACGCGCTATCCCTGTCTGGGTGTGCACTTGTTATTAGATATAACTAAAATAGTGAGTTGCACAATCTGTCACTTGTTGGGGGGTCAGTAGCACAGATCACTCGGTAGTGATGTTTGCCCTGTAGCGGCTAGGTGAACACCCAAACCAGCGACTGAACGCATGGTGAAATGCGCTTATTTCACTGTAGCCGCACAGATAAGCTACTTCTGAAATACTCAACTGAGTGTCACTCAATAACGAGGCGCTCTTATGGCGTCGTAGCGCTTCAAGCTCCGCACGAAAAGAAGTGCCCTCACTGGCCAACCGCCTTTGCAATGTTTTTTCACTCATAGATAACTGCGCAGCAATGCGCTTGGCGCTGACTTGCCCAAGAGCAAGTTGTTGCTCCAATACCAGAGCTAGCACTTGAGTAATTGCGCGGTGCTTTGTGACATCAACCGTGTTTAATGTTTCGTGTGCACTGAAGTTAGCATCAGCGGTAAAGAAAATTTGATGATGCGCACGCCCATACTCTATAGGGCATCCAAAATAGGCCTGTAAATGAGGACAAGGTTCACTGCGCTGCACACACACCTTCGTTGGGTTCCACGACTTGCCCACGAGAGTTCTGGCAACTTTGACACAAAATGCCATCGCCGCCTCGTAACTTTGCGCTGGGATAGGTTGGCGCTCGTTTGCGAAATGAAATCGTAACTCTCGAGTGTGCTTTGGGTGCTCGATAAGTCTGGCATTGGTGTTGCCACCAAGTAGTTTTTGATATCTGAGCATCAAGGCAAACCCCTGCTCTACCGAGTCCATTTGCAGCATCGCCAAACCAATAACGGGCAAGCTGCGCACGTTCAGTGCTTGTGCTACATCGACTGCCAAGTTACGTGCCGGACACAGCGCTTGCGCTTCGCGCCATAACACACTGACATTATCCTGAGGATAGCGGCTATCTCTTGCGCCTAAAGAGTCTAGCGAGATGTTTGCTTTCGCAAATAAGTCCGAAAGAGGTAACTCGTGCCACTTAAACGTTTCTGCCATAGCAAAGACCCACCAAGAGGAAATGGTGCGCATTATGCGAGTCCTAAAAAATCAAATATAAGACCTAGATTAACAAGCAAAAGGCGAAATTACAGCATATGTTAATAACAATCACGAAGGAGAAATTCATGGGACACATCAAAGACAAAGAGAGCTTCTCAAGCTTTAAAGAGTTCTACCCGTATTACTTGCAAGAGCACAAAAACAAAGTATGCCGACGCCTGCATGTTATCGGCAGCTTTCTAGTGCTATGCCTCATGGGGTATGCCATTGCGTCAAACCAATACGCTTTGCTGTGGTGTATACCTGTAATTGGCTATGGATTCGCATGGGTTGGGCACTTTTTTTTCGAGAAGAATAAGCCCGCTACTTTTACCTACCCGCTTTATAGTTTTATTGGGGATTGGGTGATGTTCAAAGACGTTCTCACCCGCAAAATCCCTTGGTAAAAACGCACCTTGGTAAATGAGCGTAACAGTCACGGGTCATCCCCAAGTAAAGAAAAATAATAATGAAAAACTCTGTATCACCCGAAGAATGGCAAGCGCGTGTTGAGCTTGCGGCGGCTTACCGCCTTATTGCTCACTTTGGCTGGGATGATTTAATTTTTACCCATATTTCCATGCGCGTTCCCGGCACTGAAAACCAATTTCTGATCAACCCTTATGGCATGATGTTTCACGAGATAACCGCCTCGTCATTGATCCGCGTGGACCAAGAATGCAACATGCTTCATGACAGCGACTACCCTGTTAACCCAGCAGGCTTTTTGATTCATAGCTGCATTCACCAAGCCCGTGAAGATGCGCATTGTATTATTCACACACATACGCCCAATGGTGTGGCCATATCCGCGTCAAAACATGGCTTATTGCCTATTTCACAACAGGCAGTGGTAGTGCATAGCGGCTTGAGCTATCACGATTATGAAGGGATTGCACTTAACCCCGAGGAAAAAGTGCGCCTGGTGAATGATTTAGGAGATAACAACTTTATGATCTTGCGTAATCATGGCTTACTTACCACTGGCACAACCGTTGCCGATGCGTTTTTGTTCATGTATGCCTTGGAATCCGCTTGCGCTGTTCAAGCACGCACGAATCAGGACCCTGCACAGTTAATCCACGTGCCTCAACAGATCATCAATGGTATCAAAGGGCAAACCGCTGCCGTTACCAAAGGGCTCGGCGGCGCTTTAGCTTGGCCAGCATTACTTCGTCTACTCGATGCTCGTAATCCCGGTTACGATAGCTGACTTGCTGTAATTAAAGGCAATTGAGATCTATGGCCTTTTTATTGTTTCCTGCATCATTGAACCGACTAAAAACAAAAAGTTGCATTTTTGTAAACAGTCCCATAAGTTAAACGTAGGGCATTTTTATTAATTAAAATGACTTAAGTTTTTGCGCGTCAATATGTCGATGGAAACCATGCAAACAAATAAAAATAATCCACCGGTCAAATTAGGACACTTCAAAGACTTAGCCTATGCATTATTGCTATTAATGTCATTCATCTTGGTGATTTGGCAATACGTAGGAATGGAAACAACGCTCACTATCGACACCGATAAAGAAGCAGCAATTGCAGTCGAAAGTGATAGAGCGAATGATGGCATTTCACAGGCTAAGTTTAACATCATCAATGATGCTGTGGCTTTTGAGTGTCAAACCAAAAATACCACCTACACTTTTGCATACTGTGGTGTGCGTATCGATATTGCTGAGCGCGATAAAGGAATAGACCTTACACATTACGACAGCATATCGTTTGATGTTGACTACCAAGCATCTGAAAAAGACACCTTATTTGTGTATTTAATTAATGCTGAAGGTGAAACTCAAGAACGTGCCAATATGCACGCTTTATTCCCAAAAGAGGGCACACAACGACCGGTATTACAATTACATGACTTCGTTATACCTTCGTGGTGGTTCTACGCTCAAAACGATCCTAATGAACATGGCGTTAGACGCCTTGATAACGTTATCGCCATTAAAATTGTCAGCGGCGACAGCACAATTGAGCGCAAAATAGACTTTGCCGTTAGCAATATCATTCTCAAAGGCAAGTGGATAAAGGCCGATCTGTTATACCTTTCCTTGCTGTTGTTTTGGCTTGTTATGATCAGCTACAACGTCATTAAAAACGTGCACCACACACGTATGGCCTATAACAAGGCGCTCAGTGAGTCGAAGCAACTCAAAGAGCTCAATAGCTTCTTGGAGTTAGAAAAATCAAAGTTTGCGACGCTGGCACAAACAGATCCGCTTACCCAAATAGCAAACCGTGCAGGGGTACGAGACTTTATTCACCAACAAATGGTGCTTTACACCCTCAAACAACAGCCCTGTGCAATTATTCTCTTAGATGTGGATCATTTTAAAAGTATCAATGACAATTTTGGTCACAACGAGGGCGACGACGTACTTAAAGTATTAGCTGCGCTACTACAAAGTCATGTGCGAAAGGAGGATAAAGTAGCACGCTGGGGCGGTGAAGAATTTCTCATAGTATGCCCACATACTAACAAAGACGGTGCCTTGCTCATGGCGCAAGCGCTCAGAAAGCGCATAGAAACTGCGTCTATATCCCAGCACACAACCATCACCTGCTCATTTGGTGTGAGTGAGTTTGACAGTACACATTTTGAGCACACTTTTCAAAAGGCAGATGAAGCGCTGTATGAGGCTAAAAATGCAGGTAGAAACTGCGTAAAAGTGGCGAGTGCCACTTAAATTGAGAATCTCAGACAGCTAATATTGTATTGATTCAAAGAGTCGAAAATTCGAGAAAATAAGAAATTGCCACTCAATTTAAGATCCCTTATGAAATTGGCGTTCAAAATGAGATTCATAAAACACTAATCAACTGCCGTTACGGAGCTGAGTGTCGGTGTTGTACTCGATTATTGAACTTGTATGCTACTTATGTCGCCGGTTATGGGGCGAGTGGTTTGTAGCGCACATAAATAGATAAAGTGGCCAAAAAATAAGACTTTGATGGCGGTAATTTTGACTGGTAATCCGTTCTCAGCATAGGGTGTATCTCAAATTCAACTGAGACACAAAGACTGTTTGCCATTATTGCTCCAGTGAGGCGAACAACATGTAGTCTGCGATGTAATTTAAATAAGGCGAGCGAGTTTTCATTTTCATTCCTTTGAAAATATGCAAACACTGTATATTAAAACAGTTGTAGCGTAATCGCTCACATAGTCAGGAAAACGACCCAATCGCGTGCTTTTGTCGCAAGATAAAAACGAGCAATAGCTATTTTTAATAATATTGGCAATAAGTTAACTAGTCTGTTAAAAATATATCAATCAGAAAAGTGAGCGGTAGCGTAGTAGAAAAACGCGCGATTCGCTCGCTATAAACATGTTATGTAACACGGAGAGTTTAGTGAAAATTATACCTTTAGCGTTCTTGAGCATTTCAATTGCTTTTTCCGCTTTCGCTTCTGAGAGTAGCTTGATTGGATATAAAACAGTGGAGCTAGCGCTAAATGCACTCAAAAATAAAGAGGGCACAAATCTAAGCATCCAGGGCGGCTGGACAATAATTGAGGATAAAGAGGAATCAAACTTGGTTTTGTGGTCATTCACTCCTGATTCGCATCCAGCTCACCCAGCCGCAATCAAGCGCAAAGTTGTTGAGAAAAACCAAAAGATATACATTCAAATGTCTGCCCTTTGCCAAGCTAAAAAAGAACACTGTGACAAACTGATGCAAGAATTTGAGCAATTAAATCAAAATATTATGAAAGGCTCGAGATAAGTGTTACATAACAAGCGCCTTAAACATCACGGTTTTTGGCCGCTGGACTCGCAACAAGTTGCTCGCCGTTTAGGCGAGCGTTATTTTCCCAGTGGACACCTGTTGCGCAACGCGCTACACTTTACTTATGATCAAAACATTCAAACATAAAGGCTTGAAAAAGTTCTTCGAGACCGGAAGTAAAGCTGGGATTCAAGCTAAACATGAACGCCGTTTGAGAATGCAATTAGCTGCTATAGATACCGCTTCGGTTATTGAAGATATCGATTTGCCTGGATTTAAATTGCATCAATTAAAAGGCAACCGAGATGGTATTTGGTCAATAACTGTAAATGGCAATTGGCGAGTGACATTTGAATTCAATGATGGAAACGCCTACATATTAAACTACGAGGATTATCACTAATGACTATGCATAATCCACCGCATCCGGGTGAATTTATTTCCGATGTATATATGGAACCTTTTGGTTACAGCTGTAGATTTGTCGCAAAGCAATTGGATGTCTCAGCCTCAACTCTTAACAGAGTCCTTAAGGGGCAGAGTTCTATTACTCCTGAAATGGCATTAAGATTGTCTAAGGCTTTGGGTAGAAGTCCGGAAAGTTGGCTATCAATGCAGGACAATTACAACCTTTGGCAAGCTAAACAAAATGTTAATTTAGCCAAAGTGCACCCTATAAATTTCGCCGCAGCGTAATGGGCATATAACAAGCGCCTAAACTCCGACAATGTTAAGTTGTCATGGTTTTGGCACACAACGCAAAAAGCCACGCCAACACATTGCGTGTTAGGCGGGCGTTATGTTCACAAGGAGAGTGTCGATGAAATCTAAAGTTATTGCGTGGATTATAGGTGGTACATTTACTTTAATAGTCAGGTTCTGCATGGGTGTTACTCTATAAGCAAAATCTCATCGTGCCGCAGATTCTCATTTTTGAATGGCACTCGCCAAAAGCTAAATAGCGTAAATATGTGTTCTTAAATTTAGCCCGCTGTCACAATGAGCTATTTACGTTCAGTGCTATAAAAAAGCCATAACCCTGTGCATCGGGTTATGGCTTCGTGGTTTGGTCGGTTGTGTTGCGCGAATTATGCGTCGCGCAATTCTCGGCGCAATATCTTGCCTACTGTTGATTTAGGCAATTCACTGAGAATGTGAATATGCTTAGGAACTTTGTAGTTAGTTAGGTGCTCACGACAGAATGCTTGAATATGCTCAGCATCCGTTTGCTCTTTGAGTGTCACAAACGCATGTACAGCTTCACCTGTACGCTCATCTGCTTTACCTACAACCGCCGCTTCGAATACTGAAGGGTGGCTTACTAACACTTCCTCAACTTCGTTGGGGTAGACATTAAAGCCCGAGACAATAATCATATCTTTAAGACGGTCGATAATTTTTATTGCACCGTCACTTAAGCGGATCCCCACATCACCCGTTTTAAAATAACCGCTCGGTGAAATAGCTGCCGCAGTTTCACTTGGTCTGTTCCAATAACCTTGCATCACTTGCGGCCCTTTGACCACAATCTGTCCACTTTCACCATCAGCTACTGGCTGATCATGCTCATCCCATAACTGCACATCGGTATCAAGGACAGGGAACCCCACCGTACCGATTTGCTCTTTACCAGGGCGGTTAAAGGTGACCACGGGCGATGTTTCAGATAAACCATATCCTTCAGAGATTGTGCATCCTGTAACTTTCATCCACGCATTTGCAGCCGTGGTGGTCAAAGCGGCACCACCTGAAATAGTCAGATGTAATTTAGAGAAATCTAATTCAGTAAATGCAGGTGTCGCACACAGCCCCATAAATAGCGTATTGATGCCTGCAAACGCAGTAAATTGATGCGGTTTTACCGCAGCGACAAAGGCATCCAAATCACGAGGATTGGGGATCAATACTGTGTGATTACCATAACCTGCATAAATCAGAATGCTCACGGTGAAGGCATAAATGTGATACAGCGGTAACGGACAAATGAACACTTCGCTCATCTCGTTAAACTTAGGCGCAAATGCATCCTTGGCTTGTAAGGCATTCGCCAGTAAGTTGCGATGCGATAACTGAGCCCCTTTAGATACCCCTGTTGTTCCGCCGGTATATTGCAACGCAGCAACATCATCCAGTGTGGCTTGAGATGGCGGGAACGCCATGCCTTTACCCTGTGCAAGGGCATCGGTAAATAACACACAGTCAGCGTCTAGCGGCGCGGTGGTACCCGTAAGTAAATCAGCCGCTCCCGTACAAATCACATGTTCAATTTGTGTATTTGCTAAGATGCTTGCCAATTTCGGATACAGATCCGAGAGAATAACAATCGCTTTGGCACCAGAGTCAGAAAACTGATGCTGCATTTCCCGCTCTGTGTAAAGTGGATTGGTGTTCACTAACACCAACCCCAACTTCAGGGCGGCATATGCGACAATCGGGTACTGAATCAAATTAGGCAATTGAATGGCAATACGATCGCCTTCTTTTAGCCCAAGTTGATGCAAATACCCAGCTAAACACTCAGCGTTCGCGTTCACATCGGCATAACTCATGGTTTGCCCCAAACACGTAAACGCGTCGGCAGATGCATAACGCGATGCTGCTTCATTTATGAACTGGGCGATATTGTGATATTTTTCTAGCTGTTCAATCATAGTAACTCCCAAGAGATGTTACTTGTCAGAAAAGTCATAAACTGATTTGGGCTTAATGTAGCGCGGTGTAATCCCCTGCTCTTTCGCAGCCGCTAACATCACCTGCTCAATCCAACCTGCATCCATGATGTTGACATAGTTACCATCAGCATCGAAGTTAATGTTAGCACCTTGAACAACCATGAAGGTGTCAGTCAGTTCCTGATTACTCTGTGGAGTGTGGAAAGTGTGAATCGAACCGCCTGGCTCAAATAAGTAACTTCCAGCAACTTGCTTATCGTCTGGGTATTCTACATAGTGCCAACAGCCACTCATGGTATACAAGTGAACGATACCTGTGTGGAAGTGTTTTGGTAACGTAACACCCGGCTCAAATTGTACTCGTAGCACCCAAACGCCATTCTCTACATCTAACATAAGTGGATATAGATGAACGCCCGGTAGCACATCTTTAATGATTTTTTCTTTGTCTGTGTGTACACATAGCAGATGCTCTAGGTGATTCGTCATTTCAGGTAATGCCATAGTGTGTTCCTCTACTTGCTGTATTGCCATATGCCTGTGTGATGCGTATGGCCGATTCTTTACAATAATGTGCGGGGCTAAAGCCCCATATAATTTTAGTTATTCTCAAACGGGGCCATTGCCCCAGGACGCCAAGGCTCGATCACTACTTTGATGTGGTCATGTTTGCCAAGTAACGTATCAAATGCGTGAGATACACCGTCCATGCCCACAGTTGCAGTGCACATCTTTTCCCAAGGCACATCGCCCCCAGCCAGTAATTCAAGAGACTGAGCAAATTCCTCAGGGGTGTAGTAATAAGAAAACTTAATGTCCATTTCCTTGACTGTAGCAAAGCCAAAATTGACTTGCGTCATGGCGGTGTGAATACCGGTGATCACCAGTGTAGAGTGCGCAGGTGCGCGCTCGATAAAGCCGTTAATGAGTTGATGCACACCAATACATTCAAAAATGACAACACGGCGGCCGTCAGCTATTTTCGCTGCCAACGCCACTTCGTCTTCAATTGCAGCGTCTACGCTATGACTCGCTCCAAATTGCAACGCTATATCACGGTTCTTTGCCTGCAAATCTGACGCCACAATCTCGGTTACGCCCATATGCTTGAGCGCAGCGATCGTCGCTAACCCAATGGCGCCACAACCAGCCACCAAGGCGACACAGTCCTTATCGATACCAGCACGGTTAACTGCGTGCATACCTACGGCCATTGGCTCGGTGATTGCCGCCCCTACTGAAGGCAGATTATCAGGAACGGCTAACAGCAACTGCTCATCAACGATAAAGTATTCAGAATAAGCGCCATGGATGCCTGGCGTCACACCAACTCCTGCACCCCCCATACTCATTAGCATTGGCACACAAGTAACACGTGTTCCAGGAGCAAAGCGCTGTGGCGTGTTGTCGCCATAGCTGACGACCTCGGCACAAAACTCATGGCCGAGCATCATAGGTGCACTGGCCATCGCTTCTTTGGACATCACGCCTAACTTGTCGTAAATATCTGCCACTTCATCTGCGTGGCGGGCAATGTGTAAGTCAGAGCCACAAATGCCGCATGCTAAGCTTTTAACTAACACTTGCCCAGGGGCCGGTGTGGGGATGTCAATGTGAACATTTTCAATATGGCCATCTTTTACGACAACCGCTGCCATCTGACTCATAGAAGCTCCTTTAGTATTGGCTTTATGTCTGTGCAGTTTGCACAGCATCGTCAAGAATAGAATTCAAGATTAACAGGTTAGTTACAAAAGCACCCCACATGCTTGACAATACAAGACAGTGAGATGACATAATGCGACACGCTTGTTTCTATTTGACCGTCCCTTACACCTCTTCAATCACTTAATCGTAGCCCAACTCACTGTTCATTCTGTAGTTTCACATATTGGCTTGGTGGCATACCTGTCCAACGTTTAAAACTGCGGCTAAACGCTGAAAAGTCAGCATAGCCTAAATTTAGCGCCAAGGTGATCATGGGCATATTTCTGCCCGATAATGTGTGCATTGCGATCTCTTTGCGGGTTTGTTCTAACAATTGCCGATATGTTGAGCCACTTTCAGCCAACAGCCGTTCTAGCTTTTTAGGATGCATACCTAAACTCGCGGCAATATTTTCTTTGCTACAGTCTCCTGTAGGCAGCAACACATTGATCGCATGACGCACAAGACGCTTGTGATCCACATCCGTAGCACGAGCTTGCTTAAATTGCTTCTCAATGATGTGATTGAGTAAATTCTCGGGCTGCCTTGGCACTAACGACAGGCTTTTTTGGCTGAAGATTAAGCTATCATGGGCACTGTTTGCTTTGACCTCACAGCCATAAATTGAGGTTAAGCGCTCAACCACACTTGCAGATAGACTTTGTCGCAAACATATCCGCTGCGCATGCCATCTATCACCAATCATCTCACCTATCATACAGTTGAGCAGCCCCAAGCTCATTTGCACTAATTGCGGGTACTGCTGAGTGTCGTTAACGCGAATATCCAACATTAATTCACTCAGTTCATCATCATACTTAGTCAAGGACAACACTGCTCCTTGGGCATGCATATCTGCAAACTTTTGCCCACACTGAAGTGCAGATTCAATCGTCGGCTGTTGCGCCATATAGGCGCCAACAATACCAATTGTTGATAATCCCTGAACTCGGCTGATCCGCGCTCCCAAACACGGCTCATTAAGCTGTTGTGAACTGAGTTCCAATAACTTACCTACCGATGCATAAGGCACCATTAGATCAGGATCGCTACTTTGGCCCGGTAAAATATTCACCTTTTGCATTAATGAAAAGGGCTCTTCCCCTAGCTGCTCTATAAGCTCACTAAAACCGTCTAGCGCCCCCATGCGCAAATAATCTTGCATAACCCCCCTTCCTCACAATGACGCTGTTGCGCACAAAGATTACTCAGTTAACAAGTCGCATTATGCCATGCTAATGTCTCATTAAGTCAAGAAAGAACCGTAATTTGTAATTAACCTGTTAATCATAATGTGCTCAAAGTGTTTGCAGCTACACTGTTAGTCACTCACATGAGCGTGTACAAAGATGGGTGAATGTATGCAAAATGTTTTCATAACTGGGGCAGGCGGTTTTATCGGCCGGCATTTAGTGGCACAGCTTCTAGAGCGCGATATCAATGTTTGTGCGTTGATGCTGCCAACAGAGCAGGTCCCTCACACATGGGGAGATACAGTTCGCGTCGTGCGAGGTGACGTGAGAACCTTGACTGCGCTGAGTGATGAAATTGGCGAGTTTGACACGCTTTTTCACCTTGCTGCAATCGTCAGTGATTGGGGCGGTAAACAAGAACATGTCGACATCACAGTACATGGTACCGAGCAAGCCATTGAGTTGAGCCTGCAAAATAACGCGCGCTTTGTAGTGACTACCAGCATTGCCGCCTTTGGCAGCAAGATGGGCACCGGGCATTTAGATGAAAACACTGAACGCGGTAGCGCATCGTCAAACTACGAATACGTAAAACAACTGCAAGAGGATGTCACACTCAAAGCAGTTCATGAACAAGGCCTTCATGCCACCTTAATTCGTCCAGCCAATGTGTATGGCGTTGGCAGTGTGTGGGTAAATCGCTTTGTTGACAAACTGTCCAAGCAAGAGCCAGCCCTGATGGGTGATGGCAACTGGGATGCAGGACTTGTACACGTAAATCACGTCGTACAAGCAATGATACTTGCTGCTGAGTCACCTACTCTGCCCTCCGGTGAGATTTTTGTTATTGCCGATGATCCGGGCGTAACGTGGCAGCAATATTTAAGTGCTCTGTCACAAACCCTTGATTTACCTAAAGCGAAATCAATTCCTAATTGGGTAGCGCGCGTATTAGCGCCGGTATTAGAGGGGATTGGCAAACTGATAGGACAAAAAAATCCACCGCTTGTGACCAATTTGGCATATCGACTGACTGGGGTTGAGAGTATTTTTAGTAACGCCAAAGCCAAAGAAATGCTCGGCTATGAGCCAAGCACCACTTTGGAGCAGGCGATGCAGGAAATTAAAGAAGACTTCGCACAACGCTAAAGTAGCATAGCGTTTTTTCCCGCCACCCTCATGGGTGGCGTTTTTTATTCACCTACACGTCCTGAAAACATCAACATAAGTTCCTTCTTAAATGTAGAAATGGATCTCGATGGTGCCTGCATAAATAGATTAGCGTGAGCCGCTTTTTATTGGCTTACGAAGCACTAACAAGAGCCCAAAAATCAATAATAAAGAAACACTTATGGAGCTACCAGAGCCATTCCTAGAGACTACTTTGGCGACTTTTTCTTCTTTAACTCGCTTTTCAAACTGACCGAGTTCAGCATCGAGATTCGTGATCATATCAGAAAATGCTGACTCAAATCCCTGCTGTGACTTCTGTGACAAGGTTTGCGCTATATTGATTGCCGTCGTACTTTCCTCGAGCTTACTTAACCCCGGCGCACGAAACAGCATTTTTCTACTTTTAACATCAAATACGGCAGTATCAACAAAGGTTTGTACTGTGTTTTCATTACCCTCAATGAGATACATGCCGACGATAGTCAAATACAAAAACGCGGCTTTATTCTCGTAGGTTTTACTGACTTGGTCATAAGAAACGAGCGCCATAACGTCCACATCATACAGTCGTGCAACTTGCTCTAGCGTGCTAAACCCCTCGCCTCCTTTGAGGTAAGTGTCAGGGATGACTTCAATACGATTGATGTATTTGTGTTGGGAAAATGACGCTTTTACTTTATCAAGCAAAGCCATTTTTTGTTGATTATGCAGCCCTGAACCCGACCAGTTATCGGATGGCACAAAAGCAAGGCCCACGTTTACTGGCAAGGCAAGCACCGGAATTTCAGCACTGTGCTGTGCGCGGTCTTCGGGGTTTGGGTATAAATAATTAACGAGGCTACTCGATTGTGTCGCTTGCTGAACATTTTGGCTCATAAATGAGCTACACGAAGCAAGCATAAACATGCTTGCGAGCACTAAGGTTAAACGAACTAACATATGAATTCCTTTTATCTAACAGGCGGTTGTAGCCTTATTCTTAACACTAGCTTGGACTAAAAGATAATTTAGAGGTTCAAATATTTTAAAAACACAAGTACACAGGTACACAGGTGACACGTAGCAAGGTGCTCGGGCGCTGCGCATAACTGTCAACACAGCAGAACACCTTAGCGAATGTTGATTAGCCCATTTGCTCAAGCTCTATGCCGCGTGTTTCTTTGATATATCGAACCACGAAGAATATCGACAAAAATGCAAATAATGCATAAATGCCATAAGTGATTGTTAGGCCAATTCCCGCAAGCAATATCGGGAAGCTCAAAGTGACCATAAAGTTCGTAAACCATTGTACTAAGCCACTCACAGAGAGCGCCTTACCACGCACTTTATTAGGGAACATTTCACCGAGCATCACCCACATGACAGGGCCCCAGGATAAATTAAAGAAAAACACATACACATTTGCTGCAATGAGTGCCCAAATGCCCATATCACCTAGCTCCAACGCACCACTTGGACTTTGCTCAGCGTTAGCAAACACCACAACAAGCACAGCCATGGCTACAAACATACCTACTGAGCCTATGAGTAACAAAGGTTTACGTCCTAAAGAGTCAATTTTGGCAATCGCGATGGCACACGCCAAGATGCTTAAACCGCCGCTTAAAATATTAATTAACAGCGCATCAGCTTCAGTAAACCCAACCGCCTGCCACAGTACTGCTCCATAGTAGAACACAACATTGATACCAACTAGCTGCTGCAGCGCCGCAAGGCCAACACCGGCAACCATGAGTGGGCGCATTGTTGGCGTTGATAGCTCTTGCCAGCTACCTTGTTGGTCTTTATGTGTGGCAGTGCTTGCGATGTCGTTCACAATGGCGTCAAGCTTTGCCTGAGCTTCTTGCTCACCCACCAGCTTTACAAGCACTGCGAGGGCATCCTGATTACGCCCCAAAGCAACCAGCACCCTTGGGCTTTCGGGTATAAACAATAGCACTAGAAAAAATAAGGAAGCGGGTGCGACTTCAACCAAAAACATCCAACGCCACGCTTGCATATCGGCTAACCACACCGCGGTAGAGCCACCCGCATTAAGTGCAATCAAATAGTTGCTAATAAACGCACCGAATAGGCCCAAAATAATGGCGATTTGTTGCATTGATGCCAAGCGCCCTCGTATCGCCACAGGTGCAATCTCTGCAATATAGGCAGGTGCGATAATGGATGCTCCACCCACTGCCAAACCACCAATAAGGCGATAGATAACAAATTCAAAAGAGCTATTTGCTATACCTGAGCCCACCGCGCTGACTATAAACAGCACCGCAGCAATCATCAGCAAACGCTTACGCCCGAGTAAATCTGAGAGCCGCCCTGCCAGCAATGCTCCTACCGCGCAACCAATCAACATGCTGGCAACGTTAAACCCTGAACCTATATCATCGGCGCCAAAGGCTTGCGTTAAACCATCTATGGTGCCGTTGATCACGCCACTATCAAAACCAAACAAGAAACCACCGAGTGCCGCTGCGATGCTAATGAAAAACGCATACCACTGGCTTTGCTGTGACTGTTTTGCTATTTGTTCCACAATTACGCCCCTTAATTATTTTACTGTGTAGGCGCATGTAAAACCCGCACCCCGCTCTGTTATTGTTGCTATTTTAGAGCCTGCGCAGATACGCGATACCTCGCGGTATACGCACATAAAATCAATAACGCGCTGGTCATCACTTAAGAACCCAAAATAGATACATCAACTTATAACTCTATGGGAGGCTACTCAAGAGCATGGGCTTAAAAACATCGCGAAAAATTTTTCAATGCGCGTGATAAATGCGTATCGAGGTGACGGTAATTACAGATAAGAAGTAGTAACGATTAGTGATTACTTAACAATTGTTTGAGTTCGTCAAAATCTACCGGCTTTTGACAAAATGCACTAAAGCCCATTTGTGGGAAGGATTCAGCTTCATGCTCTGACGCAGCGGTCACAGCGATAATAGGAATACACACTTGCATTGAACGGATTTGCTTGGTTGCTTCTATGCCATCACATTCAGGCATTTGAATATCCATAAGGATAAGGTCGTAATTGTTACTTTGCACTTGTTCAATAGCCTTGAAGCCATTTTCAGCATAGCCAGGAGTCGCTCCTTCTTGCTCCAACAAGTAGCCTAAAATAAATAATGTTGATTCTGAGTCATCAACAACAAGTACCTTTTTACCTCTGAGCTCCATGACCGTTCTTCCATCCTAACATTCTTACTCTTTAAGTTTAGCAAAGGCTAAAAATTGAACTAACTTTTTAATTAAGTACATAAAATAAAAAGCAAAGCCATGGCGAAAAATCCTTCCACAACATCACTAAACCAAACTCAAAATAAGACTATCAAAGAACAGAATGACACTATAGGTGAGCAATCTGAGCAACTCGAACGCCAGCAAGAACAACTGGTTGACCTTCAAGAACAAATCAAATCCGCTAAGTTCGACCTACCGCTTTTGAAAATAGCTGAAGACATTTTGATGGTTCCGCTAGTCGGTTCTATGGATTCAGCCAAAGCACAAAAAGTGATGGAAGATATCCTCATCAATATACGCAACCAAGAAACCCGAGTGGTGATCATTGATATCGCTGGGGTGAACATCGTTGATAGCTCGGTTGCCGCTCATCTTATAAAAATAGCCAAGGCCACTAAATTGATGGGATGTAGGTCAATAATATCGGGAATATCCCCGATTATCGCTCACAACATAGTTAATTTGGGCATGAATGTAGACGAGCTAACCACCACAAACACGCTCAAAGATGCCATGGCGAAAGCCTATGGGTATGTGGGTTTAGCCCTTGTCGAGATGCACAAGTGACACTGCAAAGTGCATTTTCATCTGTGCAAAATGCCATCGTATTTGACGTTGTCATTGATGACTTAAGTGCTGAAAATTGCAGTCATGGATTTTGCCATGCGGTGCATGTGGCCAGCAGCAATAATATTGTGCTGAACCTAGCCATGTGCGATGTGCTCACAAGTGCGGATATAAAAGCCATTGAAGAGATAAATAATGCCCTTGAGCTACTCGGAAAATGCGTGATTGTATGTGGCATCAACCCACTATGCGCGGCAATTATATTTACCTACGTCGACGATATTCATTTTACAACTGAGCTGGATCTGAATCATGCCCTCGAAGCATTTTCTAATGACCCGAGATAGCGAAGCCACTGACTTAGTTCAGCAAGTCACCTACTTCATCAAGCAGCAACAGCTTAGTGACATCCAATGCTGTGAGGTTGCGACGATTTGCTCTGAGCTTATCTACAATATGATCAAATACGCTCAATCTGGTGAGCTAAGACTCAATTTCACACAAGATACGGTCATCATCCTATCACAAGACCAAAGCTCGGGATTTGCAATGCCATTACTCGAAGCCTTCGCCGAGGGCGCAAGTACAGGTGGTTCTCTGGGACTTGGATTACCTTCAGTGTTGCGTATGAGTGATGATTTTAGCCTAGCCACATCCAACTCAGGCACTACTATCACCTGCTCTAAGGTGCTATAAATGATCTCCTACGATGCACAACTCGCCCCTTATATTAGCGACGCAAGTTGCGGTGACTTTTACCTTGTTGAAGCAGTCCAAGGCGGACAACTCGTTGTTGTCGGTGATGTCGGTGGGCATGGCAATGAGCAAGTGGGTGAAATAGCTCGTTTTTTGCAAACCCTAGCACACGAAAACCGACAACTTGGCATTGATAAACTCTTTGAATTAGTAGCCAGTCAACCCTGCCTAAACGAAGTGGGTTTAACCTTATTTGTGGGGTTGTTCAGCGCTGACCACCCAATCTTGACGTATGTGTGTGTAGGTGATTTGAGGCTATACATGCAAAGACAAAGCAAATTAATCCCCTTACCATTGCAGCAAGGCATATTGGGTATGCACCCACCGGAGAACATCTCCAGTTATGCGCAAAAATTGCAGTCAAATGATGTTGTTTTCATCACCACAGATGGCGTAGCTAACCTTACTCGCCATACATTATCGAAAGTAACCAACTCACAGAGCTTGAAAGCGTTAAATACTGCAATCATAGAACAGCTCAGTATTGAATCCGACGACTCACTCAGTCTTGCTATATTGGTAAAATTAAGCCGTTCCCCAGCGATAAGCACACAGGCTCCGCAGCCCACAACGCCTGAAAAAACGTGGATTCACAACTCGCGCTTAGAGCAAAAAAAAATCGACACAGAGCCACCTGAAAACGACTTTGCAGGCGCCATTAGGGATACCAGCGTTAACACTAAAATGCCTGAATCAAGCAAGCGTGCAGAGCATAATTACGCCTCCCAGCCCACGCAGATTCACCCCGAAATAGTGCAAGATGCCTTGCTATGCACGTTGCAAAATAGCACACAAACAAGACAGACTCTGGCCGCCATTACCCATTACTTCAAATTTACAACCGCGTTAGCTGTTAAACTTCAAACTGCGATTCTAGAACTACTGCACCAACATTGCGACACCGTTGCCCTGTATGTTCATCAAGAGTATTTAAAAGTTACGTTCACGTGTGCTAAGCATGCTTACAGACAAATTGCGCAACTCTTTGGCAGCAATGCTATTTGCCATTATTGTGATCAAGACTCTTACGTATTGAACATACCAATCGGTATCAACGTTAATGTTGCCTCGTATGAATACATGGAATTTAAAGAGCGCAGCGCGCGTGGCTTGACTGAGCAAGAGTTTCAACAATACAAAACCAGCAAAGAAAAAGATGCGGTACTTGCAGAGCAGGCGAAGATATCTGCTATGGGCGATATGGTGGGAGCAATCGCTCACCAATGGCGCCAGCCGCTGAACGATTTAGCCATGAATATTCAGGCAATAAAATACCGCTTAAAAGGCAGTGAGGACATTGATGCAACCCTCGATGAATTCGCCCAGCAGAGCCTATTCAAGATTAAGGCTATGAGTAAGAATATTGATGACTTTAAAAATTTCTTACGCAAAGACAACACACAACAAAAGTTAAAGCTAAAAGACTTAATTCAAGGTGCCATCACTGATATTCAAGCCCGCCTTAATGAGCACCACATCACCTTAGTCACACATATTCAAGAGGGTTATCTCATAGGCGTTCACAGCGACTTCCATGACATCTTAATCAACTTACTCGATAACGCGATTGAGGCACTAGTACGAAGCAAAGTAGAACATCCCTATATCGAAATAAACCAAACGCTATCGTGTATTTGCATCAAGGATAATGCTGGAGGCATAGACAAAGACGTCGCGGCAAGAATTTTTGAGCCTTACTTCACCACTAAAAACCACGGCGAAAGAACAGGGCTTGGCCTATATATGGCCAAACTCCTAGTAACGCATAAGTTAGGTGGAAAGCTGACCTATGCGCCCATAGAAGATGAACATGGTAGAGGCTCAGAATTTTGTTTCTCATGGCACACTCAAGCTGGTAATTCATAATCAGCTTACTGTGGCGAGCTGTTCGTGATGAGGTTTTGCAACCTATCAATACTCATTGGTTTACCGTACATCCACCCTTGACCGTACATCACCCCTGCGTCTAAAAGCGCTTGGTGCTGCATGTTGTTTTCTACCCCCTCCGCCACGACTTTCGCGTCAATTTTATTGGCGATGTCGATAATATGGGGGATTAACGTTGAACGTACAGATCCCTCTTCCATTTCATTCACGAAGCTGCGGTCAATTTTTAACGTATTACACTGAAACTTTTTAAGCTGACCAAGATTTGAGTAGCCCGTACCAAAGTCATCAATTGCAATTAAATAACCGTGCTGTGAAAACTGTTTTAGTACTTCTTCACTGCTCCCATGATTAAGTTGTTCGTCTTCAGTAATTTCGACACAAAGCTGCAGTTTGGGGTTATCTAAAGGGGCGTAGGTCAACAATTCCAACGCAGCAGAAGATGAAATATCATTAGCAAAAAAGTTTACATTAATTTTGAACGGTTCACTCACCTGCAGCTGTGCAGTTTCTTGCTTCACCATATCCAAAATACGCTTGGTAAACTCCCAACTTTGGCCCAACTTCTTCACTATAGGTATAAAAGTATCGGGATAAATATCACCTTCATTATCTTGGTAACGCGCAAGCACCTCGCAACCTATCACTCTCTTGGTTTTTAACTCGACAATAGGCTGATACAAACAATAGAAGTTGTTGTGCTTAAACCCCCGCGCTACCCGTGAGGTAGGAGAGTTGTAATGGGTGATGAGTTGATAAGCAAGCACAAAGCTTAGCAGTGAAATCAGAATTACAATGACAGCAAATGCGTGCAGCGTATTCCTGTTACTATTGATAAAGTCCGCTGAGGTCGCAGCAACACTCATACAATAAGGGAATCGTGCAGAGCAAACAGTGTGTTGGTAAGGATAATAACGACTCGCTGATGCCTGACTAAGGGCATAATAAAGCTGAGGCTTACCCGCAATATTCAGCTTTGTGTCACCGTCGACATACATTAATTCCGACTGCAAGGTTTGCGGCATGATGTCTTTAATAGCGCTGTGACGTACTACAGCATTGAACCGCCCTTTGGATATAACAACCGCCGTTTTTTGCTTATCGAACAGCAAAATCTCTTGATTTAACCAAATTTTTATACCACTGCCATCAATGTAATCAGGCTCTGAAACCTCATAGGGAGGGTTAATAACACCTAATCCTGTAGTACACACAAGCTGCGAGCCAGTGACAAAGCCATAATCTTTTATCTTATCTGATAAAAAGAGGTGTTTACGCATCTCTACTAACGCAGCCTCATCGCAATGGGCAAAACTTAACTTATCGATTTCTGTCAACGATGACAGCACATCATCTGCCAAATCATCGAATTTGGAAATGGCCATTTCTGCCGTTTGTATAACCCGTTCCTGATAGCTATCTTCAAGCCAGCTTGAAAGCGAAACATGAACCAACACGCCCAGTACAATGCTTACAACAAAACTGCCCGTAACAATCATATTCAACATGTGTTTTGCCATACAACGGAGCCACCTTAACGCTGGTTAATTTTTATCCTCACTAAGTTAGCATAGGCTTTATCTGCACAATTACAAAGACTTAACAGTTGAATTAAAGGGAAAAAGTAACGAAATGGAACCTCTAGATAATACTCAATTCCGAAAACACCAAATTTCAGGCATAAAAAACCCCTAGCCAATCGGCTAGGGTTATCAAAAGTGGTACCAGTGGGCGGACTCCAAACCCGCAACAGTGCCACGCCCGCGTGGCGCTCAAGTCTGCAACCACCACATTGCAGGCATAAAAAAACCCTAGCCATTCGGCTAGGGTTATCAAAAGTGGTACCAGTGGGCGGACTCCAAACCCGCAACAGTGGCACGCCCGCGTGGCGCTCAAGTCTGCAACCACCACATTGCAGGCATAAAAAAACCCCAGCCATTCGGCTAGGGTTATCAAAAGTGGTACCAGTGGGCGGACTTGAACCGCCACGCCCGAAGGCAACGGATTTTGAATCCGTCATGTCTACCAATTCCATCACACTGGCATCTTTTTTCTTTGACCTTCTACGCGAGAAGATAAAGAAAAACCACTTCAGAGCAAAGGCTTTTTTTGTTTGCCCTCATCTCTATGCCCAGCATTATACAAAGAATGAAATGCGCGGCAAGCGTTTTATGTTATAAATCTGTCAACTGCCCACTATTCGAGCAAATAGTATCATTTAAAGAGAGTTAAGGCTGATATTTGCTCTATCACACCGCTTAGAGAGCGTGTGCGGGCCCATTAAAATTGAAAAAATCGCCTTTATTTTTGCCCTTTGTTACACTGTCGCCGATTTGCAACTAGAGAAACATAACTATGTCGTCTTCGAACCCTGTACCTGCTGGCTTTGGTCGTCGCCTCGCGTCTCTTATTTATG
Organism: Pseudoalteromonas maris; assembly: GCF_049257235.1. Lineage (NCBI taxonomy): Bacteria > Pseudomonadati > Pseudomonadota > Gammaproteobacteria > Alteromonadales > Pseudoalteromonadaceae > Pseudoalteromonas > Pseudoalteromonas maris. The sequence continues at coordinate 141,959 of NZ_JBMMUF010000005.1, forward strand.
ACGGACTTGTCGTCATTGCCTTCGCAATGCTCACCACAGTGCTCTTTTTATTACTTGTTCAAGGTGCAGTATCTTTAGGTTGGGTTGCTATGGGTGATGCTCAAGACGTGGCTGAGCTCATTCAAACGAATACCACCTTGTATGTAATGCGCGATGTACTTTTAGTGCTAGTCAGCATTAGCTTTTTCGGTTATTTCTGGAGCAAAAGCGGACAAACAATCGGTATGCGCGCATGGCGTTTGCAAGTGCGCCGCAAAGACGGTTCACTCCCTAATTTTTGGCAGGCTGCATGGCGCAGTTTGGCGTCATTATGCGGATTAGGAAACCTGTTGGTATTGGTAGATTTTAAAAATAAGCGCGCGCTGCAAGACCGCTTATCTGGGTGCCACGTTGTGACCCTATCAAAAGAAGACAACAAAAAAATCTACCGCTCGTTAGACTAATCATCCCCTCACACAGCGGCAAATAAGCCGCTTGTTATACCAATTGAATGAGAAAAAAGACCTAAAATAGCGCTGGGTAAATTATTTCATTCAATTGGTATTAAACATACTAACAACAACGCAGCGCTCAGGGCGCTGCGCGCTTTTAAATCACAATGTTGTCATTTAAAAGTAATGCCTTTGCAGGGCCTGTTGACTCGATTAATTACGTCGCTTGAGTAAATAACTGGCGAAGATAATAAACAGCAAACTTGGCAGCACCGCGCCAATAAATGCGGGTATTTGATATACAGAGACGATTGGCCCAAATATCCGGTCAGTGAGATGGAACACAATACCCGTGATCACCCCCATCACTATGCGTGCACCCATGGTCACAGTACGCAGCGGACCAAAGATGAACGACAAAGCCACTAACAGCATTACACCTAACGCAACTGGCTGCATGATTTTTCGCCACAGTGCGAGTTCATACGTACTCGTGTCTTGATCATTTTGCTTTAGATACTGCAAATACGACCACAAGCCCGCAAATGATAATGTTTCTGGCTTAACTGACACGACTCCTAACTTTTCAGCGGTTAGCTCTGAGCGGTAGAAGAATTGCGCTTGCTCTTGCTCTGAAATTTGCTGCTCAGTGATGTTGAGTGTTCTTACATCACGTAGCATCCAGCCGCCTGGCTGGTTAAAGCCTTTATCGGCAAAAGTAACTTGGTCGAGCTGCAGCTGCTCATCAAAGTGATACATGCGTATGCCATTAAGTTGGCCACTTTGGTCAACATCTTCAATGTTTATAAATACGTCGCCATCTTTGGCCCACACCCCTTGTTGAGCGCTGAATACATCGCCACCAAAAATGGCATTTGAACGCAGTTGCTTTGCGGTTTGTTCAGCTTGAGGTACGCCCCATTCAGCAACGGCCATCATCAACAGCGCCATTACAATCGCGGTTTTCATCACTGAGCCAATCACTTGCAAGCGCGACATACCAGCGGCCTGCATTACCACCAGCTCACTGTTCGAGGCCAAGGCTCCCAGTCCTGTTAATCCACCAATCAGGGCCGCCATTGGGAAAAACACCACGATATCACCGGGCATACTATAGAAGGTGTATAACATGGCATCGATTAAATCATAGCTACCACGGCCAACCGATTTAAGCTGCTCAATAAACTTAATAAGGGTACTGATCCCCACTAACACAAGTAATGCAAACCCCGTGGTTTGCATTATGCTGCGACCAAGATACCAATCGAGCGTTTTCATCATGCGACTGCTCCTCGGCGTTTAAATACGGCTCGAAGCCATGCGCCCATAGGACGTCCTTTGATAATCAAGAAAGCACCAATAAACAGTGCACTTAAATGCACCCACCATAGGCCTGCCGAAGCCGGTATTTTGCCGTCTTCAAGAGCAAATTTGGCTGCGTTTAACAAAATGAAATAGCCCAAGTACAAAGAAATCGCTGGTACCAATTTGGCAAACTTACCTTGGCGAGGATTAACCACACTCAAAGGTACGGCAATGAGTGTTAACAAGGGGATTGAAAGCGGAATAGCCAAGCGCCACTGTAATTGTGAACGCGCTTCGTTTGAGTCTTGCTTAATTAGCTCAGAAGTCGGTACGGCTTCTAATTTACGACGTTTATGCTCTATTTCCTGATCACGAATTTGCACTTGATAGGCATCAAATTCAGTGCGCTGCATATCTAATCCACTGTCACGGACTTCAACACGTTGACCTTTACTCAAAATAAGCTGTTGCTCACCATTTTCGCGCTCTTCCACTTTACCCACATCGGCATAGACGATTTGTGACTTTGGTGAATCATTATCGCGTTGCAGTTGTGCAACAAACACACGGTTTAAAGAGCGTCCACCATCGTCAATATTATGGATAAACACCACCGCCTTTTCATTACCTGTTTCTTGGAAGCGCCCTGCTCGCAGCGCCGATAACCCCGCCTCGGCTTCTGCACGCTCTTTGAGTTGGTATTCTTTTTCACTGGCCCATGGTGCCAAATATAAGGTCATTAATGCAGCGAGTACTGCCAACGCCGTGCTGGAAATCAAGGTTACACGCACCACGTACCATTCACTTACCCCACATGCCTTAAGCACGGTCATTTCACTGTCAGCGTACACGCGGCTATAGGCGAGAATAATCCCTAAAAAGATACTCAACGGCAGGATGAGTGAAGCCAGTTGCGGTAACTTTAACGCAACTACAGAAAGTACGAGTTTTGCTGGAATACTGCCCTCAGAGGCGTCACCTAGTATCACAACGAATTTTTGACTAACAAATATCGTCATGAGCGTAAGAAAAACAGCCACCTGCGACTTAAAAACTTCAGCGGTTAAGTATCGAAAAATCAGCAATGTCCGCCCCTAAAAACGTCGTGTTTCACTGGCATAGTGGGAAAATTTGAGTAAACTAGTTATTTTAGTCACTTTATTATATGCCAAGCGTTTTAAATATCATACCTAAGGTATGCAATTGTCTACACTTTAGTTTAGTGGAGTCAAAAAAGCGTAAATAGTTCACTGGTGTATTTAAAGTGCTTTAACGGCCCAGTTGCGGCCAGTGCCCAGTGAGGGCCGATATTTCCTCTAATTAGGAGTCACAATGGAATTTAGCGTAAAAAGTGGTAGTCCAGAGAAACAGCGCAGCGCCTGTATTGTAGTTGGGGTATATGAACCACGCCGTTTGTCACCTATTGGTGAGCAGTTGGACCAAATCAGTGAAGGCTATATTTCTAATCTCTTACGTCGCGGTGATCTAGAAGGTAAACCAGGACAAACGCTTTTACTTCACCACGTCCCTAATGTACTAAGCGAGCGCGTGCTGCTAGTAGGCTGTGGTAAAGAGCGCGAGCTTGACGACAAACAATACAAACAAATTATTTCTAAGACCATCAACACCTTAAATGAAACAGGTGCGATGGAAGCGGTATGCTTCTTAACAGAGCAACACGTTAAGAGCCGAGATACCTACTGGAAAGTTCGCCAAGCTGTTGAAACAACACAAGATTGCTTGTACACATTTAACGAATTAAAGAGTAAAAAGAGTGACCCACGTCGCCCGCTTCGCAAAATCGTGTTTAACGTACCAACGCGCCGCGAACTGCCAATTGGCGAGAGCGCTATCGAGCATGGTTTAGCCATCGCTTCTGGTGCGAAGCTATGTAAAGACGTCGCGAACATGCCACCTAACATTTGTAACCCACGTTACTTAGGTGAACAAGCAAAGGCGCTTGAAACCGAATTCGACAAAGTCACTGTAAATTTAGTTGGCGAAAAAGAGATGGAAGAGTTGGGTATGCACTCATACCTAGCTGTTGGTCGCGGCAGCGCTAATGAATCAGTGATGTCTGTGATTCACTACAATGGTGGTGCAGAAAACGCAGCGCCTATCGTGCTAGTGGGTAAAGGTCTCACGTTTGACTCAGGTGGTATTTCAATCAAGCCAGGCGATGGCATGGATGAAATGAAATATGACATGGGCGGAGCAGCAGGTGTTATTGGTACAATGCGCTCTATCGCAGAGATGAACCTGCCTTTAAACGTAATCGGTGTACTCGCTGGATGTGAAAACATGCCGGGCAGCAATGCTTATCGTCCAGGTGACATTCTTACGACTATGTCTGGACAAACAGTTGAAGTACTCAATACCGACGCAGAAGGTCGTTTGGTGTTGTGCGATGCACTCACCTACGTTGAAGCGTTCGACCCTGACACCGTTATCGATGTAGCCACGTTAACAGGCGCGTGTATTATCGCCCTAGGTGCACATGCAACAGGTATGCTCTCAAACCACAACCCACTGGCGCATGACTTACTCAAAGCGTCGGAGCAAAGTGGTGACCGCGCATGGCAGTTGCCGTTATGGGATGATTATCACGAGCAGTTAGAAAGTCCATTTGCCGATTTCACCAACCTAGGTGGTCGCGCAGCAGGTACTATTACCGCGGCATGCTTCTTGTCTAAGTTCACTAAAAAGTACCATTGGGCGCACTTAGATATCGCAGGCACTGCATGGCGCAGTGGTGGTAAAAACAAAGGCGCAACCGGTCGTCCGGTGCCTATGTTGACACAATATTTAATTAATCGTGCGGGCGTTTCAGAAAGCCCTCAAGACTAATACTCATCGAGTGAACGATAAGCCCCTTTTAAAGGGGCTTATTCATTGATGCAACGTGCCGATTGTGTCAAAATTGGCGCATTAACGAGCCGCGTAGAGGACGCAATGCACGCGTTATTTTACCTGCTGGAACATGCTGATGAGCCGGGCCAACAAGTGCCGGCTCATTTTGATCTTGGTGCTCGTCTTGCTGCACAGCAATATCGTCAGGGTAAAAGGGTGTTCATCTTCGTTGATAGTCGTGATGATGCACACTTGATAGACCAGCATTTATGGGCGTTTGACGCCGATAGTTTTGTGCCGCATAACCTTCAAGGTGAAGGTTCTCGAGGTGGGGCAGCAGTTGAAATTGGGCAAACACCGCCGGTTGCAAAACGCACGGTGCTAATCAATTTAGCCTCAAAGGTGCCTGATTTTATACGTCGCTTCGACACCATTTTCGACTTTGTGCCTGCTGATGAGCAGCGCAAACAAATGGCACGAGCAAAATACAAGCAGCTTCGCGATTTAGGCGCGCAGCTTAGCACTCAAAAAGTTTAGATAGAATTTAGTTAAAGGTTCTGGGCAATGGATAAAACCTACAATCCACAAGATATTGAACAATCCCTCTACCAAGAGTGGGAAGAAAACGGTTACTTCAAGCCAAGTGGCGAAGGCGACTCATACTCAATTATGATCCCGCCTCCAAATGTCACAGGTAGCCTACACATGGGCCACGCGTTCCAGGACACGATTATGGATACCCTTATCCGCTTTAAGCGCATGCAGGGTAATAACACGCTATGGCAAGTGGGTACTGACCACGCTGGTATCGCAACGCAAATGGTTGTTGAGCGTAAACTTGCTGCTGAAGAAGGTAAAACACGCCACGACCTAGGCCGCGACGCATTCATCGATAAGATCTGGCAGTGGAAAGAGCAATCAGGTGGCACGATCACCAAGCAGCTACGTCGTTTAGGCGCATCTGTTGACTGGGACCGCGAACGTTTCACCATGGACGAAGGCTTATCTGAAGCGGTGAAAGAAGTATTTGTTCGTCTTTACAAAGATGACCTAATCTACCGCGGTAAGCGCCTAGTTAACTGGGATCCAAAACTACACACGGCTATTTCAGACCTAGAAGTAGAAAACAAAGACAAGCAAGGCCACATGTGGAACCTTCGCTATCCGCTGGCTGATGGCGTAAAAACGCAAGACGGTAAAGACTACATTGTAGTAGCAACAACGCGTCCAGAGACCATGTTGGGCGACACAGGCGTTGCAGTAAACCCTGATGATGAGCGCTATCAAGACCTTATCGGTAAAGAAATTTTACTCCCTATCGTCAACCGCCGTATTCCTATCGTTGCCGATGAGCACGCAGATATGGAAAAAGGCACAGGTTGTGTGAAAATCACTCCTGCGCACGACTTCAACGATAATGAAGTGGGTAAACGTCACGAACTACCAATGATCAACGTGTTCAACAAAGACGCGGCGATTCTAAACGAAGGTGAAACATTCACATTCGATGGTAAGCCACTTGAGTTAGACGCGCCTATTCCAGAGCGTTTCCATGGCCTTGACCGTTTCGATGCGCGCACCAAGGTCGTTGAAGAGTTTGAGCAAGCTGGTTTGCTCGAGAAAATCGATGACCACAGCCTAACCGTACCTTACGGCGACCGTTCTGGTGTGGTTATTGAGCCACTGCTTACTGACCAATGGTATGTGCGTGTTGCACCACTTGCTGAGCCTGCAATTAAAGCGGTTGAAGACGGCGATATCCAGTTCGTACCTAAGCAATACGAGAACATGTACTTTGCGTGGATGCGTGACATTCAAGATTGGTGTATCTCACGTCAGCTTTGGTGGGGCCACCGTATTCCTGCGTGGTACGACAACGAAGGTAACGTATATGTTGGCCGCGATGAAGCAGAAGTGCGCCGCGACAATAACCTAAGCGACGATGTAGCGCTAAGCCAAGATGACGACGTACTCGATACCTGGTTCTCATCTGCGCTTTGGACATTCTCAACGCTTGGTTGGCCAAACAACCTTGAAGACTTAAAAGTATTCCACCCATCTAACGTGTTGGTTACAGGCTTTGACATCATCTTCTTCTGGGTTGCGCGCATGATCATGATGACCATGCACTTCATTAAAGACGAAGACGGCAAAGCCCAAGTGCCATTTAAAACCGTGTACGTTACGGGTCTTATCCGTGATGAGAACGGCGATAAGATGTCAAAATCTAAGGGCAACGTACTTGACCCACTCGACATGATTGACGGTATCGATCTTGAAAGCCTAGTGACAAAGCGTACAGGCAACATGATGCAGCCACAGTTGGCGAAAAAGATTGAAAAGAACACCCGTAAAACATTCGCCGATGGCATTGAGCCACATGGTACGGATGCGTTGCGCTTCACCCTTGCGGCAATGGCATCAACAGGCCGTGATATCAACTGGGATATGAACCGTCTTGAAGGTTATCGTAACTTCTGTAACAAGCTATGGAACGCTAGCCGTTACGTACTGATGAACACAGAAGAGCAAGATTGTGGTTTCAATGATGCACAGCGTGAATACTCGCTTGCAGATCGTTGGATCCAAGGACAATTCCAACAAACAGTGAAAACCTTCACTGAGCATTTGGATAACTACCGTTTCGACCTTGCTGCTAATACGATTTACGAGTTCACTTGGAACCAATTCTGTGACTGGTACCTAGAGCTGACTAAACCGGTATTGTTCAAAGGCAACGAAGTGCAACAACGCGGTACACGTCATACGCTTATCACCGTATTGGAAGGCCTACTTCGCCTCATGCACCCACTGATGCCTTACATCACTGAAACAATCTGGAAGCGTGTCGCACCTATTGCCGGTATCGAAGCAAATACCATCATGCTGCAAGCGTTCCCGCACTTTGATGAGAGCAAAGTAGATGCTACAGCAATGGCTGATCTTGAATGGGTAAAACAATTCATCGTCGCTATTCGTAATATCCGTGGTGAAATGGACATTAGCCCAAGCAAGCCGCTGAATGTACTTCTTGCTCATGCGGGTGATGAAGATATTCGTCGTCTCGAGCATAACCGCAACTTCCTAAGCTCGCTAGCGAAGCTTGAAGAAGTGACGGTGCTTGAAAACGCTGACGATGCTCCAGCATGTGCTACAGCCATGGTTGGCAAGCTTGAAATCATGATCCCAATGGCGGGCTTGATTGATGTTGAAGCAGAACTTGCACGTATCGCTAAGCAACTTGAAAAAGCTCAAAAAGGGTTAGAACAAGTTGAGAAGAAACTCGCGAACGAGAAGTTTGTAAACAATGCTCCAGAGGCTGTTCTTGAGAAAGAAAAGTCGAAGCTTGCAGAGTTCAGCGAAGCGAAAGCGAAACTACTGGAACAAAAAGCGAAAATTGAAAGCCTGTAATAAAGCCATTTGATTTCACTGAAAAACGCGAGTTAGGCTCGCGTTTTTTATTTGCGCTTATCGTTTATTACCAATCCGCTTAAGGATGTGATCCTATATAACGACAGAGCTATGTCGTGCTAGTAAGGCGGAATTTTTTTGTATTTAGTTATTCTCGGCTTTGGCTCCTGCGCCGCTCTACCACCTACATCCATGTAGGCGTACAGAGAAAAATTCCAACGCAATTAGCGCGTCATTGAACTCGCTAGATTGACCAGATATTTATGCGGGTTGGTATAAGTCAGTGCAATGGTTTGAGCTCGTCAATCAACGCATCTAATTTGCGAAGCTCTGAGCCATAAAACACGTTCACTTCTTTTAAGTAAAGTGCCCTAGCAGAAACAGCAATGAGTAATGTTGAAATCCCACCAAAAATAAGCACTTCGAGAGGTAACCCTATATAAACAGGCGAACCATCCGCGATTAAGTCATTTAAAAAATACGCCCCATCCGTACTCGAGAAAAACTCAACTAGCAATGCGACGTACAAACCTGGGTAGATGACTCTGTATATCTTGCCATAGTGTGCTTTAGCGCGTTCCATATAGGCTCGATAACCTTGAAGGTAGTCGTAGCAGGACATCGCTTTATCCAACTCGGATAACTCCTTGATTTGAGCCCTGCCTAATAAAAACACCCCGAAAAAAGTGAGGCCCAGTGCTAACGCGAGATAAAACATACCGAATAAAGGCAATAAGCAAAATGATAAAATTGCCCCCAACCCCATCCATTTGTTGTTGAGTTGATATTTAGTACGTAATTGATGTAATAAGTCCTGTGACTCAGATTCTTTGCGATGCAAATACTCGGACAACGTACGTTGTTCTTCGTAACTTGCTTGCTGCCATATCTCTTCGATGCTTTTAGTCATTATTCTCAAGCTCCTTTGCCACCTTATCTTTTAAGCGTTTCACCCTCACAGCAAGACTGTTAGCATTTCCCCCTACCACGGCGGCGATTTCCTCGTATGAAAACCCCTCTAGATACATTACCAATAATGCCCTATCCACTTGTTGCAGTTTTCTTAGCCCCTTATAAAGAAGGTCTAAAGCCTCAATACTGTGCGAGACTTGATGCTCTCCTAAATCTATCTCATCAAATTGTGATGTTTGCTTCTTATCACGGTTAAACGTTAAACATACATTCAGTGCAACACGGTAAATCCACGTGCTCCAGCTTGCCTCACCTTTGAAGTTTTTGTGACTAATGAATACTTGTAAGCACACTTCCTGCATCAAATCGTCTAAATCAGCTTGATTGTCACTGTAGGCGCGGCAAAGCTTAAACAAAATGCTTAGGTAGGGTTCAATTTTCAGGCTGTAAAAATGTTCGGGCATAGCGCGTTTTTATTGATGTTTTTATAGTTAGTAACTACAAAACGTAAAATCTTACATTTTGTTTTGAAAAAAGCTCAACTAACAAGAGAAGCCTAGCGGCTTCTCTTGGATTGACTATCAATCAGGTTTCATAAGTACGAACATGTGATAGCCAAATTCACTCGCATGCTCGGTGCAAATAGTGACTTCTCGCTTAATTGCTTTTAGCGCTGCTGAATCGCGCATACTCGGCTCTAGTGCCATTACACGTTCACGCAAAGGGCCATAATAACTTTGCCATGCATGCTCGCTCTGAGGGAAGTGAGCAACCAAACAATATCCTAATTGTTGCATCTGTGCGATGCGCTCATCGACACTCACCATATCTGGATACTCGTGCTGCCAAAAATCGATAGCTTCTTCACTGGCTGAGTCGCTTTTCCATACTAGGTCGCTAATCACGAGATAACCATGATTTTGTAACAACGGACGCCACTGGCGTAGTGCCTTTTCAACACCCATGATATACGCGCTGCCTTCAGACCAAATCAGCTCAACACTGCCTTGAGCTATGGGTAGCTCAGTCATACTCGCACATAGGGTTTCTAACCTATTTGCCATCGAAAGCTGTTCGAATCGGCTGCGCAGAGCATCTAAAGCGGCCTGTTCATTATCTACTGCAAGAATTGCAGCCCCAGTACTATTAGCAAGCACTTCGGTTGCTAAACCTTTGCCACAGCCAACTTCTAAAATGCGCTGTGTATGCTCAGGCACGAATGCCAATGCCTTTTTGGTATCTGCTTCACTGCCTGGTGCCCATCGTTCAAGTGCCGAGAAGACTGTCATAAAGTCAGCCATATATTGCTCATGTTCATTCATATCCTTTGATAACCATTTCAAGCGCAGGGCTTCTTTTTCGCTGAAGCCCTGCGTTATTAACCAATCTAAATGCGCATAAGGCGCGCTGCACTCTAATTCTTGGTGCCAATGCTTAAGGTCGCCCTGACCTAACATGGCACTGAGTAGCGCATACGCTTGCTGCTTTTGCTTTATTTCTTCATCAAGGGTAATGAGCCGACTTTGCAACAACTTCTTGTCTATTTTGGCATCAAGGCACGCTTTGCACTCCTTCAAAGTAAGCCCTCCAGCATGTAGCTGAAGAACCAAACGCATTCGCTGCAGATCTTTATCGCTGTATATGCGGTAACCATTGTCCAATCGAACACCCGATATCAGTTGCTGCTTTTCGTAATGCAACACGGCGGTGCGAGATAGCCCCAACGCAGCTGCAAACTCAGAAATTTTATACATGCGTTGCCCATGTATGATTGAAGATGGTTAAGTACTTTAAAGTGTAAGGCAGTAGACAGGTCAAGTGAAATAGCGGTGGCTATTCACATTCGTATCGCTTGTGCATATCAGCGACAACTTTCCTCAGTAGACTTTCTAATGTATCCAAATCGATATCGCTGAGCTTATTGATGTAGAGGCAAGACTTAGCATGTTTGGTCTTCCCTAACGCCGCAATTTCCTAAGTTCACTTGCGAAGCTTGAGGAAGTGACGGTGCTTGAAAACGCTGACGATGCTCCAGCATGTGCTACAGCCATGGTTGGCAAGCTTGAAATCATGATCCCAATGGCGGGCTTGATTGATGTTGAAGCAGAACTTGCACGTATCGCTAAGCAGCTTGAAAAAGCACAAAAGGGCTTAGAACAGGTTGAGAAGAAGCTAGCGAACGAGAAGTTTGTAAACAATGCTCCAGAGGCTGTTCTTGAGAAAGAAAAGTCGAAGCTTGCAGAGTTCAGTGAAGCGAAAGCGAAACTACTGGAACAAAAAGCGAAAATTGAAAGCCTGTAACCATTGTGGTTTTTAATATCATCATTACAAAACGCGAGCATCGAGCTCGCGTTTTTTATGTGCTCACAACAATATAATGATGTAACTCATAACGTGTACTTCTTAAGCTTCTCTGATACCTTTTAACAAGGGATAGCACTGACTGCTTTCCATCTAGGTTAACTAAGGGAACACATGAGCGACTTAATCGCGGCTATTAGGGCGCACACCGCGCAATTACATGAACAAGTGGAGCAGTCGTATCCATTTTGTAAAATGATGTCAGATTCCCTCAATGAAGAGGATTACACGCGGGTGTTGCGCTGTTTAGCGCAGTGGCATCACATTATCGAAACAACCGTAGCCCCTGTTATTCTCTCAACGCTTCAAGGGCATGTCGCTTTTTCTTCTTCGGTGCAAGTGTTAAAGCAAGACTTACAAGCTATGGGGGCTGATAAGTGTGATATTTTAGCGCTGAACAATGACCATTTTGATAATAATGAGCGTGCGCTTGGAGCGCTTTATGTTGTGTTAGGCAGTGCCAATGGTGCCACACATATTTTGCGTCATCTGCAAAAACACCACTCCACCTTACCAAGCGCATTTTATAAAAAAAGTGCCTTAGATATTAGCCAGTGGAAGCAGTATATGCGCTGGTTAGCGACACAAGAGGAGCAATTTAGTAATCAACAAATTGCCGATATTATTTGTGGTGCAAAAGAGGCTTTTACACTATTGCTCGCTATATCAACTGAGGTAAAGACCTCTCAGCGTTCTCGAACCTTGCCATAATTATCGAGCAGCATTTTTATCTGCTTGATACCAAAGGGCTTATAGATCAGCTCATCGACTTTTAGCCCTGCTTCAGTGAGTGACTCAATGCTCTTGGTTACATCACCTGTCATCAACACCGTGATCATATCGCCGTGTTTGGGTAACTTTTCAATCACTTCCTCACCGCTTATTCCGGTCATTTGCGAGTCTATCAACATAACGTCATACTGATGCTGAGCTAGCAACTCAAGCGCTTCCTCGCCTGTTTTTGCCATCGTCGCATGATGACCTAACGCTTGTATTTGCATCTGAAGCACATCACGCAAGTCTTGCTCATCATCTATCACTAAAATAGCGAGCGCCTGAGTCGCTGCTTGTTGCACTGAGGTGTGAACATGATGCTGCTGTTGATTTGCCAGCGCTAATTTGATTGTGACTGTCGTGCCAGTGCCCCTTTGCGATTCCACAGTCAATTCACCACCATTTTCTCGCACCAGTCTGCGCGATACTGGCAAACCTAAACCCGTACCCTCACCCATGGGCTTATCGGTGTAAAAAGGCGCAAAGATTCTTTCCATGTTTTCTTGGGCTATCCCCACGCCTTTATCTTCAACACACAGGATGTACTGCTCCCCTACCACTTTGCCCGTAATATTGATGTTTTTGTCAGTTCTATCTTGCGTGGCATGAACAGAGTTGGTCAGCAAATTAACAAGGACCTGCTGTAAAATAGGTTTATCAATTTTGACATTGGAGTGCTCTTCGCACAGCTGGCAAGTAATCATAGTCCCTTTATTGGCATAGAGCTCATTCATCAACTCCACAAACTCGCCAACCGCCTCATCCACATAGCAAGACACGCTAGTGTTATCGGTGAGTGAGCGCCTTGTGATGTTTCTAAGTCCTGCTACGATTTTTTTAATTCTCTCGCCAGCTTTATTGGCGCGACTGTTTAAGTCGGCTACTGCAATCTTGTCATTATGATCTAACGCACTTAACTGTAGTTCTAAACTATTGAGGATAATGGCTAAAGGGTTATTAATTTCATGGCCGACAGTAGCCGCCATTTCCCCTAGGGAAATAAGTCGGCTTTGTTCGTTTTGTTTGAAGTTTTCGACTTGCTCTGGATCTAAATTGCGCACCTCTTCGGTGATATCAATGTTGGTACCAAGCACCCGAGCCACATCGCCAGACTCCGACACAATACATTTTCCATAACCGCGAATGAGGCGAATGCCCTTACTTGGATGGGTAATATGAAACGTACTTTGGAAGTCTCTTTTCTCATGCACGCACTGCTCAAATGCATTAGACACTTCCTTTCTATCTTCAGGAGATAACGCATACTTCCAGGTTTCATAACTATGATTAAATGACGCCGGTTCAATACCATAAATATTAAACATAGATTCATTCCAATTGAGCACACCGGAATGAAAATCGATGCTCCACATACCAATATCACTGGTCTGGGCGAGCACTTTCAATTCATAGTCACGACGCTTTTGCACCACAGCTAAATATGCTTCTTTGATACGGTTATGCAGCAGCTCAATGACCTTAGTATCCTCTAGCGTCCACTCTTTACACAGACCATCCATTGTCTGTTGCCACAGTGCAAATGAACGCCTTGGCGATAGCGTTTCAACATCATTAATGGTTACAAATTCTTTGGTTGTTGGATTACCTGCCCAATTAACCACCGTGGTGATTTCTTTTCTAAACAACACCACATAAACCAGCTCTTGACCTTCTTTGATTGCCGACAGAGGCAGCACATAAGCACCGGCACAACCGTTTAACTCACTTTCATCACAGCCCAACGCCAATGCGTTGATACTCTCAATTTTTGTGCTGTGGCTCTCTTTGCCACTGGCAAGCACTAGGGCATCAAACACACTAGGAGAGATTGTTTTTCCTTGTACATAAAACTGCTTACCCTCCACAATGGCGATGCCATCAGAGCCTGTTAATTGCAGCAGATTGTCAATCGTCTCAACGTTGTTTGATGGGTTTTCTAAACAGGCACACAAAGAAGAAAAGTTGAGTTGCTGCAGCGCTTGCTCTTGGCGAGCGAAAACACGGGCATTTTCTAGTTTTTCAATAAATAATGAAGTAATCACAGCCAAGGTCGCACAGCTTTGACGTTCATAATAATTGAGCGGTTTATTAGCATTATAGTGATGACATGCAATCAGCCCCCAGAGCTTATCGTTAACCATAATTGACATAACCAATGTCGCTTTTACCCCCATATTTTGCAGGTACTTAATATGCATAGGTGAAATGCTACGAGAGTCGATATAGGTTAAATCGATGGGGGTTTTAACATCGTCCCCAGTGATAATGGGTGAGGGTGTGTAATCAACGTTTTCAATCAGTCTCGTCAGCTTTTTGGTGTACAGCAATCGGGCTTGTGCTGGTATATCGGTGTGCGGGTAATGCAGCCCTTTAAAGGATTCTAATTGCTCCTTTTTACTCTCAGCAACGACCGAGCCATTCCAGTACTTGTCAAACCGATACACCATAACTCGGTCATATAAGGTAAAGTTGCGAATATTCTCAGCTATTGCATCATACAACGACTGTTCATCGGCACTATTAACATAGTGTTGAACAATATTTTGTATCCGTGGCTGCTCATCACCACTGCGTCCTAAGTAGTTGTGTGCTGACTCAAACTCTAAACAAATAAATTGCGACTCTTTGCAGGTCACATGCAAAGAAAATGGTTTGCCATTGATAACTACATCAGACGTGTTTGGGAGCGTATTGAGTAAGTCTAACTCGAAATCAAGCTGATCTATCTCAGCAATATTCTTGCCCATCACATCCGCATGGGATATCCCTAATAACTCGGTAACATTGTCACTATACGCACACACTCTGTTTTTACTATCAATAACAATGAGGTAGGCATAAGGTTGTATCGCCCCTGGAATATGGATGGGCTCTTTATCGCAATTAGTTAGGGTTATATGTTGAGGTGCTGTCAAAACAAACTCTTGCGACTAAAAATGATATGGCTAAGTATTGATTACAAACGAAGCTTTAACAAGCAAGCATCATGTGTAGTTGGCATAAAAAAAGCCAAACATTTGTTTGGCTTTTTAGTATCTGATTTAACTTAGAATCGATAGTTATACTGGGCACCAATAAGGTAAGCATTGCCCTGCGACTCAAATCCCCAATGTTGAGCGAAGTTGTCACTTTCAACAAAGTTTTGCTTCTTGCCGCGGATGATACTGGCACCTAAATCAAGGCTTGATACGTCATCCAATTTCACTTCACCACCAAAAGAGAACCAGAAACGGTCGGTATCAGGAATGGAAATAGACAGATGCTGTTGTGACACAGGAGATTCATCAAACGCAAGACCTGCACGCAGTTTCCACTGCTCGTTTAACTGATAATCACCACCTACAGAAACACGAATCGCATCTGAGAAATCCTCTGTCTTTGAGAAAACAGGCGTTTCGCTAACAGGCACATATGCTTCAAGCTTATCGAAACTACTCCAGCGCGTCCAAAGTACACTGTAGTGCACAGCATATTCTGGGCTAAGCTGATGTGAGCCTGAAAACTCCGCAATCGCAGGAAGAGTCAGCTCAAGTGAACCTGGGAGACTTTGACCTTCAAGCCCACCTAGCGCGCCTGGCAGCTGGTTACTGTATTCACCTGTAAAGGTTAAATCTGTTTCACTGCGATAATGCGCACCAAAGCGGTTATGTTCATCCATGGTATAAGCAAAGCCAAGATTCCAACCATAGCCAGAATCATCACCCTCTAGGTGCGCCGCTTGCAAACTATTAGGTGCACCAAAAGGATTTGCGCCTAGGTTACGCTCAACCGTCGCATCCGCATAAATATGATTAACACCCAAGGCCACGCTAAAAGCATCGCTCAGTGCATACGACACCGACACATTGGTATTAATAGTAAGAATTTCTGTATTACCCGCAATTTGGCCAGCTGCATAATCAGCAGCGAAATCGGTAGACAAGCCGAAGTTAGAGAAGATCCCAAAGCCTACGCTTAGGGCATCATTGACAGGAAGCGTGAAATAACCTGCTCCAATTGCAGCACTTGGCGCAATGCTGCTGTCATCAAGGACACTTGCAGGCATGCCATTGCTGGTACTTTGGCCTTCAAGGCTAACATCAGGAATGACATACATAGCGGCAACACTTAACTGCGCAGAATCAAACTGAGACATCAGCGCAGGGTTGCGAGCGACTACAGAGGCATCATCTGCGAGTGCTGCTTCACCGGCATATGCACGACCTAAACCTGAGACATTTTGCTCTGCTAATTGAAAAGCAGCCGCAAATGATTCCGTTGACAATAGCGCCACTGAAGCCGCCAAAACAGTCTTTTTAAATTGCATTCGTCTTTCTCATTGTTGTGTTCTTTTTTAGTCGCCACACACTAACTCATTTTGATGCTAAAAATCTGTTAAATGTGGTTAACAACGCGTAATTTACGCTCATTTTTGTGATCTTTAACCACATATAGCAACAGATTAGACCACAATATTTATAAATGATAATAATTCTCATTACTATTGACGAAGTGCGAAATATCATTACACTGATGTCATACGTATTCCAAAAAGATGGTTACACATCTATAAGCCACAGTAAAAATGCAGGAGCAACACGGCATGTTAGTAACAATCTCAGTGCTCAGTGCGGGCATTATATTCGCGTTGGTGGGCGGCTATTGTTTTATACGCGCCTATGGTTGTGCCCGCTTGGAGTATGACAATGGTGGTGAGCTTATAGGTATTTATTGGTGCACAGGTATACTGTGCCAGCTCGTCAGTTATGGGGCTATTTACGCGAGGTTCGGACCTATTTACGGGACGATATTTTGGTGTTGCGCTGTGCTCTTAGCGCTCAATGTGCATACATGGTGGTGCAAAATCACTAAGCCTAGCGTTAAGGCAACAAATGCTCTTTTAGCAATCGCGCTAAATTTAAATCAAATTGCGAACCATCGGTACTGGCGACAATCTTGATCTCGTCTTTGTTAAGGCTTAAATCAATGTCTTTAGTGGTAATATGATGGCGGTGCATGGTGTTGTAAAAGACCCTAACCTTGGGCTTTATTGGATTGTCTTCATTGCCTTGGATAACCATAGCCAAACGCTCATTGGTAAGCTGCACCAATGTCCCTACCGGGTGTATACCTACACATTTGATAAAGCGCTGCACCAAGGCCTGATCAAACAGCTCTCTTTGAGACAGCAAATAGCGCAACGCCGAAATAGGATCCTCGCCTTTTTTATAAGGCTTATCGGCAATCATCGCTGCATACACATCGACAATGCTTAACACTCGTGCTTCACGGGACAACTTATCGGCACTGATCCCCCTTGGGTAGCCACTGCCATCGAGACGTTCATGATGATTGACCACCATTTCGAGCATCATACTGGTAATGTGCTTTTGCCCTTTTAGCATACCCAATCCTAAAGCCACATGCTTACGTACGGCTTTGACTTCTATATCAGTGAGTTTACCGGGCTTACTCAGGATCCCTTGGGGCACTTTTGCCAGGCCAATGTCATGCAATAACGCCGCCAGCGCCATTTGCCTTACCTTGTTAATTTCGTAGCCCAAATAGCGCGCGAAAATCGCACAAAGAATGGCGCAATTGAGCATATGGCGCCAAGTATAACTGCTTTGGTCGCGCAACAAGGTCAAGGCTGCCATGGCATCAGGGTTTCGAAATACAGAATCAACGATGGCATCAGCAATGTCACTTAACAGTGACATATTTACCTGCATACCCGAGGTGAGATCATGATACATGGCACGAATTTTACCCAAGCTTTGATCGTAACAGGTCGATGCTATGAGAAACTCTTGCTCAAGTGGCGCCAACACAAAATCACGCTCCCCCAGTTTCGGCCTGTCGGTACGAACTGATTGCGATGCCCCATTAACGGGTTTGTGTGCACTGGGTTTTGCTGGGATAAGGTGTTTAGGAATAGAAACGTCGCTTTGAGCGAAGTCTATGATCAACTCTTGAACGCCCTCTTTGGCAAGGCGCTCAATAATTGCAGGTTCTCGAACCATGCCACGGGTTTTAATTTTAATTGATGCACCTTGTGCTTGCCTACTGACCCGCTCAATATACATGCCGGGCTTTAATTCATTAATAGGTAAGGTGATCAACATAAACCGTGTGAAGAACTCAATTAAGGGGGATGAAAATTACCACTAACTAATAATAAAAGTCTAGAAAAGGTGGTAAAAACCACCTTTTAGTCTTGGAAATAAGTACCCCAGCCGTCATATTCGACGTTATTTTGCTCAGCAATAGCAACAAGTTTATCTACGTCTTCCATGATTGCTTCAGTGTTTAGCTCACACTCAACAACCACATCAAAGCCCCAAATAGTGCCACCGTCTTCTAACTCTAGTTCGGCAGGCTCTTCAACGTCATAACCTTGTTTAAATGCGGCCAGCGCAGCATTTTCAAGAGCAGCAAAATCTTCACATACAAAGTGGTGTTCAACTTCGTAAAGTAATTCCGGGTTAGAGCCATCTTCAAGTAACGACTCAACTATTTCTTCGCTGATCTCGCGCCAGTTTTCCATTTATTTTCTCTCATCTAATTGCACTAGGGTCTCTTTCATAAGAGCATGAAAGTGATCTGCATATTCTCTGGCTCCCGCTGAGCCATCAAGTAGCTGTGGTGCCAACATTTTGATGTAAATAGTACCATTATCCCAACGATTTAGTTTAATGGATTTATGAGTATTGCTCATAACTACAGGAATAACAGGAATGTTTGCATTTACCGCAGTATGAAATGCACCCGTTTTAAACGGTAACAGGCCGCGACCGTAGCTACGCGTTCCTTCAGGGAACATCCACAAGGACAATCCACCTTGCTTGAGTTTCTCCGTGGTTTTATTGATTGTCGCCATTGCCTTTTTACGGTTGCTTCTATCAATCAAAATGTTGCCCGACAACCAATAAAGCTGGCCAAAAAACGGGATCCATTTAAGGCTTTTTTTGCCAAGGCTTACCGTATTCGTTTGCAGTGCAGTAGGGAGGAAAAAGATATCGTAGTTGTTTTGATGATTCGCTATGTAAACAGCTGGCTCACCGCTGACAATCGACTCATCTTTTTCAAGTACCACTTTAACACCAAATAATGGTGACATTCGTGAATACCAACTACCAATCACGCGCACATTATCACCATGAAACGGGCGCACGATACACAATACAAAACCAGCAAGAAAGCTCAGCGGGATAAATACCGCTACCACTAACAAACGAATCAACGCCAGCACAGGCAACTCCAAAGTACAATAAACGGCGTTATTATACATAGCCCCAAACACTTTAGCGAACACTTGTACGCTGCACATCACGTGCACACTGAATGCAAAGATCAACACGCCCTAAATAACATTGCTCATTTACATTGCTTCATAAAAGAATCATGAAACCATTCACTATCGACCATTTATGGATAGATTTTGTACTTATTTTGCTGTAAAACTTCCGGCTCGATTTCGGGTAACTTGAATTTAGAATTCGCAAATACTATGAATTAAGGTGATTTGCTGCCATTTACATTAAAAAAGAGCGGCTACATGAAAGATTTATTCTTATACAAAGGTCATAAACCAGAGGTAAAAACCTGCCTTAGCCGGTCAGCGTCCAAATCCACGCCACTCTTTTTTCTTAGTAACAAAGTGTAAGTATTTGAAGCGCAATAAGAACAACGATGAATTTTATGCTATGCCTTAATTGCAGCACATTTTTCATTTTTGATAGTGATAAAAACAAATGGGAAGAAACATATGAACGTATCCAACTCACCATTTCCTAAGTTGAAACTCTCAACACTGGCTGTTGCAGCAACAGTGGGCTCACTGATGAGTATTAGCAACACCGTTGCAGCAGAGGAAGCACAATCGGGTGCACAGGAAAAGATCGAAAAAATCAGTGTCGTCGGCTCACGCCGTGTTGGGCGCACCATCAATGACTCACCAGTGCCTATTGATGTCATTGATGAGTCTTCAATTCAGGCGACCGGTCTGACTGAGACCAATATGATCCTCAACACCTTACTGCCAAGCTTTAACTTTCCCCAGCCTTCGATTACCGATGGTACTGACCATATCCGCCCAGCGCAATTACGAGGCTTAGCACCAGATCACACTTTGGTATTGGTCAATGGTAAACGCCGCCATACTAGCGCCTTGTTAAATGTAAATGGTTCTGCGGGTCGTGGTTCTTCTGCCGTTGACCTTAACACTATTCCTGCCAATGCCATCAAACGCATCGAAGTATTACGTGATGGCGCGGCCGCTCAGTACGGCTCAGATGCCATTGCGGGTGTAATCAACATTGTTTTAAAAGACAATGACGAAGGCGGTGAATTATCGGCAATATACGGTGCCAATGTCACTGAAATGGACGGCGTACCAGATCTTAAAAACGTCAGCACCGACAGCAATGGCGATCTTGCCTTCGAAACTGGCGGCGACCGCAAACGTACCGATGGCCAAACCCTAACCCTACGCGGCAACATGGGCTTTGCATGGGGTGATGATGGCTTTGTGAGCGTGGCTGCAGAGTACCGTGACCGTAACTCATCTAATCGCGCTGACTTTGACCCACGTGAGAACTATGCGCGCCAACAAGATGGCAGCATTGACCCTCGTGAACTCACGGTCAATCGTTACAACCACATCTTTGGTAATGGCGAAGTGGAAGACATGGCGCTATTTATCAATGCGGGCAAATCAATTAGTAATGACCTTGAGTTTTATGCCACCGCAGGGATGAGCAATCGTGATTCTAAAGGCTCTGGTTTCTATCGCCGCGCTCAAGATAGTCGCAACGTTTTAGCCATTTACCCAGATGGTTTCTTGCCTTCTATTACAGGTGATATCAAAGATAAGTCTTTGGTTATGGGCTTAAAAGGTGATTATGAGGACTGGAACTACGACGCGTCACTCAACTACGGTGGCAACGAGCTTGGCTACGGCGTTGTCAACACCTTGAATACGTCGTTAGGGCCAACAAGCCAAACCGAGTTTGATGCAGGTAAGTTGGAGTATGACCAATTCGTATTAAACTTCGATGCCAGTCGCCTTATCACTGTTGATGCCTTTGCATCTGACATGAACTTGGCGTTTGGTCTAGAGTATCGCGAAGAGAATTACAAAATCACAGCGGGTGAAGAAGGTTCCTACATTCGCGGTACATTCGGCCCAGGCGGTGTGGCAACAGATCCAGTGGATGGTCCATTTGGAGCAGCAGGTTCTCAGGTATTCCCAGGCTTTACACCGGCATCTGCAGGTGACAACGACCGTGATAACTACAGTGCCTACATCGACCTAGAAGCCGATGTCATGGAAAACTGGAACATGGCCATTGCGGGTCGATTTGAAGATTATTCTGATTTTGGTAGCACCTTTAATTGGAAATGGTCGAACCGTATTACGGTAACAGATGATTTTGCGCTGCGCGGCTCAGTATCAACTGGCTTCCGTGCACCGTCACTGCAACAACAATACTTTACCTCTATCTCTACGGTGTTTGTGGATGGTGTACCCACGGAAACCGGTACGTTCGCGCCTTCAAGCAACGTTGCACAAGCGCTGGGTAGCCCAGGGCTTGATGCCGAAGAATCAGACAACCTCAGCTTTGGTTTCACCTACTCACCAAACGCAGACTTTAACCTCGCTATCGACTTCTACCGCATCGATATTGACGACCGTATTGTGTTATCAAACAACTTATCTGGTGCAGCAATCGAAGCCTTGTTAGCAGGCACAGGTGCCACACGCGCACGTTTCTTCTTGAACGCCATTAACTCACGCACCGAAGGTGTGGACATTGTTACCTCCTACACCCTACGTACAGACGACTATGGTAGCGTGCTGTTTAACGCCAGCATGAACTTCAATGACAATGAGGTCACAGATATCTTGCCACCACCTGCAGTACTGCAAGGTGCTGGGTTCGACCAAGACAATCTATTCTCTGATGTCGAACTGCGCCGTTTCGAGGTAGGTTCACCGAAGAGCAAGATTAATCTCAGTGCGAGTTGGAGCTATGATGCCTATAACGTCACACTGCGTACAACGCGCTACGGCGAAACCCAAGATCCAAGCTCAATTCCTGAGCGTAACGAGGTTATCCCTGCGGAGTGGATCACGGATTTAGACGGTAAAATGATGCTCACTGATAATATCGATGTGTCGCTGGGTAT
The DNA here is from genome assembly GCF_049257235.1 of Pseudoalteromonas maris. NCBI lineage: Bacteria > Pseudomonadati > Pseudomonadota > Gammaproteobacteria > Alteromonadales > Pseudoalteromonadaceae > Pseudoalteromonas > Pseudoalteromonas maris. The sequence goes on from NZ_JBMMUF010000005.1 coordinate 164,173, forward strand.
CAACAACCTGTTTGATGTGTATCCAAAGCCAACTCGTGAGCTTGTGGACGATGTAACCACTTTCTCAAACATCTTCCCATACTCTGGCTTCTCACCATACGGCTTCACTGGCCGCTACGTGTACGGCAAAGTTACCTTTAGCTTCTAAAGGAAATATAAAGCCCCTGCAACTGCAGGGGCTATTTTTGTGATTAAGCACCATTCATAGTAATTTAGTTGCTCATCATCGATCCAGGTCACATTCAAGGTTCAATTCTACACAAAGCACCTGAGGCTATCGTTTAAGGAGTTTTACCCAAACAAATACAGAGACTAAATCTTTTGCGCCAATAACTTTATATAGATTTGTGAGGATTTAGTGAGTATTTGATTCACCTCTTCAGTGAATAAATCTTGTCCTCCGTGTACCCACTCTTCAATTTCATACGCATTAGTCTGTTGCGTCGCATGGAAAGGCTTTGTTTTCAGTGCAGAGCCATCAGCATAATCTAGGCTCATTGCCGTGGTAATTGAAAATGCAACCTTATCACCGGTTTCATTCAATGCTCTTATAGCAATGACAGCCAAGACGACTGTCGTTTTAGCGTTGTCATTAACCTGCCACTTATGCTGTGCTTTATTGATGAAAATATCTGCAAATCCGCTATTGATAGGTTGTTTTTCAAAATATTCGTTAATGATTTCTTGCATAGAGTTTACAGTTGAATCTGGCAATTTCTCAGCGAGGCCAGCAACGCCACCCACCACAGCCCCCATGCTGGTGCCTATAACCCCATATACTGGCAATAGTGCTAAACAAACGATAAAAAACTCAGCACAATCATTACCTGTGAGCTCGAGACCGGTGTTATATCCAGCTTCAACACCAGCCGTCCCCCCGATAGCCGCCCCCTTAAGAAGGTATTCACCCATAGAGGTTGTATCAAGCTCATTTGTTACAATACCTTCAAAAGCAATGACCTTAATAGCTTGGTCTCTTGACACCCCTACGAACGGAGAATATTCAACTGCGGGTGTTGATGTGCATCCCACAGATAATAAACCCACAAGCACAAAGAGGATTCTAATTACAGTCATGGCATACCTCGTGTAAACCTTTTAATGTGGCTAATGCTTGCTCCCTTTTTTCTTCTTTCAACACTATACCTTCTACTGTGGAGGTACATATGTTGATTGCTGCCTGTGTTTCCCGACACGCAAAGCTAATCTCTTTGTTTGTATAGTCAATCGAAACAAATGTGGTGGTGTGAGGCTCAATGAGTAAATCAATGGTATCTTCAAACCTCTGCTTGAATGCAGAACCTCCCGAACCAAATAAAAAAGACGGTAACTCTAGCGAGTCATATCCATGCTGTATCACTCTTAAACTATTAATACCCGTATTTATTTGTAGTAGCGCAAAGGTATCTTGAGTAATGGTTGAAACATGCTCACCGTTGACAACAATATATTTATACGTGGCCTCAGATAGCCAAGCCTCAGACTTTGAATACACGATTAGCTGTGAAGTATTGACGTTTTGCGGTGCCAACAGGGCCATAGAAAACACATTTTTGTGCGGCAGTGATTTTGTAACAGAACAACCACCAACAAAAAGTAGCAAGATAAGTATGATGCGCATATAGCAGACCTCTTATTCTGTGAGAGTGTGCGTGTTAGTGCGGTGATAATTGCCAGTCCATTTGTCAGGTTATCATCTGTGAATAACAGTAGTGTGTGAACTGTTGAAAGTTTTTTAGCACTCCCTTCACACTACTGCAAATACATAAGTGAATCCTTGCCGTTAACCTTGATTCATACCAATTCGCTTAATTTAGTGTGCTATTTTGACGCAACAATAGCTCGTTGATAAAAAGCAAAAATTTTATTATTTAGTTGTTCTAAATGAGAGGTTTGTAACGCAGGTAGCTACGAGTTTTATGCCTCAAAATGATTAACTATTATTCCGAATTGGTATCAGTATAGCCCATCGTAAACAATGGCAAAAAAATACCGCCCTGAGTTATGTGGGCGGTATCTAATATTACGCTAGTGTTTCGTCGGTCACTTCAGGTTCTGAATCACTGGTGATCAGCTCTATTTCACAGCCATCAACACGCTGCAGGCCTCGAGGCAGTTTATTACCTCTGCGTCCACGCTCACCATGATAGTGCTCTAGGTCGCTCGGCTTGAGGGTCAGTTTGCGCTTACCTGCAAGCAGTGTCACGCTCGCCCCTTCAGGCACCACGGCTAATAGTTTCACATACTCTTCACGAGCCTGAACCTTAGCGCTTGGGATGGAGATAATCTTATTGCCTTTACCTTTAGCAAGTTTTGGTAAATCACGCAGTGGGAACAATAGCATGCGCCCCTCGCTTGATATCGACATACAGTAATCAGTGGCGATATCGTTCACCGCAATTGGCTGCATTAACAAGCCGCCTTTTGGCAAGCTCACCAATGCCTTACCGTTTTTATTCTTGCTCACTAGGTCGCTGAATTCAGCAACGAAGCCATAACCCGCATCACTGGCCATTAATAACATTTGCTCGTTATCGGCCATAACTGCATGTTCAAGGCTCGCACCTGCGGCGATATTGAATCGCCCTGACATGGGCTCACCTTGGCTGCGAGCCGAAGGTAAACTGTGTGCATCGGTCGCAAATGCACGACCACTGGAGTCGAGGAAAACAGCAGGTTGATTGCTTTTACCTTTCGCACTGGCTTTAAATTTATCACCAGAGCGATAGCTTAACCCCTGGGCGTCCACATCATGGCCTTTAGCGACACGTGCCCAGCCTTTTTCAGAGAGCACCACGGTCACTGATTCTGAAGGGATCAGATCTTTTTCACTCAGCGCTTTGGCTTCTTCACGTTCAACCACAGGAGAGCGACGCTCGTCACCATACATCTCGGCCGCTTCTTGAATCTCTTTTTTCATCAAGGTCGACATACGACGCTCTGAACCAAGCGTTAGCTCTAGTTTGTCACGCTCTTGTTCCAGCTCATCCTGCTCACCACGGATCTTGATTTCTTCCAACTTCGCCAAATGACGAAGTTTTAAATCAAGAATGGCTTCTGCTTGGGTTTCAGTCAGGCCAAAGCGTTCCATCAATACAGGCTTAGGTTCATCCTCATTGCGGATGATAGCGATCACCTCATCAATGTTGAGAAATGCCACCATTAAACCTTCAAGGATATGCAAACGCGCCAGCACTTTATCAAGACGATACTGCAAACGGCGGCGCACGGTATCGCGACGGAACGTCAGCCATTCACTTAAAATACTGCCTAGGTCTTTTACTTGAGGGCGGCCATCAAGGCCAATCATGTTCAAGTTAACACGGTAGTTCTTCTCAAGATCCGTGGTCGCAAATAAGTGCGCCATCAGAGGCTCAACTTTGATGCGATTTGAGCGCGGCACCACCACGATGCGAGTTGGATTCTCGTGGTCAGACTCATCACGCAAATCGGCCACCATTGGCAGCTTTTTCGCCGTCATCTGGTTGGCAATTTGCTCAAGCACTTTAGCACCAGAACACTGGTGCGGCAGCGCAGTGATGACCACTTCACCTTGCTCCACATGGTATTTAGCGCGCATTTTTAACGAGCCACGACCGGTGGTGTAAATCTTCTCGATATCCGCTTTAGGCGTAATAATTTCTGCTTCAGTCGGGTAATCTGGCGCCTTGACTATCTCGAGTAACTCATGCAACTCAGTCTTTGGCTTATCAAGCAATAAACAACACGCCTCGGCTAATTCGCGCACATTGTGTGGCGGAATGTCTGTTGCCATACCCACGGCAATACCAGTCACACCATTGAGCAAAATATGCGGTAAGCGCGCCGGCAGAACCTGCGGCTCTTTCATCGTGCCATCAAAGTTAGGCGTCCAATCAACGGTTCCTTGCCCAAGTTCTTTGAGCAGAACCTCAGAGAACTTAGATAAACGCGCTTCGGTATAACGCATCGCGGCGAATGACTTAGGATCGTCGGCAGCCCCCCAGTTACCCTGACCATCGACCAGCGGATAACGATACGAAAATGGCTGCGCCATCAATACCATGGCTTCATAACAGGCACTGTCACCATGGGGGTGGTATTTACCGAGTACGTCACCGACGGTACGTGCTGACTTTTTGTACTTTGCAGCCGCGGATAACCCCAATTCACTCATCGCATAAACGATTCGACGTTGCACGGGCTTTAAACCATCACCGATGTGCGGCAGTGCACGGTCCATGATCACATACATGGAGTAGTTGAGGTAGGCGTCTTCAGTGAAACGCCCCATAGTAAGTTGCTCTATGCCTTGTTGCGACAAGGTCGTTGTTTGTGTCATTGCGTATTATCCAAACTTACTTTTTATTATATTGGACTCGGTAAACAGCATTAGCGTAGTCATCAGACACTAGCATGCTGCCATCTGGCATTTGTATCATCGCCACAGGGCGCCCGAAGGTTTCTTCGTTTTCCATAAAGCCAGTGATAAACGGCGTGTAACCTGTCACTTTATCCCCTTCAACATGTGCCATCATCACCCGATAGCCCGCTTTTTTAGAGCGGTTCCACGAGCCATGTTCGGCTACAAACAGTTGATTTTTATATGTTTGCGGGAACTGTTCACCGGTATAGAAATGAATACCCAACGGTGCCACATGAGCGCCTAGGTTAAGTGCTGGTTGCACGTAGTCGCTCATGTTCTTACCCTTGCCAAACTCAGGGTCGGCAATGGTCCCCCCATGAAAATAAGGGAAGCCGAAGTGCTGGCCTTGCTCAGTGATAACGTTTATTTCACATGGCGGAATATCATCCCCCATCATGTCACGACCATTGTCGCTGAACCATAGGTTGCCCGTTTGTGGGTGGTAGTCAAAACCCACAGAGTTACGCACACCCGTTGCCAAGGTAGTCACCTCTTTGGTGTCCATATCTAGTGAGTAAATAAGACCAAACTCAGGGTCTTCTTCACACACATTACACGGCACACCCACAGGAATGATTAAATCACCCTGAGGTGAGAAACGAATAAACTTCCAACCATGATGGCGTTTATCTGGAAGCTGGTCGAACACCACTTCCATTTCGGCTTTATCTAGTGATTTATCGATATCTTTGAAACGCACGATGCGCTCAATTTCAGCCACGTACAAATCACCACCTTTAAAGGCGATACCCGATGGCATATTCAGGCCTTCGGCTATCAATACTTTGCGCTCCGCTTGGCCGTTTTTGTCGGCATCAATCAGTGCATGAATTTTGCCTGCTTTGCGCGAGCCCACATAGACAATACCGGTATCCGATAATGCCATTTGACGGGCGTTATCAACATCAAGTGCATAAGGTTCAATGGTAAAGCCCTCAGGCACAACCAAACGCTCGGTGATATCAGTTGCCTGCGCACCACCAACAAAAGCCAAACCAATTAAAGTACTGAGAATTTTATTACGCATGTTCACTCTTCTTTTCTTTGGGTTAGCGCGCAGCCCTACTGCCTTGCCCGCGCGTAAACTCACATTTGTAAAACGATTCAACCGTTGCAAAGTGCAAGGTTTATACTTCAACTTCCGCTTTGTCACCGTGGGCTTCAAGCCAGTCACGACGGTCACTGGAGCGCTTTTTGGCAAGCAACATATCCATCACTTCCAAAGTCTGCTCCATTTCGTCCAGTGTTAATTGTACGAGGCGACGAGTATTTGGATCCATCGTCGTTTCACGCAACTGCAGCGGGTTCATTTCACCCAAACCTTTGAAGCGTTGTACATTCACTTTACCGCGCTTTTTCTCTGCTTCGATGCGATCTAATACGCCGGTTTTTTCATCTTCATCGAGGGCATAAAACACTTCTTTACCCACATCGATACGATACAAAGGAGGCATCGCGACATAAACATGCCCTTGGCGCACAAGCGCTGGGAAATGCCTCACGAACAATGCGCACAACAAAGTGGCAATATGCAGCCCATCGGAGTCCGCATCAGCAAGGATGCACACTTTGCCGTAGCGCAAGCCACTTAAGTCTTCGCTATCAGGGTCAATACCCAATGCAACCGAGATGTCATGCACTTCCTGTGATGCCAAGATTTGCCCTGACTCCACTTCCCACGTATTCAATATTTTACCGCGCAGTGGCATGATTGCTTGAAAATCACGGTCACGCGCCTGTTTCGCAGAGCCACCCGCTGAGTCACCCTCTACTAAGAATAATTCCGTACGCTCGATTTCACTGCTACTACAGTCGGTCAGCTTTCCTGGCAATGCAGGTCCTTGAGTGACCTTTTTACGTACCACCTTTTTAGCGGCGCGCATACGGCGCTGCGCATTGCTAATGCATAGCTCTGCGAGTAACTCAGCAACATCTGTGTGCTCGTTCAACCACAAGCTAAAGGAATCTTTTACCACACCAGAAACAAAGGCAGCGCATTGACGTGACGACAGTTTTTCTTTGGTCTGTCCGGCAAATTGCGGGTCTTGCATCTTCACGGAGAGGACATAAGAACACTTGTCCCAAATGTCTTCGGGCGTCAATCTCACGCCACGTGGTAACAAGTTACGGAACTCACAAAACTCGCGCATAGCCTCAAGTAGGCCTTGACGTAATCCATTAACATGCGTACCACCTTGGGCCGTGGGGATGAGGTTTACATAACTCTCTGTAATCGACTCACCACCCTCAGGGAGCCACAATAACGCCCAATCCACGCCTTCTGTGGCACCGCTGAATTCGCCTGTAAATGGCTCTTTAGGGAGTGTTTCGTAGCCTTTTGTCGCATCTTTAATGTAGTCTTTTAGACCCGCCTCATAAAACCACTCTTGGGTTTCTTTAGTTTGCTTATTGATGAAGCGAATACGCAAACCCGGACACAAAACAGCTTTGGCTTTGAGCACATGATTGAGTTTGGTTAACGAGAAATTGGCGGAGTCAAAGTAGCTAGCGTCAGGCCAAAAACGCACCGAGGTACCGGTGTTGCGCTTGCCGACTGTGCCTGTTACTTCTAAATCTTGTACTTTATCACCATTAGCAAAGCCGATTTCATAGACTTCGCCATCACGGCGAACGGTAACCTGCACGCGCGTGGATAAGGCGTTTACGACTGAAATACCCACACCGTGCAAACCACCAGAAAATTGGTAGTTTTTATTTGAGAACTTACCACCAGCATGGAGTTTGGTGAGGATAAGCTCCACCCCAGGGATACCTTCTTCTGGGTGAATATCCACCGGCATACCGCGGCCATCATCAATCACTTCCAGCGAGTTATCCTCGTGCAATATGACGTCCACTTTAGTGGCATGGCCCGCTAAGGCTTCGTCGACACTGTTATCGATAACCTCTTGACCAAGGTGATTAGGGCGGGTGGTATCGGTATACATGCCTGGACGACGTTTTACTGGGTCCAGACCGTTTAATACTTCAATTGCTTCGGCGTTATAGTTTTGCTGGCTCATATTTTTATTCGTAAATAGCCTTTATTATTCGTGGGGTTGTTCACCCAACAGTGATATTAAGGAATCGTGTAATGGCACCAAAATAGCGCTCAAATCCTACAAAACGGTGATCGCCACCGGGCTCAACTACCTGCTTTGCGTTGCGGTAGTACTGCACAGCCTGCTCATAGGGTAACACTTCATCACCTTCTTGTTGTAACAAAAACAATAGCTCGGGGGAAGCTAATTGCTCTAAATAAAGTTGTTGTAACGCAAGCAAGTGCGTTTTATCGAGTTCATAGTGATAATCCTGATACGGATTGTACTGCTGACCTAGATAAGTTGTGAATAATGCCGCTGGGTTAACTACTGGATTTACCACCACCGCGCTCACCTGATAGCGTTGCGATAAATAGGTAGCATAAAAGCCCCCCAGCGAGCTGCCAATCAAGGCGGTATTGGTATCAATAAGCGCTTCAACCTGCGCTATGGCAATCTTGGGGTCATGACTGAGTCTTGGTACACAATATTCGCCGTCCCATGATGCCAAGTGTTCGCCTAGCGACACCGCTTTTTGCGACAGTTCAGAACTATTAAAGCCATGAATATAAATTAGTTTTCGAGCCATTTTACATCTGTTATTAGTTCGCCATCTTGGTCTATCAGGCAGGTACGATAGGCTGGTCCTAAACACTGCTGCTGCCAATCAGTCGTGTGTTTTGTAAATTGTATTGATGTCGCGGGTGTGCCAAGAATGCGCACGCCATTGTAGTGGCGCTCGTAACGATTGTGCGCGTGGCCATGGAGCACGGCTTTAACCTTGTGATCAACTCTATCAGTTAATGCCAATAACTGTGACCCGTTATCGAGAATATGTTTATCAATGTAGCCATCAACAGGGAGGGGATGATGATGCCCAATAAGCACCTTAGCGGTGTCTGACCTTCGTAACATCCCCTCGATTTGTTCAAGGTGTGTTGCTTGAATCCACCCCGCAGGAGTCGTGCCCTTGGTGTTGATCAGTAATATGTTCGCAAATGGGTGCTCGATGAGTTTACACGCTCTGATTTGCCCCTCACTCATGCGCTCCAGCAAGGCAATATCATCATGGTTGCCTGGCACCCAAAATACCGGACACGCTAACGCACTTTTTGCAATTAAATCAGCAAACACTCGATACGACTGTTCACTGTGATCTTGGGTTAAATCGCCGCCAAAGACCACAAAGTCAAAGTTCTCTGTAGCCATAACGTCCAGCGTTCTTAGCAAATTATCGGCGCAGTTTTCATCAAAATATTGGCCATTTAAGTCAGCAAATAAATGACAATCAGTAAAGTGGCCAAAATATAACGGGCGCTCATGTGGTATAGAAAAAGAGTTAAACCAAGTCACTACCACAATCCCAATCTAATACCGCTTCACCATGGGTCATACAGAATGTTAGCCAATCATGTAAGAAGGCATTTACTTGATACTTTTCATCTTTTTGATGCATTTTCGGGTTGGGGTAGCCATATGCTGGTTTAATACGCTTGTGGTAATCAGGATGCACCACCTCCGCCACCCGCGCATCATGGTAAATGCGTACATTCATCGGTGGTGTAAACATACCATCAATAGCACCTTGTACTTGGGTGATACAAATATCAGTGGTGTATTTGGCCAAGTGTTCTATTTTAATCTGATAGCGCTCATGGGTTATATCCAACAGTTTAATCGCCCCCACCTTTTGCTCAGCCGGCAAAATACGAATTACATTGGTGTAATTGCGTTCACACAATGTGAGATATTTAGGTAGCGACTGAATATATCCCGCTTTTCTGACCACTGATGTCACTCTTTATTCCACTGCTTCTGCATACGCTGCTCATTAAGTGCTAACCATTGTAGACTAATCACAGTGGCAGCGTTATCTATCTCACCACAATGCAAGCGCGCCAGCGCTTCCTCCACATCCATGACATGCACTTTGATATCTTCTCCCTCTTCAGGCAAACCATATATACCACCGGCATGGGTTAAGTCTGTATTTGCTAAGTATAAAAACAGGCGCTCTGTTGTGCCCCCTGGGCTAGACAAATAAGACAACATAAACTCCAGCTCACCTAACTCTAGGCCGGCTTCCTCTTTTGCCTCTTTACGCACTACCTCAGGGTAGTCTTCACTGCCATCAGCCATGCCCGCGATGCACTCAAGGAGCCAAGGGGATTCTTTGGTCGCCATTGCGCCGATACGTATTTGCTCTATGAGTAAAACTTGTCGCGTTTTTGGATCATAAGGCAATACAGCAACGGCGTGACCACGCTCTAAAATCTCGCGGCGAATGGTCTGACTTTGCCCACCAGCAAACAAGCCATGGGTAAAGTGATACATGTCAATTTTGAAAAAGCCGTTATAGACCTGCTCTTTACTCTCAATACTGACATCATGACGGGAGAAACAGCTGATTTTATCCATATAAAACAGACCAATTAGTTAGATTAAAAAAAACATAGGTAAACGAGTTCGTTTACTCTTCCTCAAAATATAAATTCTGTTACACTTATGCACACCTATTTACGCTTTTTACTTTCCAAAAGCGTCTTCTGTCACGGTAACATACAGATAATTCGCTACATATTCTAAAGGACTGTACTGATAATGAAAAAGACACTGTTGACTACCTTGCTTGCGCTAAGCTTTAGCTCTTACAGTCATGCCGAAGACCTACTTCAGGTTTACCAAATTGCCCTTGAAAATGATCCTGTTGTCCTTAAAGCCAAGGCGAATGCCCAAGCCCAACAGCATAACACAGACCGTGCATTGAGTGCGTTGCTACCACAAATTGGCTTTTCTATGGGCTACAGCATGACCGACAGTGATGGCTATGATGTTGACTCAGACACTGGCCAATTGATGTCAGTAAACACTGAGCGTGACACATTCACACGCCAAATCAGTCTAAACCAAGCGATTTTCGATTTAAATGCATGGCGCTCATTGGATATCGCCGATAAACAAGCATTGGCGCAAAAAACCGCCTATGACTTAGCACAGCAATCTCTGATTGTACGTGTGGCGCAAGGCTACTTTAATGTATTGAGTGCTATCGATACGTTAGAATTTGTGCAAGCAGAGAAGCGCGCCATTGAACGCCAGCTTGAACAAACGAAGCAACGTTTTGCAGTAGGCCTAACAGCCATCACAGACGTTCATGAAGCACAAGCGCAATTCGACAACTCGGTCGCACGTGAAATCGTGGCCAAAAATGATGTTGAGACAGCGCGCGAACAACTTCGTGAAATCACCGGCAAATATCACGCTAAGCTAGACATGCTTGATACCGAGACTTTCTCGACCGTATCACCAGCGAAAGCGAACACTGACTTTGTCGAACTGGCAAAACAGAACAACCTTGAGCTTCAAGTGCAAAAAGCGACGGTTGATATTGCCAAGCAACAGATTGATCTTGCTCAAGCAGGTCACTACCCGAAATTAGCACTTAATGCGTCATACGGTGACTCATTGACCGACACTGAAATCGGTATTGCTGGCGCCACTATCAACCGTGACTACATTCCACGTGAAGACCAAACGACCATTGGTTTGAACCTAAGCGTACCTATCTACTCAGGTGGCGCAACGGTAGCCTCAACAGACCAAGCACGAGCTTTGTATGTTGCTGCAAGTGAAGATTTAGAAGCAACGCTGCGCAGTGTCACTCGCCGTACAATCACGTCATACAACCAAGTGGTTTCTGATATCGCCACCTATAAGGCGCTTGAGCAAGCAGTTATCTCAGCAGAGAGTGCGCTGCAAGCAACTGAAGCAGGCTTTGAGGTAGGTACACGTACCATTGTTGATGTACTTATCAGCACACAAAACCTGTACAACGCCAAGCGTAACCTAGCCAATGTACGTTACCGTTATGTGGTATCAACACTGACGCTTAAACAAGCCGCAGGCACGCTTACAGCGAAGGACCTAGAGGCAATTAACCAAGGTCTTAAAAGCCTGAATTAACCGCTCGAAGCACCATCAACGCGCCATCAATACCAAGGTATAGTGAGCGAGTATAAGGTGAAACCAAAGCCAGCCAAGTGCTGGCTTTGTTATGTCAATAACGTATACTGAGCGCCATTAGTAATTGTAAATTTTGCACTCGTGGTTAACAAAACATCCTTTCAATTCGCCTTTTTAGCTCCCAAATACTGGCCTAGTTGGCTTTCTATTGCGCTTTTGTACACCCTCAGTTGGTTGCCTCAGTCTTGGCAATTGGCACTTGGTCGTGCCTTAGGTCGCTTGGTGCATCGTTTTGTAAAGAAACGCCGTAAAATCGCCGAAGTAAATATCGCTTTGTGTTATCCACACATGAGTAAAGAAGACCAAGCCAAATTGGTGCTTAAAAACATGGAAAACACCGGTATGGCTATTTTTGAAAGTGCGATGGCTTGGTGGTGGCCACAGTGGCGAATTAAGCGTATTGTCGGTTCTATCAATGGCTTAGAGCATATTGATAAAGCGAATGAGGAAGGCTGCGGGGTATTACTCATGGCGCCGCACTATTTGCACCTTGAAATGTCGTCGCGCATCATGGGCACCAAGCGCAAGGCCGTTGGTTTCTATCGTCCTCACAATAATGCACTGATGGATTACTTCACCACCAAAGGGCGTTTGCGCTCCAATAAGTATTTGGTTGGCAAACGTGATGTCAAAGGCTTACTAAAAGCGCTTAAAGATAAAAACTTTTGCTATTACCTGCCAGATCAAGACTATGGCCGTAAGCGCAGTGTGTTTGCCCCGTTCTTTGCAATTGACGATGCGGCAAGTACCACAGGCACGCTTATCTTTGCGTCCGCTAAATACTGTAAAGCACTGAGTATTCTTAGCCGCCGAGACGAAAAAGGCCAATACCATTTAAGCATTCAGCCTGCGCTTGAAAACTTCCCAAGCGGCGATGATGTTGCCGATGTAACGGCGGTTAATAAACGCATGGAAGAGTTAATTAATCAAGTTCCAGAGCAATATATGTGGCTGCACAGACGCTTTAAAACGCGTCCTGACGAAAATGCGCCATCCTATTATCGCTAAACTGACATCCGTTATTTCTGCATCTATGCTTAATTAGAATAATAAAGAAGGTCTCTATAATGTGGTTTTGGATCAAACATTTGTCACTGGCTTTTATTTTAATTTTGGCCGCTGCCTACTTTTTACTCGGGGAAGGCCCGATGTATAAAAGTACTGGAGATAATGCCGCAGCTGCTGGCTTATCACAGTTTTATGCCAATATTAAAAACTCAGTGCGTAATGCCACAGATCGTGAAAAGTACGTCATTGAATTAGGGGAGCCAACAGGCGATTTAGAAGTGATGTTGGAGCAGCGCTTAGGTGCTGTACAAGAGGTCGATTTACGCTGGAAAGGGGCCGTTAAAGCACGCCGTTTTAGAGCCGGTGCCACGTTGAAAAAAGTCATGTCTGATTACGCTAAAGAAGAAGGCATTGCGTTTTATTGGTATCTTGGCAAAGACTATGTCGTAAAACACCCGTTTAGAGTGGATGATTCATTTGTCTCAACCTTATACCAAGTGGGTAAAGCCATCGATAGTGACTTTGAATTCGAAGTGCAAACCTTCTTCTGTTATCGCGAGCGTGCAGCGATTATCACTGAACGCCCCGCCCCATACATTCGCGAAAACTGTTTGAAAGTATCGAGCAGTTAAATACTAAGGAGCAGGCGCTAGCAGCGCCTCCCAAACCTGTTTTACAGAATTAATTTCTTTATCAAGCTGCGCTTTGACCATCAGCTTATCTTGGTTGCGTAAGCTCAAAACATGATACAAACCACGGTAATGGCAATAGGCGTAAATAAGTTCCTGCGCCTGTTGCTCGCTAATGCAACCACACTGAGCAGCAGCTTCGAGTATGCGAATGTTGTCTGAATAAGTAACGAGCTGTGGATAGTGGTGTGCGTATGCGAGCACCAAATACTGAGTAATAAACTCAATATCTGTCATCCCCCCCGCTCCTTGTTTCAAATCGAACATCATTGGCGAGTCTTTACTTAAGTGCTGGCGCATTTTTTCACGCATTTGCACCACATCCTCACGTAACTTCTCGGTGTCTCTTGGCTGTGTGAGAATAAGCTGACGTATCTCATTGAAGCGCTGTGTTAACTCTTCACGACCATAGATAATTCGTGCGCGCGTGAGAGCTTGGTGCTCCCATGTCCATGCTTGGGTCTGCTGGTAATGTAAAAAGCTTTCAATGTTAATGGCTAAGAGCCCAGATGCCCCTTCTGGACGTAGGCGCGTATCCAGCTCATATAAAATCCCCGATGCGGTCCGGGTGTTAAATAAATGCATTAACCGCTGGGCCAATTTGAGATAAAACTGCCGGGATGAAATCGCCTTGTCGCCATCGGTTGCCGATTCACCATCATGGTTATGTACAAAGACTAAATCGAGGTCAGAATCGTAACCGAGTTCTAAACCACCGGCTTTACCATAAGCGATAACAGCAAACCCTTTATTTTCACTGTCAGTACCCTGTGGGCAGCCAAAACGCTCAACCATTTGCTGCCATGCGAGGTTAACTGCCTGCTCAACAATAGCCTGCGCCAAGGCAGTTAAGTGATCACTCACTTTCATTAACTCAAGCGCACCAGTTGCATCAGCAGCGGCAATACGCAGTTGCTGAGTTTGTTTAAACTGGCGCAGCGCTTCCATCTGCAGCTCTAAATCTTGCTCATCAATGCGCAAGAAATATTGCCGTATTTCACTGGCATAGGCATCAAGCGGTAATGGCTTATAAAGCTGCGCTGGGTCAATTAAGTCATCCAATAAAATGGGGTGCTGCGCGATCTGCTCTCCTATCCACCGGCTATGCGCACACAAGCGCACTAATTGCTGCAACGCCCCGAGGTTTTCATGCAGCAACTCAAGATAGGCCGTACGCGACATAATCCTGTCGAGCACATTGGCAACGAGTGCAAACACTTCACCACTGGCATGTACTTTATGCAACTGAGCTAACACCTGCGGCATTAACTTATCTAAGATGTCTCGGCCACGTTTTCCAATGGGCTTTTTACTGACTCGCTCTTTAAAATGACTCAACGGGCTTTGCCAACTTTGTCTTTGCGGTGCCTCGCTCATGACATCACTTAATAGCTCGGTATCACCGTGCTCCCATGCCATCACGTAACTCCCTTGAACCGGCTCACTGTGTTCCTGCTCAAAGCCGATAACGTGCGCAAACTCCTGATGAATTCGGGTCATGGCGTCGTTGATCACGGCACGACTGCCCTGCTGCGTTTCTTGTGAAAGTAGGTAGTTTAATCGCTCCCAGCCAAGTTCACTCTCAGGTAACTGCTGCGTTTGTTCATCATTGAACGCTTGCAAATATTGCTCAACACGACGCAACAACGCGTAGTCTTGCCAAAGCTGTTGATGTTGCTGCTCGCTAAACACACCTAACTCTTTCAAAGCAACCAAGGCTCTGTGTAGCCCTTGGGTTTGTAGCTTGGGCTCTCGCCCACCACGAATAAGCTGCAATGCTTGCACCACAAACTCAACTTCGCGGATCCCCCCTGCTCCAAGCTTGATGTTATCTACTAGCCCTTTACGGCGAACTTCTTGGGCAATCAACGACTTCATTTTGCGCAGTGATTCAATAACCGAGAAGTCAATGTAACGACGATATACAAACGGGCGCAACATGGCGTAAAAGTCATCATGGTAACGATTTGCTTGGCCAATCAAGCGTCCTTTTAGCATGGCGTAGCGCTCCCACTCACGACCTTGCTCTTGATAATAGTCTTCCAGCGCCGCAAAACTCATAACCAAAGGACCACTGTCGCCAAACGGTCGCAACCGCATATCGACGCGAAATACGCGTCCATCAACGGTGTGTTGGTCCAAAGCAGCAATCACTTTTTGTGCCACCTTGGTGTAAAAAACTTGCGACTCAATACTTCGCCTACCACCTTGCGTGGATACCATTTTGGGGTAGCTAAAAATCAAATCGATATCAGAAGAGTAATTAAGTTCAAAGCCGCCAAGTTTCCCCATACCTAATATCATCATCGGCATGGGGAAACCTTGCTCATCGATAGGCTGTCCATTGAGCATAGCAACATGGGCATACGCCCAGCGGTTAGCCGCATCAATAAGCTCATCGCTAAGGAGTGAAACATACTCCATCGACTGGGCAATATCGTTTTTGCGCACCAAATCGAGATACGCAACGTGGAGCCAAAACTTTTTCCTGTATAAACGCAATTGAGTAAACGCGCTTTTTTCGTCGATATCAGTCAAGGGTTCACTAAAGACAGGTTGCGGCACCTGTACATTTTGCTGCTGCTCTTCTAATAACCATGGGCCCCATTGGGGATGTGCGCACAGCACCTTGTAAGCAAAGTCACTCAATGCAAGTAGCAACACTAGACTTGCATCATGTTCTTTATTTGGGTAAATTTCAGCAAATCGGCTTTCACCAAGGCTTTGTAAAAACTCAGAAATATGCACAGGTGTAGGCATGGAACGCTCTCTTTTAAGTTACGGCCAACCGTACTAGAATGAAACCAAGATAACTTCGATGTCGCCAGTATGACGTATTTTACTTTGCCAAACGAGTCCTTAATTACCTTCGCTATCTGTTTTAGCGTTATCGCATTTGTGCTGTTCGTACTGCGCTTGTATACCCAGATGAAAGCGAGGCAAACACTCAGCGAAGAACTCGCTAAACGCGACAATTTTGCCTTGGGGATCAGCTATGCCAGTTATCTTCTATCCTTAGTGCTGGTCATTGGCTATCTCATCGATAACTTCTCTTTAATGGTCATGCAGCAAACACCTTGGAAGACGCCAGTCTTGCTCATATTAATGCTGCTGTTTATAAAGACGGGGCAAGCAATTCATCGCAAATGGATTCTCAATCGGTTTAATGAAGAAAAAGCCATACTTAAACAAAATGTCTGTGCCGCCATGGTCGATTCAGGCATGTTATTAGGAAATAGTATTGTTGTTATAGGTTTAGTTAACTGGTCTCAAACCAATAGCCTATACTCATTATTAGTAGTTTTTGTTAACTTCATCGTGCTTCAGGGAATGTTTGCATTGGATAGCAAAATTCGCGAAGCCAGATTCGCCAAATTTAACCAAGGTGCATCGCTGCAAAACAACTTCAACCTTGAGAATACCTCAATAGGTATTCGTTATGCTGGCAAGTCTTTGGGTATGGCACTGGCTTTATATGCAGGGCTAGCTAGTGCCGAATACTACAGTGGCAAGATGGTGGAAAATGTCTTTATACTGATAGTCCACTGTGGCTTTATGTGGTTAGCGGTGAATATGATGGCACGATTAATAAAATTTATCGTGCTATACAAAGTAAATACAGGCGCTGAAGTCGATCAACAGGATAACATCGGCATCGCCGCCGTCGAATTTTCAGTGTATTGCGCTATGGGCTATATACTGATTCAAATTTTCACCTAATAACGAGGCTGTGCATGGATTTAAGCAACTTTCTTCTCATAGATAGCGACCCGCTACTCAGCCGCGCATTTTGCGCCAATGTAGATAGCGCTGAGCTCATTGTTGCTGGAGCCAACACCCGCCACATGGTGAAACTGATGTTTGACCAACATGCCAAAGATTACTGTTATTGTGACTTTGAGAACGAAATCAGCGTTGCCGAGTTGTCTAGTTACTTATCGCGTCATCACAATGTCCAAGGCATACTAATCTTTCAAGAAGCCTATGAAAAAGCGGGCAACAATCTCAAATGGGTGTTCGATTCACTCCATGAACAACGCTACATCATCGAAAAAACCGTCACTGGATATACGTTTAAGCCGTTAGAGACACCATTTCGCAAAAACCACTTAACGTGTAATCAAGACCCTGAGACCCTTGCGCATTTAGGCGACTAAGTTAGACTGTCGGCAAAGTTCCGATAGAGCAAAAATATGAGAATTCCGCACATTTATGAACCTGCCCCGTTAACGCTGGGTGCTGAGGTAGAGCTCAGTGCAGATGCAGCGGGCCATATTGGCCGTGTGTTGCGCATGCAAACAGGCGACCAAGTCTGCTTATTCAACGGTGATGGAGGCCAATACCTCTGTGAAATTACACTCGCCAACAAAAAGCAAATTGTCGTAAAGCCTATTGAATTTGATGACTTTAGTTGCGAATCCCCATTATCTATTCATTTAGGACAAGTCATTTCGCGCGGTGACAAAATGGATTTTACGATTCAAAAATCAGTGGAATTGGGTGTCAATGAAATCACCCCGCTTTTTAGCGAACGTTGTGGTGTGAAACTGGCCGCCGATAGACTCGCGAAGAAACATCAGCAATGGCAAAAAATAGCCATTGGCGCAGCCGAACAAAGTGGCCGAAATCACATCACCACCATCCATCCTCCAATGTCATTGGAACAATGGTTAGCGCAAGACACAGATGCAACTAAGCTCACCTTGCATCCGCGCGCGCAGCATAGCATTAAAACGTTGACGCCACCGAGCAACGGCGTACGTTTCTTGGTAGGGCCTGAAGGCGGGTTTACCGATGAAGAAATCAACGCCAGTCAAAAAAGTGGATTTATTGATATTCGCCTTGGCCCACGAGTACTTAGAACTGAAACAGCAGCTTTAACGGTCTTAAGTGCATTGCAACTTGAATTTGGCGACTTAGCCAATTGATTTTTGCCAACATTGACCCCATTACTTTTTCTAGAACGAATTAAAGCGAGTAACGCAATGGCAATAAAATTGGGTATTATCAGCGACCCTATATCAGGGTTTAATATCAAAAAAGATACAGGCTTCGCGATGATGCTTGAAGCCCAAAAACGTAACTATGAGTTGTACTACATAGAAATGGATGACCTGTTTTTACGTCAAGGCCACGCGTATGCCCATGCAGCCAAAGCGCAGGTATTTGACGATGAAAACAAATGGTACGAACTCGCTGATCAGCAAGATATTGCCTTGGGTGATTTAGACATCATCTTGATGCGTAAAGACCCTCCGTTTGACACTGAATACATTTACGCCACCTACATTCTTGAACGTGCAGAAATGGCTGGCGCATTAGTTGTCAATAAGCCTCAGAGTCTACGTGATGCCAATGAGAAACTTTACACAGCTTGGTTTAGTGAATTTACCCCTGATACGCTGGTGACTCGTTCAGCGAAGCAAATTCGTAGCTTCTTAGCTGAACACGGCGACATCATTTTAAAACCGCTTGACGGCATGGGCGGTGCCTCTATTTTTCGCGTCAAGCATGACGATGCCAACATCGGTGTCATCATTGAAACACTTACAGAGCATGGCAGCCGTTATGCGATGGCACAAAATTATATTCCTGCGATTAAAGATGGCGATAAACGTGTACTTGTCGTTGACGGTGAAGTTATCCCTTATTGCTTGGCCCGTATCCCTCAAAAAGGTGAAACCCGTGGCAATCTAGCTGCAGGTGGCCGAGGTGAAGTGCGCCCGTTAACTGATGACGAACGTCGCATAGCCGAATCGCTTGGCCCAACTTTAAAAGCGAAGGGCTTACTTTTTGTGGGGCTGGATATAATTGGTGATAAACTTACTGAAGTGAACGTAACTGCACCGACCTGCGTTAAAGAAATAGAGGCCGAGTCCGATATTTCTATTACAGGCCAATTTTTTGATGCCTTGGAGCGCAAGCTCAAAGACGCTTAACCAGAGGTACGCTTATGCAGTCATTAACAAACCATTTTTTGGTCGCAATGCCCTCGTTACAAGAGCCTTTCTTTAAGCATGCGGTGGCGTATATCTGTGAGCATAACGAAGACGGTGCCATGGGGTTAGTGATAAACCAACCCATCGATGTCACGGTGGGCGAGTTACTCGATAAAATTGAAATCGACAATGACAAAAGCACTGTCGCTGCAGCGAGCCAAGTCTTCGCTGGGGGGCCTGTAAAAACAGATAGAGGCTTTGTTTTACACACACCTAAGCCTGGCTATGCGTCCTCACAAAGTCTCAGCTCAAATATCATGATCACCACCTCAAAAGACGTGTTGGCGAGCTTGACTACCAGTGATGCGCCTGAAGACTTCATCATTACACTGGGCTACGCTGGGTGGTCAGAGGGACAGCTCGAGCAAGAGTTACTTGATAACTCTTGGTTAGTCATTGAGGCCGATCCCAGCATCATTTTTAATACCCCCATCAACGAGCGTTGGCACAAGGCATTGGCTTTAGTTGGTATCGATGCGGATAAACTTAGCCTAGAAGCAGGACACGCATGAGCACAAGCACAAAGGAAGTAGGTCAGCGCAGCGTTATGGGCTTTGACTTTGGTACCAAAAGCATTGGTGTGGCCATCGGACAAGAACTTACAGGCACGGCCAACGGCCTAAAAGCGGTTAAAGCGCGCGATGGCATTCCTAATTGGGACGACATCAAACAAATGGTACAAGAATGGCAGCCAGATATACTGGTTGTAGGCTTACCATTAAATATGGATGGTACCGAGCAAGACCTCACTCATCGTGCTCGCAAGTTCGCAAATCGCTTACACAATCAAACGGGCTTGCAAGTACATACTCAGGACGAACGCCTCACTACCGCGGCAGCTAAAGAGCAACTCTTTGCCCAAGGGGGTTATCGCAATTTGAGTAAAGGCAACATCGACAACGCTTCTGCCGTACTGATATTGGAAAGCTTCTTCGCTCACACCTTGGGCTATTAACCCCATCAACAAAAAAGCGCCCGTGGGCGCTTTATTATTGATTAGACAACATTACTCGTCGCCTATCTCATCGTCCGTCAAACCATCTACCGTAACACCTTGCAAGAAGCCTGAGCCCTGCTGCTCATTGTTACGTAGCTTAATCATCAGACGCAGGTCATTTGGCGAGTCTGCATGGTGCAGCGCATCTGCATAGTTGATACGCTTCTCTTGGTAATGTTTGAACAACGCTTGGTCAAAGGTTTGCATGCCTTGTTCGGTAGACTTAGCCATCACTTCTTTAATCGAGCCAATTTCACCTTTTTTGATAAGCTCTGACACCATTGGCGAGTTCAACAATACTTCGATTGCCGCAACGCGCCCTTCACCGTCAGAGGTTGGCACCAATTGCTGTGCAATAATAGCGCGCAGGTTCAATGCTAAGTCATATTTCAACTTATCATGCTTTTCTTTTGGTACTAAGTGCATGATACGGTCAATGGCTTGGTTAGCGTTGTTAGCGTGCAAGGTTGCCACACACAAGTGACCGGTCTCTGCAAAGCTCAATGCATATTCCATGGTTTCTTGAGAACGGATCTCACCAATTAGAATAACGTCAGGAGCCTGACGTAGGGAGCTCTTCAGCGCGGCTTCGAAGCTTTCAGTGTCCAACCCTACTTCACGTTGAGTAATAATGCTTTTTTTATGTTCGTGAACGAATTCAATCGGATCTTCGATGGTCAATATGTGACCTTTTTGATGGCTATTACGATAGCCAAGCAGTGCCGCCAATGATGTTGACTTACCGGTTCCTGTACCACCCACAAAAAGCACTAACCCACGCTTTTTCATAATCACGTCAGTTAAAACTGAAGGCAAACCAAGGTCATTTACATCAGGAATTGTGGTAACGATACGGCGGATAACCATACCCGCTTGATCTCGTTGCCAAAACGCTGAAATACGAAAGCGACCTTCGTCCGTTGAAATCGCAAAGTTACACTCTTTAGAGTTGTGGAACTCGTTGATTTGCTTGTCAGTCATTGCTGACTCAACCATGGTCAATGCTTCATCATCACTCAACACATAATCGTCCAACGGTGTGAGTTCGCCATTGATTTTCGCACTCACAGGGAGGTGTGTAGATACGAATAAATCCGATGCGTCGAGAACAATCATTTGTTCCAGATAGTTAGATAATGGTTGTAACATCTTTTAACTCTATTTTACTACTGACCATGTTGGCCAAATTGCGATTTATCGTGAGCTTTAGCAAGCGCCGCTTGAGTACTAATCAAGCCACGATTCAATAAATTTTGCAAACATTGATCCATTGTTTGCATGCCATGCGCTGCACCCGTTTGAATAGATGAATACATCTGAGCAATTTTATCTTCACGGATCAGGTTACGGATCGCAGGAATACCAATCATGATTTCATGCGCCGCAATTCGACCACCGGATATTTTCTTCAACAGTGTTTGTGAGATAACCGCACGCAGTGATTCTGAAAGCATAGAACGTACCATGTCTTTTTCTTCACCAGGGAACACGTCGATAATACGGTCGATTGTTTTTGGTGCAGAAGTGGTGTGCAAGGTACCAAATACCAAGTGACCTGTTTCTGCCGCTGTCATCGCTAGGCGAATCGTTTCTAAGTCACGAAGCTCACCGACCAGAATAACATCGGGGTCTTCACGCAGTGCACTTCGCAGCGCTGCATTAAAGCTCAACGTATCGCGGTGCACTTCACGTTGGTTAATCAAACTTTGTTTGTTTTGGTGCACGAATTCGATTGGATCTTCAATAGTCAGTATGTGGTCATGGCGGGTGTTGTTGATGTAATCAATCATCGCTGCCAAGGTGGTGGACTTACCCGAACCCGTAGGCCCTGTCACCAAGACCAACCCACGAGGGTTTTCAGAGATGGTTTTGAAAATATCAGGTGCTCCCAAATCATCCAGTGTAAGTACTTCATTAGGGATGGTACGGAACACCGCAGCAGGTCCACGGTTGGTGTTAAACGCGTTAACACGGAAACGGGCGAGGTTTGGCACTTCAAACGAGAAATCCACTTCTAATTTTTCTTCGTATTCTTTGCGCTGTTTATCGTTCATAATATCGTAAACAAGCCCATTTACCGCCTTCGCTTCCAGCACAGGTATGTTTATACGGCGAACGTCACCATCGACACGGATCATTGGTGATACACCAGCAGACAGGTGTAAATCCGAGGCCTTGTGTTGCACACTAAAGGCCAACAATTCGGTAATATCCATAATAGGACTCCACAACTAACTGATAACTTTATGATTACAATAGCAGAACGACTCGATGCCGCCTATGACAGAATAGCCCAAGCAGCAAAAAAATGTGGGCGTGATCATCAAGGCATTAAATTAATTGCCGTTTCTAAGAAAAAACCCTTAGAAGATATTTTAGCTGCTTTTGAGCATGGCCACCGAGATTTTGCAGAATCCTATGTGCAAGAAGGTGTTGAAAAAGTACAACAACTCAGCGCACATACGAATATAGTATGGCATTTTATTGGCCCGATTCAGAGCAACAAAACTAAACAGATTGCCGAACACTTTTCGTGGGTGCAAAGTATCGACCGTGAAAAAATCGCTAAACGCCTTAATGAACAGCGTCCAACCAATCTAAAGCCCCTGCAAGTGCTTATTCAGGTCAATATCGACAATGAGGAAAACAAATCTGGTTGCACGGTAGAAGAGTTGCCCATGCTTGCTCAATTTATCGACCAATGTCGCCAACTTGAGCTCAGAGGTTTAATGGCAATCCCTGCTAAATCAGATAGTTTTGACGCACAAGCACAATCTTTTGCGCAATTACGCGCTTGCTTTGATAAACTAAAGGCCCAATATCCACAACTAGATACCCTTTCGATGGGTATGAGTTCAGATGTGGACGCGGCTATTGCCGCCGGCTCAACCATGGTACGCATTGGCACTGCTATATTCGGTGAGCGCCAACAATAGGTTGAGCCACACGGTCTTTTAATACAAAACATTGAGGATGCTATGTCACAAAAAACCATCGCGTTTATCGGTACTGGAAATATGAGCTACGCCATTATTGGCGGAATGGTGAAAAGCGGATTTGCTAAAGAGCAAATCATTGCCACCAATCGTAATCAGGAAAAACTCGCGAAGGTCGCTGCTGACTTTGGTGTACAAACGACTTCGGACAACATAGAGGCATTGCAAAAAGCTGACATGATTGTGTTATCAGTGAAACCACAAATGATGGCTGAACTGGCACAGAGCTTTATTGATGCAGGCATCGATTTTAGCGACAAAGTATTTATTTCAGTCGCCGCGGGGATCACCGTCAAGCGCTTGCAAGAGATGCTTGGCCACCCTGTGAAGATGGTTCGTTGTATGCCTAACACTCCGTCACTGCTTGGTCGCGGTGTGTCAGGTTTGTATGCCCACGGCACCGACGAACAAGAGAATCAATTTATAGAAGAAGTGTTTAAAAGCACAGGGATTGTTGTGTGGCTGGATGAAGAGTCAAAGATCAATGACATTATTGCAGTGACAGGGTCATCGCCCGCTTATTTCTTCTTGTTTATGGAAGCCATTGAACAAAAAGCGATTGAGTTAGGGTTTGATGCTGAACAAGCGCGCGCACTCGTACAACAAACCGCCTTAGGCGCCGCAGAGATGGCGTTATCACAGACAGATATCAGCATTGCCCAACTGCGTGCCAATGTTACATCTAAAGGCGGCACAACGCATGCGGCGGTGGAACATCTTAAAGCACAAGGTTTGCTAGCAGATGTTGCGGGTGCAATGGACGCGTGTATTGCTCGCGCCCAAGAAATGGAAAAAGAAATTTAATTTTTACTGAGGCTAACTGAATGAATGCGATGCATTTTCTTGTTGGGATGATCTTTGATCTGTTCTTGATGGTAGTGTTATTACGTTTTTGGCTACAAGCTGTGCGCGCCGATTTTTACAATCCGATGTCACAGTTTGTTGTCAAAGCCACCAGCTTTGCCGTTAACCCTTTACGCAAAGTAATTCCTGGGCTTGGAGGTTTAGATCTGGCCTCTTTGGTGCTCGCATTTATTGTGGGCTTTGCAAAAATTGCCACCATGCTGCTGCTCTTTACCGATGTGTGGAGCACCCCGGCGGTGCTGATGCAAGGCGCACTAACTGTTCTCAAAGAAGCACTACAACTGCTGTTTTGGGTGCTGATTATTCGTGCAATTCTCAGTTGGGTGAGTCAAGGATACAATCCGATTGAAGCTATTCTCCACCAGTTAACTGAGCCCTTGTTGCGCCCGATAAGAAAAATCATCCCTCCGATAGGCGGCTTAGATCTGTCAATTCTAGTATTAATTATTGCTTTACAGTTTTTGCAATTTTTACTGCTAGATATTTTCGGTAGATAGCGTGGGTAAGTCCTTGCTTACCCACTTTTAGATTAAACTTATAGAGTGTCAACAAACGAAGGAGCAGCAGCTATGAAAGCGATGCTAACGAGTCTTCTACTGATTGTTTTTATGGCCCTACCTAGCTATGCAGAGCAACCAAGTGAGCAAGGCGGACAATTCAAAAATTTGGGCAACTGGCAGGTTCATTACATTGCCTTTACATCAACGTCTATTCCCGCGCAGGTAGCTCGCAGCTACGACATAGAGCGTGCTGGAGACAGAGCATTAATCAACATCTCTGTACTTGACGACAACACAGCGCAAGCAGTTGATATTCAGGGCACTGCAACCAACCTAGTTGGTCAAAAAGAATCCCTGTCGTTCAAAGAAATCAAAGAGGGTGAGAGCATTTATTACATCGCGCAAATGCGCTTTGATAACGAAGAGGTGTACCGCTTCGAGATTACCTTATCCCAAGGTAACACCGTTGAAGTACTGCGCTTTCACCAAAAATTATACGAAGATTAAGGCGAATACATGACAACTTGGGTGCTTGCAACAGGCAACAAAGGCAAAGTTGCCGAGCTTAGCGCGCTATTGAGCGATTTAGACATCACTATCAAACCACAAAGCGATTTTAATGTGAGTGATGTGCCAGAAACAGGCACCACTTTTGTGGAAAATGCCATTATCAAAGCACGACATGCTAGTGCCCAAACTGGTTTGCCTGCAATTGCTGATGACTCAGGCCTCATCGTGGACGCACTCAATGGCGCACCGGGTGTATATAGTGCTCGCTATGCCGGTACGGATGCCAGCGACAGTGACAATATTGATAAATTATTGGCTGATATGCACAACAAAGAGCAGCGTAGCGCTCGCTTTTGTTGTGTGTTGGTGCTGATGCGTCACAAAGACGACCCTCTCCCACTGATTTGCCAAGCAACATGGGAAGGCGAAATAACCCAGTCTCGCTCGGGCCTCGAAGGGTTCGGTTACGACCCAGTGTTCAAAGTGGCGGGTATGGATAAAACCAGTGCCGAGCTGACCAAGGATCAAAAGAACGCGCTTAGCCATCGTGGTCAAGCGTTACAACTGTTACTCGCACAATTGCAGGGTTAAACCGTGACCCTGCCTCCTCTTAGTTTATATATCCATATTCCTTGGTGCGTACAAAAATGCCCTTACTGTGATTTCAATAGCCACTCGCAAAAAGGCCAAAAAATACCTGAAAAAGAATATGTTCAACACCTTTTAAGTGATTTGCGCAATGATGCGCCATTGACCTCTGGGCGCCCTATACACAGTATTTTCATAGGAGGTGGCACACCAAGCTTACTTAGCGGTGAAGCCATGCACACCTTACTTGATGGTGTACGCGCTATCACCCCACTTGCCCCGAATGCAGAAATTACATTAGAGGCCAACCCAGGCACAGTGGAAACGGGTCGCTTCAGTGAGTACGTTGCAGCGGGTGTAAATCGTATTTCGATTGGTGTGCAGTCGATGCAGCAAGATAAACTCGCTGCCCTTGGGCGTATCCATAGTAGTGATGAAGCTAAAAATGCCGCGAAACAGGCCCATGAAGTAGGGCTTCGCAGTTTCAATCTCGATTTGATGCACGGCCTGCCAGGCCAAAGTGTCAACGATGCTCTGAGCGACTTAAAGCAAGCAATTGCTCTCAATCCGCCGCATTTGTCTTGGTATCAGCTTACTATTGAGCCCAATACCCAGTTCTACTCCAAACCACCCACACTGCCTGAAGATGACACGCTTTGGGATATTCAAGAGCAAGGACAAGCCTTGTTACGAGAAGCAGGTTATATGCAGTATGA
Organism: Pseudoalteromonas maris; assembly: GCF_049257235.1. NCBI lineage: Bacteria > Pseudomonadati > Pseudomonadota > Gammaproteobacteria > Alteromonadales > Pseudoalteromonadaceae > Pseudoalteromonas > Pseudoalteromonas maris. The sequence continues at coordinate 190,509 of NZ_JBMMUF010000005.1, forward strand.
AATATCTGGTTACGCAAAACTTGGTCATCAATGCCAACATAACTTGAATTATTGGCGCTTTGGCGATTATATAGGCATTGGCTGTGGCGCTCATGGCAAAATAACACAGTCTGACGGTACTATTATGCGTACTGAGAAGGTCAAACACCCACGTGGCTACATGGATTTAACCAAGCCATATTTATACCGCGATTGGCCTGTGACCGAAGACGAGCGCCCATTCGAGTTTATGATGAACCGATTGCGATTGGTTGAACCTTGCCCTGTGCATGATTTCGTTAGTTATACCGGCTTGCCTTTGCAGCGTATAGAAGCGCAGTTAGGCACTGCTCAAGAACAGGGGTTGATCAGTAATGATAAGACCCATATTCGCGTTACTGAACGTGGTCATCGTTATCTCAACGAATTACTCGAGTTATTTGTTTAAACTAATCAGGAAAAAGAATAATGAAATTGATAGCTTTGCTTTTAGCCGTAGGACTGCTCAGCCCCCTAGCCCACAGCGAATCAGCAAAGCCCATCAGTGAGGTGCAAAACGATGCAAGCGATTCACCAGTAATACAAGGCTTTGGTAATTACTACGTGGTTGAAAATCATGCCACCATTGCTCCTGACACACAATTCAAAATAGCGTTTGATGTTGCTCCCGCCGCCAAAAAAGGTGAGCAGAACAACCATATGAATTCATTAGCACGATTTATCAACATGCACGTCGCTCATGGCGTGAAACCACACAACATTGAACTGGCTTTGGTGGTACATGGCAAAGCTTCTGTTGATGTACTTGCCAATGAACATTATCAAGCACGTTTCAATGTCGAAAATAAGAACCAAGCGCTCATTAATCAGTTACTTGCCAACAATACCCGCGTATATGTATGCGGCCAATCAGCGACCCATTACAAAGTAACCCAAGAGCAGCTGATCCCCGGTGTACAGATGGCATTATCTGCGATGACTGCCCATGCGCAGTTACAACAGCAAGGTTATACACTTAACCCGTTTTAAATCGCCAAACGTAATGCAAACATCACAGTTTTTAATTTAACGGTGCGACTTTGCACCGACCATAACAACAAGCGAAATGATAGGAAAGAAACCATGCGTAAGCTAACACTCGTAGCGGCAACCATCAGCGCCGCACTTCTGGCAGGCTGTCAGAATACACAAACAAACGCGGTATCTGAAACCGTGGCCCCTGTGCAACAGGTTGCCCAAAGTGAATCCGAAAAAGCCAATGCCTTTTTCGAAGAAGTGTTCATGCGCAATGTGATGCGCAGCCCTGTTTACCAAACTTATCTTGGTATCAAAAAAGACTATGATAAGTGGGATGACCAAAGTGAAGAACGCGCACTCGAAGATCTCGCGCTTGTTAAAGCAGATCTTGCGACATTGAAGACCATTGACCGCGCAGCTCTTGATGCCACAACACAAGTAAGCTACGACTTGATGGAGCAAAACCTAGAGCAAAGAATTGCAGATTTCAAATGGCGCCATCACTCATACCCTGTGAACCAAATGTTTGGCACTCACTCTATGGTTGCAGCCTTCCTTATTAACCAGCACACCATCAGTAACGTGGAAGAAGCAAATGCCTATATTTCACGTTTGAATGGTGTAACCACGTTATTCGCTCAGCTAGAAAAAGATTTAGAAGCGCGTGCAAGCAAAGGCATTATCGCACCTAAATTTGTATTCCCTCACGTGATTGAGTCAAGCCAGAACATCATCAAGGGCGCACCATTTTCAGGCGAAAAAGATTCCACTTTACTTGCTGATTTCAAACGTAAAGTAAACAAATTAGATATTACCGAAGAGCAAAAGCAAGCGCTGATCACCGAGGCAACCGACGCACTTAAGAACGCTGTTAAACCGGCTTATGATGGCCTGATCAGCTACCTGAAAAAGCTTGAAAAACGCGCTGACGAACGCGACGGTGCATGGAAGTTCCCTGAGGGTGAAACCTACTACAACACCATGCTAGAACGCACTACAACGACTGACTTAACAGCAGAACAAATTCATGCCATTGGTCTTGCTGAAGTCGCTCGCATCCATGACGAAATGCGTGAAATCAAAGATAAAGTAGGTTTCAAAGGCGACTTAAAAGCGTTTATGGAGTTCATGAAAACAGATAAGCAGTTCTACTACCCTGACACCGAAGAAGGTCGCGAAGCTTATCTAGCAGAGGCTGTACGTGTTATCGATGACATGAAAGCTCGTCTAGACGAGTTGTTTATCGTTAAGCCAAAAGCAGATCTAAACGTAAAACGCGTAGAAGCATTCCGCGAGAAATCAGCGGGTAAGGCGTTTTATCAGCAGCCAGCACCTGATGGCTCACGCCCAGGTATTTACTATGCAAACCTGTATGACATGGAAGCCATGCCAACCTATCAGCTAGAAGCGCTGGCATATCACGAAGGTATTCCTGGTCACCACATGCAATTAGCTATCTCGCAAGAGCTTGAAGGCATTCCGAGTTTCCGCAAATACGGCCGCTTCACTGCTTACACCGAGGGCTGGGGACTATACTCAGAACTACTACCTAAAGAAATGGGCTTATACCAAGACCCTTACTCAGACTTCGGCCGTCTTGCTATGGAACTGTGGCGCGCATGTCGTCTTGTTGTAGACACGGGTATTCATGCTAAGCGTTGGACGCGTCAACAAGGTATCGATTATTACGTAAGCAACACCCCTAACGCGACTTCTGACGCAGTTAAAATGGTTGAGCGCCACATCGTTATGCCATCGCAAGCTACCGCTTACAAAGTGGGTATGCTAAAGATTGTTGAACTACGCGAAGCTGCGAAGAAAGAACTGGGTGACAAATTCGATATCCGTGAGTTCCACGATGTGGTATTGAAAAATGGCCCTGTTCCGCTAAACCTTTTAGAAGAAATGGTTAATAAGTGGGTTGCGAAAAAGCAAGCAGCTTAATGTCATTAAATTGAACAAAAAACGCCGATACTATATCGGCGTTTTTTATGTTTAATTTTCATATAGATGAAATTTAGTCACTCATTAACACTAATTCACATCATCATCAAAAAGTCACTTTTCTTTTTGTTTCCACTTCGGTACTTTAGATTTACAGCTCCCCATAAAAACGATAAACAAAAGGACTGTTTATGCTGAGAATTATCGTCATCGCCTTATTTTCATTTTGCGCCTTTGTGCCCATTTTTATTATTCTGACTCAGCTTGAATCCTTTGATAATTCCACCGCGGGTGTTGTTGCTTTTGGCATTGCATGGCTAGTGCTTCCCTTCATCTTATTGAAGCTTTGGCGCACTCCCATCGACTTTAAAGTACTCAATGTAGATAAAGACGACCCCGTTATGCATGCGCAAATCTGCAGAGCGCGCGCTGAGCTAGATAGATTCATAGCGGGACTTAAAGAAGGTAAACGTGAAGCTTACGTAAAATTTCCTTATGCCTTTGATAATCATGTCGAACACGTCTGGGGCGTGGCCCATTGTGCCATGGAGGAAGGTGTTACTGTGTCTCTTGCGTGTGAGCCGATTGGTGAATTAAATGATGAATTATCACAGCGTATTTATGTGCGTTTCACAGACATTGAAGACTGGATGCTCCAAGACGCTAACGGCTACACCCAAGGTGGTTATACTATGCTCGCCATGGCGAGAATTTATGAGCGAGACCATGGGCGTCTTCCGAGCAAATATGCGCGCGATCTGGAGCCATTCGTCGATTTTCCATGGCCGGAAGAGCGTGCATAACCGCACGCGCTATCACAAAAAATACGTTTGCTAATCCACCAAATAGTACTCGATAGTACTCACCACTCGCACTTTTTTAAGGTGTGGCGACGTAGAGTCGCGCTCAACGATACTAAACTGCCCTTGGCGTGCTGATTTAATTTTTCCCAATGTCGATTGTGAATCTGTAGCAAATTTTTGTGCCACTTCTCTGGCGTTATGTGTTGCCTGCTCAATCATTTGCGGCTTGATTTCATTCAAGCCAGTGAACAGATACTCGATGCGATTAGCAAAGCGGTCGCCTGCGATGGCGATTCCTTGTCTGGCCAACTCACTGATTTGACTACTGGCATGGCGCACCTTGGCGGGATCCTGACTGTAAACTGACATATTGGCGGTAACTAAATATCTTAAACCCACATCCTGAGGGCCGTATTGCTGCGCTTTTCTATCAATGACGGTCACTTGTCCTAGGGATATTTCGCTGTCATCAAAACCGTGTAACTTTAAAAATGCCACTACTGCATTTTGTTTCTCTTGTAGCGCATCACTTGCTTCATCTAACTTGTCACCCGCTTCAGTGAACACGATAGGCCAAATTGCAGTATCAGCTTGAACATGTTGCTCAGCCAACCCTTTAACCACGACTGTTCTTTCCATCGCCTTAAAATCAATAATGGCGCTGCGCATGAGCAACCCTATTGATGCTAACCCCAGCGCCAGTAGAAAAGCGGGTAAAATATTGATATGCGTTATACTTTTGTGCATTGGGGATTCCTTTTTTTAGCAAGTATGAGACTATGTTTTTGTTGTCAATGTAGCAAAAGAGTGAGCTATGAGCGTAAAACGCATTAGTCAGTTCTTCAACCCAAAATCCATTGCTGTTATTGGTGCTTCCAACAATGCGTCAAGGCCCGGCTACATTGTGATGCGCAACTTGCTGCAAGGTGGTTTTAACGGCCCCATTATGCCAGTGACCCCCAAATACAAAGCCGTGCATGGTGTGCTTGCTTACGACACGATTAATTCACTGCCGTGCACTGCGGATATTGCCATTATTTGCACCAACAAAACAACGTTATTACCGGTGTTAACTGCACTGGCCGAGCAAGGATGTAAAAATGTCATTATCGTTGCAGCGGGGGTCAGTGACGCGCAAAAGGTTGAGCTGTCTCAATTTTGTAAAGACCATCAAATCAACCTACTTGGACCAAACTGCTTAGGTTTGATGCTTCCGCATTTAGGCGTCAACGCGAGCTTTTCGCACACCATCGCTCGTCCAGGGAACCTTGCCTTCATATCACAATCAGCCGCGGTGTGTTCAACCATTTTAGATTGGGCACAACACAAAGAAATCGGCTTCTCTTACTTTATTTCAGTGGGTGATTGCCTTGATATCGACTTCGATGAATTGCTGGATTTTCTCGGTCGCGATGCAAAAACCAAGGCAGTATTACTGTATATCGACAACCTCAAAGATATTCGTGGATTTATTTCCGCTGCACGTGCGGCTGCTTTTAGCAAACCCGTTATCGTAATAAAAACCGGAAGAACCAGCGAAGGAGCACGCGCCGCATTGGCCCACACTGGCGGTGCTACAAGCTCTGATGCGGTATATGATGCCATGATTCAGCGTGCTGGCATGTTGCGCGTAAATGACTTGCGCGAGTTATTTGCTGCGACGCAAACCCTAGCCCTACACCCCAAACTGCTTAAAGTAGAGCCTTTGTGTATCCTCACTAATGGTGGTGGGCCCGCGGTCATGGCCGTTGATTGTCTAATACAAAGTTCAGGAAAACTGTGTGAGCTCAGCGAGCAAACACGACGCGCGCTTGATAAGGTCATCCCCCAATCTGAATCGGCACAAAACCCGGTCGATATTTTTGGTGACTCCTCGCCGCAACGCTATCAACAGGCATTAGAAATTTTGCTTAATGCGCCTGAAGTGGAGAACCTTTTGATTATCCACACTCCCTCTGCATTAGCGCCAAGCAGCGAATATGCAAAAATTATTATTGATTCACTGGCAACAATAGATAGCCGCAAACGTCCCTTTGTTATGACTAATTTTATGGGTGAAGACGCCGCTTTTGACGCTCGCAAGGTGTGTGCTCAAGGTGGTGTTCCAACCTATCGCACCCCCGAAGGAGCGGTCGGTGCATACATGCATTTAATTAAATATCGCCGTAATCAAAAACACCTGACGCAAACTCCTGAATCGATTGTTGATGAGCTTAATACCCAGCCTCACACCACAGCCAAGCTCATTGCCGAGCACCTTGCCCAAGGTGAGTGCTACTTAAATACCCATGATGCCGCTAACGTGTTAGAGCAATATGGGATACATACAATTGACACGCGCATTGCCACAACCCCAAGCGAAGCAGCAGACGTTGCCAAGGAATGTGGCTTCCCGGTGGCACTTAAACTGGTAAGCCCCGATATCCACAGCAAGTCTGATGTTGGCGGCGTAATTTTAAACCTCACCGATCCCCAAGAAGTTGAACAAGCCGCATTTGCTATTTTACTGCGCATCAACAAAATTCATCCTACAGCACGCATCGATGGGTTTTCTATTCAACCTATGGCGGAGCGTGCTGGTGCACATGAAATGCGTATTGCCATAAAAACGGATCCACAATTTGGCCCTGTCATTCTGTTAGGTGAAACGGGCAATGCCCACGATTTTGCCCACGCAGCAGTCGCATTGCCGCCTTTGAACATGAACTTGGCAAAATACCTGATAGCAAACGCGTTGGATAAGGGCGTGATAAGCGCACGAATGCTGCCAAGCAAAGAGGATAAGTATCGATTGTGTGCGCTACTCACACGGGTATCACAGCTCATTGTTGAGCAGCCGGATATTACTGATATGGAATTAAACCCGGTGCTGGCAACTCAAGGACATTTTCTGGTACTAGACGCCTCTTTTGCTATTGCCCCATACAAGCGCTTAGCACATAGAAAGCGTTTGGCTATTCGCCCTTACCCGAAGGAGTGGGAACAACAGATCACCCTAAAAGATGGTACACAGGCTACGCTGCGCCCCATTCGTCCAGAAGACGAACAAGCGCACCGAGAATTTGATGCTTCTTTAAGTAAAGAAGACAGATACAGTCGCTTTTTTGGTGAAATGCCGCAATTTACTCATGAACAACTCGCTAAAATGACGCAAATTGATTACGACCGCGAGATGGCCTTTATTGTTACCCGTAAACAGCAAGGCGGTGATGTGACGCTCGGGGTGTCGCGAGTATTGATGGATCCAGATAATCACGTTGCTGAATTTGCCATCGTAGTGGGGTCCAATAAACAAGGGCTTGGTCTAGGTCGGGTGTTAATGACAGCCGCGATCGATTATTGCCAACAACAAGGGGTTGCAATCATTGAGGGAGTGACCCTGTTTGAGAATTCAGGCATGATAGAACTTGCTCGTAAGTTAGGGTTTACTATCACCCGAGACTTTGAGGAAGGAACCATACACATGAAAAAAGAATTGAATGAACCACGCTTATGAGTGTAATAAGAACAAAACTCGCCGATATATTTGAAGCACGCGGTGGTGCTAAGCGTTTAGGTTATCTCTTTGATAGCTTTTTGATGATCTTAATCTTCGCTAATGTCATCGCCATTGTCATTGAATCAGTGCCCCACATAGCGCAAAAACACTATCATTTCTTTATCTATTTTGAACTGGTATCAGTGGCCATTTTCACTGTTGAGTACCTCGCTCGAGTATGGACCAGCGTCGATTTAGAGTGCTTTAAGGACTCCAATTTATCGGCCACCCAACGACGCATACGCTACCTTTTTTCACCCTTGGCTCTGGTTGATCTAGTCGCAATCCTGCCTTCGTTGTTAGTGTACTTTGTGTCATTCGACTTACGCTTTTTACGCGTACTGCGATTACTACGAATTTTTAAACTCACGCGCTATTCTCGCGCCATGCAACTGATGCTCACCACCATTCGAGAAGAAGCAAGCTCATTGATGGCAGCCTTTTTCATCATGTCGGTTATTTTGATCATCGCCGCCAGCGGCATTTACCTACTCGAGCACGATATTCAACCCGACAAGTTCGGTTCTATCCCCGCAGCAATGTGGTGGGCGCTTATCACATTAACCACCGTGGGCTATGGCGACGTTGTGCCAGTGACTGTACTGGGCAAAATATTCGGTGGGATCATCACTATTTTAAGTATGGGAATGGTGGCTATTCCAACCGGTATTCTTGCCTCAAGCTTTTCTGATCAGCTCCGCAAACGACGCCGCACATACACAGAGGCTGTATATCAAGCGATGGATGATGGTGTGATTTGCCATGATGAACGCAAGCAACTTGAACAACTGCGGTTTGACTTGGGGTTGAGTACTCAAGAAGCTAGCCACATTGAAAAACAGGTGAAAAATAAACACCCTGTGATCAATCGTTTTTGTCCTCATTGCGGGCATCATATTGAGTAATACCAATCACCTTACCTATTCTCACTAAGGAGTTGCGCTACACCATCGCCATGACAAGGGGTATGAATGTCATCCCCTTGCATAAGCGTACACCCAAGGCTAATGAGTTTGCGTTGCTCAGTGGCATTAGCCACGCCAACGGCCATTATCTCCAGTCCTAATGCACTAAATACCGCCATGTATTTGCGTAGTTTGGGCGTTAATTTGGGCTGCTCACACAATTGCTTAGTCAATTGCGGTCCGAGTTTAACGCGATGGAACATGTCATCAGATAACAGGCCAACGCTTAGCTGATCTTCATCTTCAATAAACAGGCAGATGCGTACGCCCTCATCGGCTAAAGTTTGCAACGCCACTTGGCTGTTATTCTCTATTCGCTGCCAATCCCTCACTGAGATTTCCAAAGTGAGATACGGTAGCGGGAACTCGTGGCTGTGTAAAAGGTGAATAATATCCCCCATCACCCCAGCTTCGCTAAACTCACGACCACTAATAGCAACGTTTAGGCCCAGAGTTGGATGTTGTCGATGCCACACTCGACACTCGAGCATAGCGCGCTCTAATGTTTGTAGCAGCAATTTTGCCCACAGTGCACTTTGGCGCAAATGCGGAAGGAAGTGCCCAGGCGCAATTAAATGTTCACCTTGTTGCCAATGCAGCAAAACAGCAAATGCCTCTATGTGTTTATCATGAGTTGCGCAAATACTCTGGTACAAATTAACAAAGTCATAGTTCTCGCATGCAATCGCTACATCTCTTTCGGTTTCAATGCTGCGCTGTACTGCAGCGTTTATTTCTGGCTGGAAAAAATGACATTGATTAACACCGCCTCGCTTGGCGTGATAGGTGGCAATGTCGGCACATTTGATGAGCTCCTGTGCAGATACAGCATCCTGAGGAAACAGAGATACTCCTAAGCCAACCCGCACAAGCGCCTCATTCGGGGGCTGATTAAACGGTTGCACGAGCACATCTCGCACTTTACGACATACAGTAATGACTTGCTCTACATCATCAATGTCTTCAATTAACAGCGCAAATTCGTCACCTTGTAATCGCCCTAAGCTATCTTGACCGCGCACTGAGCGTTGCAGTCGGTAGGCAAGGCTCAACAGTAATTGGTCGCCACTATCAAAACCTTTGGTATCGTTAATATTGGCTAAATTGCTCACATTAATCAGTATTAACGCGCAACCTGTTTGATTGCGTTGGGCCTGTTCGAGTGCATGGTCAACACGGTCCATAAACAAAGCACGATTTGGAAAACCGGTGAGACTGTCGTAGTTTGCACGTTCACGCACACTCAACAATGCATTTTTAGGTGCGCTAATATCGGTCATCATGACAATGAAACTGGTGGCCTGATGTTCATTATCCGCCACTGCGCTAAATTTCATTAGCACAGGAACGTGCTCACCATTTTTAATCACCACCACTTCTTCACACTGATAGTGCTCGCCAACTCTTAAGCCCTTGAGGATACGCAGGTAATTGATACGCGTGTTTTTACTCAACCCCAAAGTTAAACGTCGAGATGAACGACAACTGGAACTGTAATTAAAGTGCTGGCGCAATGATTTGTTAGTAGCAGTGATCCTCAGCTTATGGTCAAAAATGATCACCCAATCGCTGGTTTGTTCAAATGCAGCACCAAAAAGACGAGCGTTTTCTTCGAATACAAGCTCTCGGGTCATGTTGGTATACGTGCCCGCCACTTTTACAGGATGACCGTCTTGCCACTGCATCACTTTGCCAAAGTCTTTGTACCATCGCCAAAGTCCAGAGCGGTGTTTGAGTCGATATACGCAGTTGAAATATCCCTTATCTGTGGATAAAAACTCCAACCACTCAATGCGGAATCTTTGCCTTTCATCGGGATGAATGAGTGCCAAATACTCATCTAACTGACAATGTTCGAAATCATATCCTAGCTCCTCAACAAGTCTTGGCTGGTAAATGCTGCCAGCATCACTTTGCCAATCCCACACTCCTGAATGGCTCCCCTCGAGCGCTAACTTCAATCGTGTTGCCGATTCCACAGACTGCAAGTGCGCCTGCATCAACATCTTTTGCGTGCGGTTGCGACGCAATAACCAAGCCCCCACCAGTATTGCGACAACAATGATATATAGGGCAAGGTACTTGGGCGAGCTCCAAAGTGGATAGGCAACGTTAATCGTTAAGCGCGCTGGGTCGCTTAGTTCACCTGTATACGGGTCTTGTGCCCACACTTTGAGTACATGCGAACCTGGATTAAATTTTGGAAACACCACACGATTATTATTTTGCGTATAACTGGTTTGCGAGCCATCGAGTTGATACTGGTAGGTAATTCGGTCTTGATCATGAAACACCATGGCACTGAACGTAACTTCGAGCCCAACATCATCATGAGCCAGTTCAATTTCTTTGAGAGGCCCATAAGCCGGTGTTGCTAATGGGCGATACATGAGCTGCGCAGAAGTGAAGTTCACTTTTGATAACGCGAAGTTAGCTTGGCTACGCAAGGGCTCAACTAATATCACACCACCTTGGGTGGCATAGGCAAAACGATGATCGGCAAAACGACTCGCAGAGCCGTGGACAAAATCGTCACTATTGAGCCCATCACGCGCAGCAAATTGCACAAAATGTTGTGTCTGTGGATTAAATCGCCATAGCCCATCATGACTACTCATCCAAACAAAGCCACCTGCATCAGCCTGTAAATCAAACATCAGAGGGCTTACGCGAGCTTGCTTGAAATCAACGCGCTCTCGCACTTCAAAAGTCTCAGTATCAAGGGCGATAAGGCCATAATTAGACAAAGATAGCCACAGCCTATTGCTATTATCAAATGCAAAACCGCTCAGGTTAATCGCTAATTGAGCATCTAATTTAGGCAAAGAATATAGCGGCGTAAGCACTTCAGAGCCTTTCGTTATGCGATATAAACTGCCACCAGCAAAAAATAGAGGCCATGGTGAACTGCCCTTGGGTGATGGCAAAAACGCGACGCTAGAAGCAGGTTCATGTGAGGCATTAATACTATGTAAAGGGTGAACTTTTTTACTGTTTAAATCGATGTAAAAGTACCCTTTGTGCTGATTTACGCCAAACAGCACACCTTCTGGACTCACGTAGATATGATGTAGTACACCTTCTAGAAACTCTTGATTCGACTTATCGTGCGCTAATAATTTTGTAAGTTGGAGTGATTGTGGGTCGAATAGAAACAATCCGCGAGATGTGCTGAGCACTAACTGCTGAGCAAACCATTGCAAAGTGAAGATACGAAAAACGGTGCTGCGCTTTTCATCCTGATAATATTGAAAATAGCTTTTGCTCTGCCCTGTGGTTAAGTCAATAACACTTAGGCCATTGTGGGTGCCTACATAGAGGGTATGTTGCTGTTGCGCGGTACTCCAGATTGTAGAGTGAGCGAACCCCTCCCCTTTTAGCGTTTGAGTTGAGATGTCTTGTAACTTCAAAGGCGGCTGCGTAATGAGCATTGCACCTTGCTCTGTAGCTGCTACCCACACATTACCTGCTGGCGTCTCAAGTACAGTTTTGGCTCCACCTGCTATGCGCGCGCGATTGTCATGGGTTAATGCAAAAGGGACTGTGAGCTGTTTAGTTTTCTGATTAAAGTGAAACACTCCATCACCCGTTGCCAGCAGCATTGTTGCGTCTGATTTAAGGTAGATGTCATTGATTTGCCCCTTAACAACCAAAGCACGGTCGTGAACACTTTGGGCTGTTGCATTATCGAATACGAGGTCGAGTCCTGTTAAATCAATTTCAAATAGACCCTGATTGGTGCCTACGTAAAGCAAGGTGTTATCAACAACGGATAAAGCATTAACCTTGCTGCTCAGGCCCTGGAGGGAGTCTGCCAAAATATCTGCAAGGTGCCGCGTTTTAGCCGTTGCCATCTCGTGCACCCAAACACCTTCGCTGGTTCCTGCAATGACATACCCTTGGTACCTTGCGAGCGCATCCACCTGAGCGCGGTGAGGCGTGGTTGAAGTGGCAAATAAAGATTGCACAGCACGCGTGTCGCGATTGAGCAGTGCAACATCATGACCTCGGCCAAGCAGTATGTGCTGCTCTGACCAAGACAAGAGGGAGAATATATCAGTGTCGAAGCTGCTTTCACCGTCTGCGTTCGGGGCGATAACCTGAGTCAGTGCTCCTGAGCTAAGTTGGTAATGAAACAGGCCGTTCAGTAAGGAAGATATCCAGATATCGGAGTTGGCATCTTCGTAGAGTGCCTCAATAACGGCGCCTTGCAGTAACTTTTTTTCATCATGTATCGACTGCACCTGATAGCCGTCATATTTGTTCAAACCACTTTCGGTTGCTAGCCACAAATACCCATGCTCATCTACCAACATGTGACTCACACGATTACTTGCAAGACCGGTATCTTTAGTTAACGCGTGTACACTGGCATTGGCAACATCGCCGCATAGACACAATATTAGCAGCAATGCAGCTCTAAACATTGTTTTGCTTGTCATACACATAAGGTATTAGATCTCGTCCTTGCTGCACATACGATGTAAACTTTTGCGCCAATGCCTGTGGTAAAGGCTCTAACACAGGCACAAATGCCAAACGTGTGTAAAAGTCCTTTAGATGCGCATAGATAAAGCTGTAAAGAGGTGCGTTCAACTCCTTGCATACCTGCGCAATCAGGGTGCTCGCTACGCCTTTGGCGCGATAATGCGCCGCAACATAGACCCCGCATAGCAATGCATTTTGCGCCACATCAACCACCCGGGCGGCGGCAATAATATCGTTGCTGCAACGCACCACCCACACCTTATCTTGCTTGGTAGCCCGGCCTCTTGCTCCATGTTGGTCGTAAAATTTGTTGACCAGAGGAATGGCTATGGCTGGTAGTTGCTGCACCGACATCGCACTCACCGCGATGCGCTCATCATCGCCAAGTAATGTTCAAACTGTTGTTTTAAATAAGATTGCTCAGATGATGGACGCATATTAATGGTTTCATACACTTTGTCTCGCGCATTTTTACCGCGAATTATTTGATATGCCCAAAAAGACGCTTCGTAATCCAATTGAATACGATACTTTTCTTCTCTGGGTAGCAAGCATAAATTTTGACTCATTCTCTACACACACTTTTTTATGATCTTTACATACTATAACAGATACAACTTTGAGTTGAATGCACAGATAGTATAGGCTAGCGCTATTAATAGTAATCAAAACACAAAACAATTAAAATAGGTACAGCATTCTATTACCCATGCCATGATTGGTTGCACCAAGCTTGATTGTTAGCAGTAAAAGTTACAGGTCGTTATGCATTATTTGCCGAGCCGAATTTGGCTTCACATCTTAGTTCTCTTTTTCAGTATTGCGTTGCCTCCTTCGCTTCATGCTGAGCAACGCCCTGTTGTCACCTTCAATAAACCGATGGATACACCACAAGCACGGTTCGTGATTGATGTAATGACACGTGTCTATGGGCAAATAGGCTATGATCTTAAACTTGCAGACTTCACTCACCCTCAAGCATTAAATGCCGCAAATGATGGTACATTCGATGGTCAGCTTGGCCGCATTGCACATATTGACTACCAATATCACAATCTAGTTCGAGTGAATTATCCCCTATTCAGGTTCCAACTCGTGATGCTGACCCGCTGTGAAGACTGTGATATTAACTCGCTATCAAGCGTTGCATTTCGAAATGGTTACCCAGTAGGCGAGCAGTATCTAGATGAGCATCGCTATTCTGGGCAACGCATACGTATTGAGAATATTCCCGCGCAATTGAATTTACTCGCGCAACAACAAGTCGATGCAGTGATAGCCTTGGACTTTCACCTCAAACAGGTTACTCACGGCATTAACCAAAACCGCTTTCACAAACATCATTTACAAGATTATTTCAGTTATCACTACGTGCACAAACGCCATGAAGATAAGATCCCGGCGCTGTTGAGGGCATTTGAAAAGCTTGAACGAGAAGGCGTGATCCAAGAACTTAAGCAACAATACGGCTTATAAATCGAGCTCTCCTTGAGCTGAGTCTGCTTGTTGTTGATCTTGCTCTTGTTGCTGACGCGCCAACCAGCGCTTGTAACGTTGATGACACAACAAATTGACGTGGCGTTTTTGCTCGTCAGTGAATTGATTCCAGCCAAAGCGTTCTTCACGAGAGCGATAACAGCCACGGCAATAGCCGCGATTGTTCACTTCGCAAATCCCTTTACAGGGACTATCAATGGAAAATATCTCTAGCTGTTGCATAACTGCTGCACGGGCACTTCTTGCATAAACCTTTTATTAACGTTAATGCCTGAAGCGCCCAATTGCCAGCACAAATTGCATTGGACAGAGCGCTGAGAGCTCTGTGTTACTCACATATAATGTACGGAATATCAGTCTAACCCTGCATTTCCTCTTTACGTAATACAGGTTTTGCGTAAATAGCCTTCACCAAGTCGCGTAAATGCTCAGGGATCAGGTTCATACGTTCGGCAAATTCTTTTACATCTGCAGATTCAGTATCAACAATCGCCTCGGCATGATCTGCGGCGATATAGTTGCCTGGGTGCAAATAAAACGACTCAAGAATTTGTCTGTCTATGGTTTTTGCTAAATCTTCAGGGGTGTCGCACCCATGCGCAATAGGTTTACCAAAGGCAAGATGGACATGACCCTTGTCGGTAGTAAAACCCTCGACAATGCTCTCGATGTCTTCACCTGCTTGCTTCACATACTCACCATGATGCTTTTTATGGTAAAGCTCTTTCGCTTTTGCTTGTGCGCATGGCTCATACTGGTAAGAAATGGATACTGGAACGATTTTTAATTCGCGGACGTAATCTGCAAAATCTTTCTTCTGTTTGCGGCCATTAAGCTGCAACATTTTCAGTAAAGCTGGATCTGTCTGGTCATGACCATCTTTAGTACGACCTTCACGCTGGGCAATCCAAATACTGTGGCCTTCATCAAGTGAATCGTAAATATACGCCGACAGTTGAGTTAAAGCGCGTAACATCTCTTTTGGCGCTTTGGCCGAGCGCTTTACTATGAAGCTCTTATTGAGGCGCATCAGTTCAGTGATATAAGGAATTTGCAGCAAGTTATCACCAATAGCGATACGCACTGTATTCATATCATGCTGATGCAAACCAAAGTTCACAAGCGCAGGGTCAAGAACGATATCTCTGTGATTTGAGATAAATAAATAGGCACTGTCTTTATCAAGTGCATCTAGCCCTGAAAAAGTGACTTTTGAAGTCGTGGTTTTAACAATGTGTTCAAGATAATGCACCACTTCTAATTGCACTTGGCGTACCGAGGCAACATTGCCCCATTTACGCTGCAATTGCCAACGCACCAGTGGGCGCGATAAAAAGCGCATGGGGGCAACCCAACTTGGTAAATTGTGCTTGGCAATAAGGTCTACAAACGCGTTGTCAGCGACCAATCTCGCAACCGCGTCGGCTACTTCGTTATCGTTATAAGGTCTTATATCTGCGTACTTATCCACGGCATTCACTTATTACTGCATGCAAAAATTCGGCGCGTATTGTATCGCGCCGACGAATTAATCGCTAAGTTTAACAACTCTTACCAGTAGAAGGTAGCCAAAGTGATTGAATTTTAAGCCATACCAATCGCAACATAAGCACAACTAACAATAGCGCCGAACCAGTCGCTAGCCATGAAGGAAGCACTGATTCATGGTATGAAGTCAAAGCGACCACTTGCACATCAAACTCACTGACTAGGTAGTCAGTCAAATAGCCGAACAGCAAGGCAACACCGATAACCCCGATTAAATACGCAAACAGCGCCCTACGACCGAGCTCTTTGCCTACCACACCTAAGGTAGCAACATTGGTTGCCGGGCCAGCCAGCATGAACACCAACACAGAACCCGGGGACACGCCTGCTAGCAACAAACCTGCGGCGATAGGAGTCGAGGCTGTGGCACAAATGTACATAGGAATAGAGATTATCACCATCACGGTCATTGCCAACAAGCCACTACCCCATTGACTAAGATAAGACGCAGGTACATAGGTGTGTACCAAGGCAGCAAAGAACAATCCGACCATCAGCCACAATGCTGTATCACTGAGTAGTTTTGTGGCACTAAATTGCAGCGCTTGGGTGAGTTTAGTCATCGCGCCATGCTCGTCTGTGTCTTTATTTTTTCCCTGAGTTGAGGTCGAGGTTGAGGTTGAGCAACAAGCATGAGTCTCGATAGGGGTTGCATGTGTATCACAACAACTCGACTCCACCTGCGGATGCGATAGTTGTTGCTCTGAGGCACAGCACGGTGAAGATGTAGATGAAAGAGAACTGCTACTGTGATGTTGATGTGCAGTGCCCCCCTCTTTTCCTACCAAGACTCCGGCGGCAATCGCGCTGCACACTGCGGCTATCGGACGAATGATAGCCATAAACGGCCCTAACAAGGCATAGGACACAGACACTGAATCCACTCCAGTCTCAGGTGTTGATACCAAAAAGGAGGTAGTGGCACTTTTTGATGCTCCCGCTCGGCGAAGCCCCACAGCAGCGGGAATAACACCACATGAACACAGCGGCATGGGAGCACCTATCAGTGCAGCTTTTACTGTGGTCCAAAAGCCCTCTTGACCGAGGTGACGTTGCAAAATGTGACTGGGTAAATACACATTCAACACCCCTGCTAAGAACAACCCCAACAGCAACCAAGGAGCTGACAACACAAATAAGTCCCAGAAGTTACTGATTAAGTCCATCTACATCCTCCAATGCACTGAGAATAGAACAATGCTGCGCCGGAGCCTCACTACCACAACACTGTTGAGCCAATTGCGATAACGACGCATAAAACCGCTCTAACTCTGCTAAACGTTTTGCTACCAAATCGCGCTTTTTTAAGGTCAAGTCTTTGACTTCCTGACAACTGTGCTGGGCCTTTTCAAAGTTTATCTTCAACAGCTCAGCGATTTCTTCAAGGCTAAAACCCACCTCTTTTGCTCGGCGGATAAACTGCAATTGCGCCAGATGCTTTTGTGTATACTGCCGATATCCACTGTGGTCCCTGCTAGGCTCACTGAGTAATCCTTGCTGTTCGTAATAACGCAGGGTATCTGTACTCATTGATACCTGCGCTGCCAACTCACCTATTCGCATGTTCGTCACACTCTTGTTAGGTACTTGCTCTACTGTGATTATAAACCTTTGAGTCAACTCCAAGGTCAATAATTTTTTTTGCCATCGCCGATTGTCCATGAAAAACTACCCGCCTCATTCAACTTCGGAGCCAGCCATGAACATTGTTATGTTAGATACACACACTCTCGGCGAAAATGCATTAACGCCATTGGAGCAACTTGGCCACTTTACAGGGTATGCATTAACATCCCCAAGCGAAGTGATCCCACGCTCAAAAAACGCCCATGTGCTGATCACCAATAAAGTAAAAATCACTAAAGAGCACATGCAAGCGCTACCTAACTTACAGCTTATTTGTGTTGCAGCCACTGGCACTAACAACATTGATTTACCCGCAGCACGTGAATGCGGTGTCACTGTATGCAATGTTGCAGGCTATTCAACAGCCAGCGTTATTCAACATACCTTCACGCTTATGTCGTTACTTCTGAACAATATGCATCGTTATATTAACGACTGTCACGAGGGAGCATGGCAACGAAGTGATATGTTCTGTCGTTTGGACTATCCGATACACGAGCTTGCAGGTAAACAACTGACAATTATTGGCTACGGTGAGTTAGGTCAGGGAGTCGAAAAAGTCGCCCAGGCCTTTGGTATGCAGGTGGTCATTGCAGAGCGCCAAGGCGCAGAGCCAAGACAAGGACGCATGCGTTTCGAAGATGCACTTGCACAGGCCGATATTGTCTCTATCCACAGCCCGTTGACAGAGGACACCGTTAACCTTATCAACGCTGACACGCTGGCACTTATGAAACCTTCTGCGGTGCTCATAAATACTGCGCGCGGACCGATTATCAATGAAGCGGATCTCGCTCAGGCGCTGACTAATGGCACGATAGCAGGTGCTGCGTTGGACGTACTGAGTGAGGAACCGGCTCGCTCAGATAATCCTTTACTTGAGTACACCGGCAGCAACTTACTGTTGACCCCTCATACAGCGTGGGCGTCACACCAAGCAAGGGACAGATTAATCGCGCAAATAGCACTTAACATCACCGCATTTACTCATGGTGAAAGTAGAAACTTGGTTAGTTAAATTAACCAACTTATTGGTGAGTTTGCTAAACCAACATTCACCTTTAAAACATAAGCGATTGATATTAAACAAATTTAAAAGTTGGCATCGAACTTGATATTCATTAGGTGAATTATAAAAACAGTATGGAAATTAACATGAAAAAAGCTTTACTCTGCGCCGTTGTTGCACTCCCTCTTCTAGGCGGTTGTGTTATTTCAGTCAATGATGGCGATGCTGATGCGCATTGGGGCTCAAGTGACTGGCAACAGCAGCAGCGCAATAACCGCAACTATATTGCCAATATTGATTTAAACAGTGCTGCTATGACAGTAAAAGACATCTTAGGCACTCCTGATTTTAGTGAGACATTCAACCATCAGGGTGAGACTTACCAAGTGCTATTCTACGCCACACAAAGCGTAAAATCAGACGGTAAAATCAGTAAAAATGAGTGCACTCCGTTAGTGTTCAAGTCCGGCCGCTTGGTCAGTGTTGGTGACAGCGCCTATCAGGCCCTGATAGGCAAGTTGTAAGGTTAACGAGCCCGCCTAAGCGCTAGTTAGCACTAGCGCTTAGCATTAGGGACAAAATGCAAAGCCATTGCGCCCTGCGTCTTTGGCTTGATGCAGTGCCTTCTGAGCTTTCTCTAATAGCTCTATTTCGTCACTGTCCTCATCGACGCCTTCATAGGTAGCAGCTCCGATTGAGATTGTTACACGGTCTGATATAGGAGAGTCTATGTTCGCAATACACAAATCACGTATCACATTACACAGTTTATTCGATAATGCTTGAGCTGTTTGCTCTTCACTGCCCGGCAGCACAGCCACGAACTTATCGGCGCCGTATCGAGCGACAAAATCACTACCACGTCGACAGTTATTAACAAGCGTTTGTGCAACCAGTTTCAAACACTCATCACCTTTTTGGTGACCATAGTGGTCATTGAAGCGTTTAAAATAATCAATATCAATCAGCAACACAGACAATGGCAACCCTGCACGTGCACTTCGGCGCCACTCTCTAGCAAAGTGTTCATCGAAGTAACGACGATTAGGAATTTCTGTTAAACCGTCGACGCTAGCAAGCATTTCCAACAGGTTATTCTTTTGTTTGATAACCAGTTGGTTTTTAACGCGCGCCCTGACAATAGCTGTACCAAAAGGCTTGGAAATATAATCCATTGCCCCAAGTTCTAAGCCCTTGGCTTCATCGCCCATAGACTCATGTGCAGAAA
The DNA here is from genome assembly GCF_049257235.1 of Pseudoalteromonas maris. Lineage (NCBI taxonomy): Bacteria > Pseudomonadati > Pseudomonadota > Gammaproteobacteria > Alteromonadales > Pseudoalteromonadaceae > Pseudoalteromonas > Pseudoalteromonas maris. The sequence goes on from NZ_JBMMUF010000005.1 coordinate 210,151, forward strand.
TCATTATTACGGGGGTCGCTTGCGTACGCTCGTCATGCTTTAGAAGTTTAAGCGCCTCATAGCCACTCATTTGCCGAAGTGTTGCACCAAGTAAAATAAGCTCCGTTGTATTCTCTTTAAGCCATTCAAACATAGCTTCAGCGCTTTTGACACCGTGTACCTGATACTTATCAGACAATGCTTTTGTAATTGTTGTCTGGTTGAACTCATCATCTTCCACGATGAGGATATTCGCTGACTTCATGAGTCTTCCTATTATGTACTCTGTTAAGTACTCGCCTAAAACTGCCCTATTTTGACATGTGACACACCAGGTCGTATTGACCTTTGAGGTATGAATTTTGTTCAAATCAAAGGCTTTCAATGCTAGGAATGGGTCATGGTGCATAGTGAACTATGTCCATGGCCCATGACAACGCAGTGTACGCCTTTGGGCAGCGCCATTGGGGTATTTTGTCTGCGTTATCGCCTGACTGACATAGAATCACTATGCAACGCAGGCTCTGCCTTGCCAAAATACCCAATGACTACTGCAAAATCAAACAGCAAAGGTCAACACGCCCTAGATATTAATAGCCATTTGCTATCAGTTTAGACGGTGTTTAGTGGTTTCATTTTGTTTTCGTACATTCCCTTCTCGTCGCTGCCAGAGTATCCGCTCACAAAAACCGAACTGTTTTACCTGTACTTAGAACAAAGCTAGCCTTGATAAGCTAGCTTTTAATCGCGCATTTTTAATAGTCACACGCGGGCGCTAATGCACTTTTAGTGCAGTCACAGATTTTCCTCTGCAAACGATGCGAGACGGCTGCGCACCACACCATTGAGGTTAACCGTAGCACTGCCCTCAAAATTCTTAAAGCGCTCTACTATGTAGGTTAAACCCGAGGTAACGGGTGTGAGATAGTTACTATCTATCTGTGCTAAGTTACCAGAGCAAATTAGCTTAGTGCCCGAACCACATCGCGTGATGATTGTTTTAAGTTGAGACGCGGTCAGATTTTGGCTCTCGTCCAACAACACAACCGCATTTTGAATGCTACGCCCGCGCATAAAGTTTACTGACTTAAACTGAATATTTGCTTTTTCCATAATGTAGTTGCGACTGGAAATCGGGTTTTCATCAGATTTATGCAACACCTCTAATGAGTCTGTGATTGCCGCTAACCACGGGGCCATCTTTTCTTCTTCCGTACCAGGCAAGAAACCAATAGATTCTGCTATTTCAGGGGTGTTACGAGTGACGATGAGTTTGTCGTAAGTTTTCTTCTCAATAATCATCTCCAGCGCACACGCCAACGCTAAAATTGTTTTACCGCACCCTGCTGGACCCGTTAGCAACACCAATTCGATATCAGGGTCGAGCAAAGCATCCATCGCCATGCCTTGGTAGATATTTTTAGGTTTAATCCCCCATGCACTGCGTGACATAAGCCGCTCTGCCCCCAAATCTTTTAGGGTGATATGCGCATCATCATATTCCATGACCCGCGCCGCAAAATGCCCTGTATCATCAAGTAAATATTCATTTGCAAACACGTCTGGCACCAGCTCTCGTGATACATGATGAATCGCATCACGCCCTTGTTGCTCAGTTTCACACTCGCCAACATGCTGCCAAAAATCTCCTTTCACCTTTTTATAGCCAGAAGTCAGTAACGCAATATCGTCAATAAGTTGGTCAGTGCGATAGTCTTCAACAAAATGCAAACCTGCACCTTTGGCTTTAAGGCGCATATTAATGTCTTTGGTTACCAACACCACTTTGGCACTGCCATGCTGATTTTGTAGATGTACTGCACAATTAATAATTCTATGGTCGTTTTCGTTTCCAGGAAGACCTGAGATACTGTCGGCATATAGATGGTCATTAACAATAATGAGCTTACCTCTGGGTTGCTCAGGTGCGCGCTTATTGTCCGGTAACAATACCCCTTCTAACATTTGCTCGGGTGTTGCGTCGCTGAGCACTTCGTCTAATGAACGAATCGCCACACGCGCATCACGACTGACATCACGTTTTCTGTCTTTGATATGATCTAGTTCTTCGAGGACTGTCATGGGGATGATAACGTCGTGTTCTTGGAAGGACAGATAAGCGAGGGGGTCGTGGAGCAATACATTGGTGTCTAGAACATACATCTTACTACTTTCAACATGGCGGTCTTTGTCCATAGCGCATTCCTATTTTATCTTTATTATATCTTCACCTTTGCAACTACACTGACAAAGGTGGCAATGCCTATTGGCATAATTTAAGTCTAGTCCATAGACACAAAAGTACGGCTAATAGGGGTAAAAAAATGTAAGAAAAAATGCATTTTTTGGTTTGCAAAACTGACCTTCTTTTGCTGCTGTATATAAACTAAACAAGCAGTCCGATATTTATCAGTTTTAAGGTGATAAACACCAATTAGCGCGCTAATATAGCCGCCTTTTTTTGCTCGGGCACTAGCTCGAGTTCAGCTAAACCAAGTCGAGATTGAGCACGCAATGAATTTTTCCTTAGGCCAACGTTGGATCAGTGACACCGAATCAGATTTAGGATTAGGTACCGTAGTTGCATTGGAAGGACGCCAAGTAAATATCTTGTTCCCCGCCAGCGGCGAGAGTCGTGTATATGCGCAGGCAGAAGCGCCTGTAACGCGCGTACTGTTTAACCCGGGCGACGTCATTCGCAGTACTGATGAGTGGGAGCTCACTGTGAGTGAGGTACAACAACATGACGGTTTGTACACTTACATCGGCACACGTGTCGATACCAATGAACCTGAGGAGTTGAAAGAAACCTTTCTCGATCACTTCATTAAATTCAATAAGCCACAAGACCGACTTTTCGCTGGGCAAATCGACCGTTTTGATCGCTACACACTGCGCTACAACACGTGGCAACACAGGCATAAGCGCGATCAATCCCCTCTCAAAGGCTTAATTGGTCAACGTGCAAGTCTTATTGAGCATCAATTACATATTGCTCGTGAGGTAGGCCAGCGCTTTGCCCCCCGTGTACTTCTGAGTGACGAAGTAGGCTTAGGTAAAACCATCGAAGCAGGGATGATATTGCATCAACAGTTACTCACTGGTCGTGCTTCACGAGTGCTTATTGTGGTTCCAGAGAACCTCCAGCACCAGTGGTTGGTTGAAATGCTGCGTCGTTTTAATTTGAAGTTTGCCATTTTTGATGAAGAACGCTGCGCTGAAGCATTCGCAGACAGTGCCAACGTGTTTGAAACTGAACAGTTGGTACTGACCAGTTTGGAGTTCCTAACGAAGAAAAAACGTTGGTTTGAGCAAGCAACACTTGCTGATTGGGATTTACTAGTTGTCGATGAAGCGCATCACCTAAGCTGGTCTGTAGATAAGCCAAGTACGGAATATACGCGCATCGAAGAGCTTAGCCGAGATATTGCAGGGCTTATTTTGCTCACCGCAACTCCTGATCAGCTAGGCCATCAAAGCCACTTCGCTCGCCTAAAATTGCTCGACCCTGACAGATTTTACGACTACGACGCATTCGTTGAGCAAGAACGCCACTACAGCGATATTGCTGATGCGGCCAATAGCATTTTACAAGCGCAAACATTGAACGCAGAGCAACAGCAAGTGCTTACCAATCTACTAGGCAAGCAAGGAGAGTCGTTGCTAAATCAATATAGTCGCGGTGAGAGCGACGCAAAAGAGCAAATTCTAGAGCAACTATTAGACAGACACGGTACCGGCCGTATCTTGTTCCGCAATAGTCGCAGCGGTATCAGTGGCTATCCGGCGCGAATATTAAATGCTTATCCAATGACTATGCCTAGCCAGTACAAAACAGCGATGAACGTCATGGGTAGTCTTGGCAGTGCCGGCCCAGTTGAACTGAACGCCGTACGCGCGCTATTCCCAGAAAAAATCTTCCAAGAGTTTGAGGGGAAAGATGCGAGTTGGACTCAGTTTGACCCACGAGTACAGTGGCTAATCGATACGCTAAACAGTACTAAGCCTGAAAAAATGCTGGTGATCTGCGCCAAAGCAGAGACTGCGCTCAGTCTTGAGCAAGCACTGCGCGAGCGTGAGGGAATCAAAGCAGCAGTATTTCACGAGGGTATGAGTATTATCGAGCGTGATCGTGCTGCCGCATTCTTTGCCGACATTGAAGACAGTGCACAAGTGTTGATTTGTTCTGAAATTGGCTCTGAAGGTCGTAACTTCCAGTTCGCTCATCATCTAGCCCTATTCGACCTGCCACTCAACCCTGATCTGTTGGAGCAGCGCATTGGTCGCCTTGACCGTATTGGTCAAACCCAAGATATAAAAATCCATGTGCCTTATTTTGAAAACAGTGCACAACATACTCTACTGCGCTGGTATCACGAAGGTTTAAATGCCTTTGAGCACACCTCGACAACAGGTCACATGCTAAATCAAGAGTTTGGTGACGAATTACTACAGTTATTAGCCAGCAATCAGTATGAAGACGAGCAACTTGCAGAGCTCATCTCGCGAGTAAGCACACGATACGCCGAGCTCAAAGCACAAATGGAATCTGGACGAGATCGTTTATTAGAGCTGCACTCCAGCGGCCAAGGTAAGTCGGAACACCTCGTTACAGACATCAGCGACGTTGATGACAGCTTCGAGTTACCTACTTACATGATCAATGTCTTTGATATTTGGGGCGTTAATCAAGAAGATAAAGGTGAAAATAGCATCATCCTTAAGCCCACAGAGCATATGCTAGGCGCGAACTTCCCATTGCTCAAAGACGAAGGCATGAGTGTTACGTTTGATAGAGACACCGCGTTAGCACAAGAAGATTTGCACTTCTTGAGTTGGGATCACCCTATGGTTGAGGGCGCTATGGAGATGATCTGTGACGATGACTTTGGTACCGCCTCTGTTGCATTGCTGAAAAACCAAAAACTGCCAGCAGGCACGTATTTTGTTGAGCTTATTTACATTGCTGAAGCAATGGCTCCAAAAGCATTACAACTTGGCCGTTACTTGCCACCAACACCCATTCGCGTGTTACTGGACAAAGCAGGTAATAACCTAGCCGACAATGTGGCCTTCGATGCGTTCAATCAGCAGCTCAACGCAGTTGGAAGACAAACCGCTTCCAAGCTTGTGAATGCACTGCAAAGTGCCATCCACCCACTGATTGCATCAGGCAATGAAATGGCGCAAGAAACTATGGAAAGTTTGCGCACTGAAGCAAAGAGTGCGATGCACAAAGCCGTTGACTCAGAACTTCAACGCCTTAGCAATCTCAAGGAAATTAACCCTAACATTCGTGAAGACGAGCTGGCGCACTTCCACAGTAGTCGCACACAAATGGACGAATACATAGACAAAGCGAAAGTGAAGCTCGACGCAATCCGCTTAATCGTTGTCAGTCACTAAGCATTTCATTAAAATGGCCAGCCTTACAACCTGAGGCTGGCCATGCTGTTAAATTACAATCCACCGCGTTTTCCCTATTTGAGCATCATCTATCAAGATGACGACTTGTTGATCCTCGACAAACCAAGTGGCTTGCTCACTGTGCCAGGGAAAGATCCAAAGCATGCCGACAGTTTGATAAATCGCGCCAATCTTGTATTCCCTACTGCGAAAATTGTACATCGCCTCGATATGGCGACATCAGGGGTGATTTGTCTCGCGTTAAACAAACAAGCCCATCGTCATCTTAGTATGCAGTTTCAAGACAGAGAGACAGCAAAAGAGTACATTGCCATCGTTGAAGGGCACCCTCAAGACAAACAAGGCTCTGTGGACCTGCCTTTGATTTGCGATTGGCCAAATCGACCTAAACAAATGGTGGATTTAGAAAATGGTAAGCCGTCATTAACTCACTACGAAGTCCTAAGCAGTGGCGATAACTGCTCTCGCGTGCGCCTCACTCCAGTAACAGGACGTAGCCACCAGCTCAGAGTGCATATGCTTTCTCTGGGACATGTGATTTTGGGCGATAGACTTTATGCTCATCCACAAGCTAAAGCACGCGCTGAACGCCTACAACTGCATGCTCACTGGCTGACAATCACCCACCCAAGTACGGCAGAGGTGATGACTTTTACTGCTGCCTGCCCATTTTAACAAAACACAAAATACAACCTGGTATCCATATTGGCGCTAAACTTTCATGTTATCGCGCCGATAAAAAATGAAGTTCTTATGCCAATCATCTTAAATATCTGATCAGGTATAGCGCTGGATAAATGATGTGATAACAAGGCAAAATTTTTCTTATGTAGTTATTCTACATAGAAAAAATTTAACGCTGTGAGCACGATATTTAGCCCGCTAAAATGCGTAGCTATGTAGGGGGATGGAGATTGCACATGGATAAACAAGGACATCTTAATATGCGCTTTATGCTGCTATTGCTCGCCTTAGTACTGATTCACCCAGCCAAGGGCGACACCCACTATCACGCCCATAGTAGCCTCGATGAGCAAATCACCTTACTCGCTCAAGGTGAAGAGTTTCAAACAGTTTATCACCCCCACATGGCACCAGCACATCGCGGTACCATCATCTTTTTTGCGTCTTTGATGGACCCTGTTGGTGGTAAACATGGCTTTGCTTATCTGCGCTATGCGCTTAGTGAAAAAGGCTATGACAGCTATTTGGTGCTCAACAACATAAGCATTGCCGCTGCTAGCGAAGACATCGTGCAAACACCTGACGATACAGCAGCTAGCGACTCGGCGACACAAACACAAAGTGCACCAAGTGAACCGCAAACACCAACTGAGCAACAAAGTTATATTCCAAATTACCAAAGCGCGTACGCGTTGATTGATCTGGACACCTATAAATCACGATTACAAGCACAACTCGAATCAGTAATGCAAAGAGCGGCACAGACACCTAAGCCAGTCAGCATTTTTGCAATAGGACAAGGTGCCGGGTTGCTCAGTGAGTACCTAAGTGAATTCCCTGAAATTGAACTCCAAGCAATGATAGCTCTGAACAGCTACTTGCCAGATCCCGAGCGCAATCGCCATATTGGCGCCAACTTTTCGATTATTATTCCCGCTGTGTTAGACCTCTACACTACTAGCGCGCATTCAATGACAGACTCGCACAAAAAGCTGGGGCCACTGTGGGCACAGAAAAATCAAAAACTCGATTATCGTCAGGTTGAGTTGCTAGATGACGCCAACAATAGCGAGCAACTAGCCCGCCTAACCACGGAGATAGACGGCTTTTTACGCCGCCTTTTTTAGGTATTCATAGGCGGCTTGAATATCTTGGCTTTTCTTTTGCGCCAACTTCATCATGTGTGCGGGCAAACCTTGAGAAACCAGTTTATCTGGGTGATGCTGAGACATAAGTTTGCGATATGCTTTTTTGATTTCTCGTGCATCAGCTCCCTCATCCAAACCTAAAATATTGAGCGCTTGTGCGCGGCTCATTGAAGAATTGCTGCTCGAAGAAGTGCGTTGCTGGCGGCTATGTTGCTGGTTAAAGCGCTGTTGCTGTTGGCGAAAAGCAAACTCAGCCTGATAACGCTTCAAAATGAACTTAAAGTGGGTTTGACTTAAACCAAGTCCTTTCGCAACCTGCTCTAATAAGGTTTTTTCAACACTTGCTAAATGCCCGTCGCTGAAAGCCATTTGAATTTGAATCTCAAGAAATAATTGAATGAGGTCAAAGCGCCCAGCAAAGTGCTCTCTAAATTCACGTAATGTTGATGTCATACAAAAGTCGGCTTCTTTGCCGGCGCGAAACGCATGTTGCGCCTCTTTTTTGTCATCGCCTGTTAACCCCATCTCATCCATAAAGGCTGTCGCAGCGCGAATATGCATCTCATTTACGCGACCATTGCTTTTGGCGATGTGCCCCATCACGGCAAAACAGCTAGAGAAAAATAATGCTTGGCGCTGTGATATATTGTCGTTGTTGAAAAAGCCTTTAAAGCCACCTGCATTGTCAAAATTCTGCTTGAGGCTTTTATCGAACATGTGGCCAACAAACAAACCTAACAGGGCACCAAATACCTTACCGAACATAAAACCGAAGCAGGCCCCGAGAATCTTCCCCCACATTACTGCATTTCCTTTGAATTAACTGTGCACTGTCATAGTGACTAAAATTACACAAACTAACAAGAGCCTATGCCATGCATGTCATACGCTATTTGCTTTAAAATTGCAGATAATTGCAACACTTCGCTAATGTAATTCGTGCGAAATTGCTTTATTATGTCATCCTTAATTCTCAGAGCGATACCGTCAAAAAAGAGCGGTTCGCCAATATTGCATACTCGCTAAAAACACATACAAACAACAACAGCGAGAGCGTGAATCATGCTCTGTGTGGATCATAGCCGCATGTAAACAACCACCCTGAGTTAGCAAGCTAAGGTGAACGAATAGATGAATAAGTTATGGGGCATGATTGCGCTAGCCCTGTATGGAACCCATGCCCACGCGACAGAGGCATCAACAACACAGCCCGTGATCAACAGCGCCGCTGCGGTTGCTGATACCCAAACTGTGAGTCCAACAGCGATATCACACTGCCTAGACGATGCGCGTCCAGCTCCTTGGTATGCCCCAAATTTACCTTTTGGCGTTATTGAAATTGTTGCTGATGATGTTGAGCTAATAGGCCAAGACAGTGCACAATTTACCGGTGATGTTGATATCAGCAGCAAAAATATGAGCCTCAGTGCGCAGTCAGCATTGATAGATAAGCAACAAGGCTTACTCAATGCCAAAGGCCCCCTCACCTACCAAAATGGCACCGCTATCATTACCAGTCGTGGCCTTAATGCCAGTTTAAATGATTCGAATATCACGCTACTTGGTGCTGACTACAAGCTCACTCAGCAACAAGGTCGCGGTGGTGCAGAGCAATTACGTGTTTCTGAAGAAGGCTTATTTTTGAATAATGCTAGCTTCACAACCTGCCCCGTAGACAATGAAACTTGGTCTATTAGCGCTGATGAGATTATTCTTTCACAGCAAGAGGGATGGGGTGAAACATGGGGCACAACGCTGAAGATTTATGATACTCCTGTGATGTATCTTCCCTATTTTACGTTTCCAATTAACGACCAACGCAAAACAGGGTTTTTGGCTCCCAAATTTTCCAGCTCAAATCGCTTTGGTCTAGAAACTGTAACCCCCTACTATATTAATTTAGCGCCTAATTATGACCTGACATTAACACCGCGTTATATGTCGGAAAAAGGCTTACAGCTAAAATCAGAATTTCGATACCTGACGTCAACCACTCAAGGGATGCTGGGCGTGGAGTATCTTGGTTCAGACGATTCAGATCCACAGCTGGGATCACGTCATTTATACCACTGGCAACAACAGAGCTATTTCAATGATTCGTGGCGTGCCGGTGTGGATATTACCAATGTCAGCGATGATAACTACCTTACTGACCTGAACTCTGACTACGCCACCAAGACCGACACGCACTTGGCACGCTCGGCTATATTGACTCACCTAGGTGAGCGCTGGCGCACCGATATACAAGTACAAGATTACGAGGTTTTAGGGGATCATCTAGAGTCATACACGGCTTTACCAAGAATTCATTTCACTCAAACCACCCCATACAAATTAGGCTGGTTTGATGCTGTAATTAACGGTGAGGTCAGTCACTTTAGAAACAGCACGCGCATTATTGATGAAGCAACACGTGTTCACCTAGAACCCAAAGTAAGCTTTAGCGAAGAGCGCTATGCATGGTCTTTCTTATCTGAATTAAGTGTATTGCACACTTACTACAATCAAGAAGGTGACCTTCAAGGTACTGAGTTTGAGGATACCGTTAGCCGTACCGTACCCAAAGTACGTTTGTACAGCCAACTTAACTTCGAGCGTGATACTAGCCTCTTTGTCGATGACGGTATTCAAACTCTTGAACCGCAAGTGCAGTATTTATATACCCCGAACAAAGACCAAAATAACATCGGTTTATTCGACACCACCAAACTGCAAGATGACTTTTTTGGCCTGTTTCGTGACCGCCGCTTTTCGGGTGTAGATAGAATCGCAGCCGCGAACCAAATAACACTCGGTGCAACCACTCGCGTATTCGATAAGAGTAACCAAGAAGTGTTCCACCTCAGTGCGGGACAAATCTTTTACTTATCAGATTCCGCGAAGCCAACCAGTCAGGATTTCGCCACACAAAACACCTACAATTCGTTATTTGCAAGTGAAGCAATGTGGCATTGGCATCGCCGTTGGTATCTCTCAGGAGGTATACAATACGACATTGATGGCAGCCAAATGATCCAATCTCACCTAACGTTAGATTACAAAGGTGACGATAATCAGCTGGTACAATTGAACCATCGCTATGCAAACGATGTCTCAGGGAATACAATTGAGCAAGTCGGTATGTTTACCAGTGTGCCATTGAATGATAATTGGCAGTTTGTAGCCAGCTACCACCGCGATATCGAATCAGGTCGTAGTATTGAGTTCTACAGTGGCGTACAGTACGAGTCATGTTGTTGGGCCGTGCAAATCACAGGTCGCAGACAAATTGAAACAGACTTGAATCAAAGTATTAACCAAGAGCAAGCGGTCTTCGACTCGGGGATCGGCATCAAATTTGTCCTTAAAGGGCTTGGAGGCAGTCGCAGTTATGATGCACAAGAGATACTCAAAGAAGGCATTTTTGGCTATCGCCGCCCCTATTTCCTTACCAATTAAAGCAATAAGAAATATGAATTTAAAACAGTTTTTAGCTACCAGTTTTTTAGCACTAGGGCTTAGCCACAGTGCCATTGCAAAACCTCAAATGATTGACCAAGTCGTGGGCATTGTTAACGAAGGGGTTATTTTAGAAAGTGAAGTAAAGAGCATTGTTAACCGCGTTAAAGCGCAAGCTCAAGCAAGTGGTCAGGAACTACCGAGTGACAGTGCATTGCGCGTACAAGCCATCGAACGCCTAGTCGACCAGACCTTGCTGCTGCAAATGGCTGAGCGTATGGGTATGAACATTTCAGACGGCCAGCTTGACCAAACATTGGCAAGCATGGCGCAAGAACAAGGTGGCACCATTGCCGATATGCGTCGCTCTGTTGAAGCTTCTGGTGAAGATTTCCAGCAGTTCCGCGAGGATATGCGCAAGGAAATCACCACGCAGCAAGCCATGCGTGCCAATGTCGACCGTCGTATCTACATCAGCCTTCAAGAAATTGAAAACTTGCTGAAAATCATGGAACAACAAGGCGGAAACAGTGAAGAGTATGACATTGGTCATATCTTGATTGATATCCCAAGTGGCGCAACACCTGAAGAAATTACGAGCGCTCAAGACCGCGCAGCCAAAGTTATCGAGTTACTTAATGAAGGCAGCGAGTTTAAACGCATTGCTATTGCATCATCGAGTGGCTCAAAAGCACTTGATGGTGGTCAACTTGGCTGGATGAGCACAAACGAAATGCCTTCACTGTTTGCTGAAGCAGTAAAAGGTAAAAAGAAAGATGACATCGTTGGCCCTTTGCGCAGTGGTGCAGGCTTTCACATTATCAAAGTACAAGACGTTCGTGGCCGCCAAGTAGTTGAGACAGTTGAAGTTCGCTCTCGTCACATTCTTCTTAAACCTTCTATTATTTTGAGTGAAGAAAAAGCGCGTTCGATGCTTGCTGGCTTTGTAAAAGACCTACGTGCTGGTGAAGCTGATTTCGCAGAGCTTGCAAAAGAGCACTCAGAAGACCCAGGTTCAGCACTCAAAGGCGGTGAGTATGATTGGACTGATCCAACAACTTATGTGCCAGCGTTTCGCGATACCCTGATGTCATTAGAAAAAGACCAAATCAGTGAACCGTTTCGCTCACAATTTGGTTGGCATATTGTACAACTGCTTGATAAGCGCGTTGCCGATAAAACTGACTTAGCCAAAAAGAATCGTGCTCAGCAATTGATCTACAGCCGTAAGTTCAAAGAAGAAAGCTTTGCATTCCAGCAAGAATTGCGTGAACAAGCACACATAGAAATTTTTGCTGAGGAATAACAACTATGACATTGCGTATCGCTATCACTCCAGGTGAACCTGCTGGCGTAGGGCCAGATTTATTAATCGAGCTGGCTCAAAGTGGTTGGGATGCGCAATTAGTTGCCATCGCTGATGCAAAGTTACTGCAGCAGCGCGCAGCTAAGTTAGGTTTACCACTAAACTTAGTTACGTTTGACGACAGCCAGCCCGTGCAAGCAACCCCTGCCGGCACCTTGTTTTTACACCAAGTTGATTTAGCGGCAGAGGTCATCCCGGGTGAGCTGGACGAGCAAAATGGCGAGTACGTTCTCGATACCCTTAGAATCGCCTGCGAAAAAAATATGGATGGTACCTTTGATGCAGTGGTTACAGGCCCAGTGCACAAAGGCATCATCAACAAAGCAGGGATTTCATTTAGTGGCCATACTGAGTATTTCGCCCAGCAATCAAATACCCCTGATGTGGTCATGCTTCTGGCAACACAAGGGTTGCGCGTGGCACTGGTCACTACACATATTCCCCTTGCCTACGTTGCTAAGGCGATTACGCCAGAACGACTAGAAAAAGTGATTGGTATTTTGGATCACGACTTACGCACCAAGTTTGCCATTGAACAGCCGAGAATTTTAGTATGTGGTCTTAACCCTCATGCAGGAGAAGGTGGTCACCTTGGGCGCGAAGAAATCGATGTGATTGAACCAACTTTAGCGGCACTCAATGCTAAAGGCATGAATTTAGTGGGTCCGTTGCCTGCCGACACACTTTTCCAAGATAAATACCTCAATGAAGCCGATGCCGTGCTTGCAATGTATCACGATCAAGGTCTACCTGTGTTAAAATATAAGGGTTTTGGAAATTCAGTTAACATCACCCTTGGCCTGCCATTCATTCGAACTTCAGTGGATCATGGTACCGCACTCGATCTTGCGGCGAGCGGCCAAGCAGACGCTGGTAGTTTTAGAGTCGCCTTAAGCGAGGCTATAAAACTGGCAAGCAAAAAAGCGCAGAGACAATGACAGATAAAGTACATTTAGGGCACCGTGCGCGTAAGCGTTTTGGGCAAAACTTCCTCAATGATGAAACCATCATTGATAAAATCGTAACCGCTATCGCCCCGCGCGAGGGCGATAATCTCGTTGAGATTGGTCCAGGTCTCGGTGCTATCACCGAGCCAGTCACTGAGCTTACCGACCACCTCACCGTGGTTGAGCTCGATAAAGACCTTGCCGAGCGCCTGATCCATCATCCGTTTATGGCACCAAAGTTAACGGTGCACCAAGGCGATGCGATGAAATTCGACTTCTCAAGCCTACTCAAAGGCGACAAGAAGTTAAAAATCTTTGGTAACCTGCCATACAATGTTTCAACTCCTTTGCTATTTCATTTGTTTGAATTTGTAGACGACGTGGAACACATGCACTTCATGCTGCAAAAGGAAGTGGTAAATCGTATGGTTGCATCTCCTGGGAGCAAAGCATTTGGCCGCTTGACGGTGATGACGCAATATTATTGCCATGCTATTCCGGTTATTGAAGTTCCTCCTACATGCTTCAAGCCCGCACCAAAAGTTGACTCAGCAGTTGTCCGCTTGGTGCCTAAGAGCCCTGAACAACGTACGGCGAAAAGTACCAAGCTTCTTAATACCGTGTGTTTAGAAGCCTTTAATCAACGCCGCAAAACATTACGCAATAGCTTGGCTAACTTGTTAGATGCTCAACAACTTGAAGCTCTGGGCATCGACCCAAGTATCCGAGCAGAAAGTTTAACGCTAAAACAGTTTATAGATATCGCGAATTGGTTATATGACAACAAGCAGTAGTACAGATTCGGCTATCAAGGTAGCCGTTGAAACCTTTTATGTTGAAGGCCAATCAGAGCCTGAAAAAGATAAGTATGTGTTCGCCTACAACATTACTATCAAAAACCATAGCTTGAGCAGCGCAAAGTTGTTAAGCCGTTATTGGCTCATCACCGATGCAAATGGCAAGGAAGTAGAAGTTGAAGGTGAAGGTGTCGTCGGTGAACAACCAACAATAGGGCCCGGTGAAAGCTACAGTTACACCAGCGGTGCAGTTCTCGATACGCCAGTGGGCACGATGCAAGGCTACTATGTTATGCGCAGCGAATTTGGTAATGAGTTTCAAGCACCTATCAATGTCTTTAGGCTCAGCTGCCCAAATATTCTGCATTAACCCATGGCTCAGTATGCTATCGGCGACCTACAAGGTTGCTATCAAGAATTTGATGCGCTGCTAAGGCGCATCGACTTCAACCCTAGCCGCGATCACTTGTATTGTGTTGGTGACATTGTTGCCAGAGGGCCTGACTCGCTATCTTGCCTGCGTCGCCTCTATGACATGCGCCATGCAGTCACGATTACTTTAGGCAATCATGATCTGCATTTGCTGGCCACTGCGCATCTGGGCAAAAAAGCAAATCCTAAAGATAAACTCGACACTCTTTTTAACGCCCCCGATCTTGCTCAGCTACTTTCTTTTTTGCAACAACAACCGCTCGCTGTTTGGCTAGAGCAAGACAATATGTTGCTCTGTCATGCTGGCCTATCGCCACAATGGAGTCTCCCTCAAGGTCTGAAATTCGCCCAGTTTGCACAACAATGCTATCAGGGCAGTGACGCCAAAGAGTATTTTGCCAATATGTACAACAATAGCCCTACACACTGGCAAGATTCATACAATGACCTAGAAAAGTTTATCTATACTATCAATAGCTTTACACGAATGCGCTTTGTTGATGCGCTTGGCCACTTGGATTTATCTCACAAGGGATCGCCGCAGCAAGGTTCGCCATTAATGCCGTGGTTTGAGCATCCAAATCGCACCAAGGACACGTTTGATATTGCGTTTGGCCACTGGGCTGCGCTTCAAGGAACGACAAACAAAAAAAATGTCCATGCGCTAGACACAGGATGTGTATGGGGCGGAGCTATGACTTGTATGGATATTAAAAATAGGAACAAAGTTGTAGAGAAAAGCCATCAGTAGTAATAAAGAGCTGCTAAAGTTGATAAAAATTGTTACATTTTATCAATAGGTCACTAAACTTCTTCGCGCCTTGGTCGATAAGTTATTGTAATTATAAGTAGTTAGGAACTTCTATGAAGCTTACTGTACGTCAACGTATTTGGGGTGGATTCATTTGTATCACCCTCCTCTTGCTCATCATTGGTGGCAATTCACTCCTGCGAATCGCAAATATTGATAACTCGACACAAAGCGTTACCCAGCTTTCATTGCCAGCATTAGATAAAAGTTCAGAGCTTCAAGTAGAATTTACCTTAATGAGTAAATCTGCCTTAGGCGCATTCTACAGTGACAATAAAGCGGAGCTCGAAGCTCTGAAGAGCGCATATGTAGAGCAGCAAAACAAGTTCAGTAAATCGATGTCTGCACTAAAGGATGTCGTCAGCAATGAACCAGAACTTGCGAAGCAGGCCGATGTAGTGCAAAGCGAATATGAAGAGTTTGAACCACAAGTCGGCCAATTATTCGAAAATAAACAGCGCGCTTTGAGTTTACGCTCAACCCTCAGCGAGCAATTCGACACGATAGATTTGAACGTAGAAGATGCAATTTCAGTAACGCTCGATATCTCAGACCTAGATGGTTTAGAAGATGATGACTCGCGCGCTTATCAGGCCGTATTGCAGCTTGAAAATACCCTTACTTCAATTGCAACCACCAGCAGTGACCTGTTAAACGTAAATTCCTCTCAAACACTTGAGATCATCAAGAACGACCAGCTTTTCTATTTAGGCGAGTTGGAGCGTTCCATGGAACTCATTTCCCCTGCGGTGCAAAGCAAAGATGATGAATTACTGTCTAATTTAAACGATTACGTTGCGAGTATTTCCAAGAATGTGAAAGGCTCACAATCTCTTGCAAATAACCAAGCAAGCTTGCTCAACACCCTAGCGCAAACTAAAGAGAATTTAGCGAAAGCTGAACAAATTAATGCGCAAGCAATCGAGTCATTAACCAAATTAGTTTCACAAGTAAACGAACTTGCTTTCACGCAACAGCAGGCGGTGCGTAATGACGTTGATAAAGCGAACTTATGGACTTGGCTTGGCATGATAGTGGCGACTATTATCGCCGTGATTGTGGCCTTGTTTACCGTAAACCGAATCACCAAGCCATTGAGTGAAGTCAATCAGATATTAAACATTGTTGCATCTGGCGATATGACCCAGCGTCTAGACGACAGCGCTCACGATGAATTTGGTGAGCTTGCGAAAAGTTGTAATACTGTAATCGATAGCCTTCGCTCTCTTATTCAGGGCATTATCTCTCGCTCTACACAGCTAGCCGCTGCTTCGGAGCAAACATCGACGATTACCACTGAGTCTAGCCAAGCTATCCAGTCGCAGCGTGCACAAGTAGAGCAAGCAGCAACAGCAACGACAGAAATGAGCAGCACATCGCAAGCAGTGAATGACAGTGCGCAACTGGCATTGAGTGAGATTAAAAATGCTGACAGCGAAGCGAACCGTGTTAAAGGCATTTCAAACCAGAACAAGGCAACCATTGAACAGCTTGCAGTAGAAGTAGACAATGCCTCTCAAGTAATTAACCAGCTACACCAAGACAGTGCGTCAATTGGTGGCATCCTTGATGTGATCCGAGGCATTGCAGAGCAAACTAACTTACTTGCGCTTAATGCGGCGATTGAGGCAGCACGTGCGGGCGAGCAAGGCCGTGGCTTCGCGGTCGTAGCCGATGAAGTCCGTTCACTTGCAAGTAAGACTCAAGAGTCGACTCAAGAAATCCAAAACATGATTGCATCGCTACAAAATGGTGCTCAGGCAGCGGTAGAAGCGATGTCAAAAGGTCGTCAGCAGGCGGAGTCATGTGTTGAGCAAACAGAGCACGCCAGCGCGGCCCTTGACTCAATTACTGGAGCCGTTGCGGCAGCCCACGACGTGAGTGAGCAAATATCCTCAGCAGCGATGGAGCAGCATCAAGTGTCACAAGAAATCAGTGAGCGCTTAGAGCAAATCGTAGCGATCGCCGAGCAGACGGCGGAAGGTGCGAATCAAACCTCTGAATCAAGTTCTGAGGTGGCGAAGCTAGCCGAAGAATTGCGTTTATCTGTTGATAGATTTAGAGTTTAAAAGTACAACAAAGGCCGCGTTAAGCGGCCTTTTTTATGGCTGTTTCATTATAAAAGGTGACTATGGCCACTTTGGACGATTTTGACTTTCTGCCTAATGTCACTGCGCAACAGAAAAGCACACTGACCCCGTGAACTTAATTGGGTAATGTCATACTCCCCTTGCTCATTCATAGGTATATCAATCACTGCATAATTACACCGTAACTGCGCTTTGCTAAGGGGTGCTTGAGTGGAGATCACCGTACGCTCTCGACTCATAGCCACAAGGCGAGCTTCAGATGGCGCCATTGTATACTGATAGGTAATGTGCGAATGTTGCTCCAAGGTGCTAACCACTTGTGCCATCGCCTCTTTTACTACCGCAGCATCCATATTTACGTCCACTAAAGAGCGATAGGCATCGATGGCCCCCAGCGCATTGGCATACTCGTGGGTATACATAAACCAACTCACGGTATTTTGCAGTAAATCAATTCGAAACTCTGTCGGTAACTTCTTTTGTAACGCAAACGCGCTGAGTAAATGATGCTGGTATTGCTGCCAATCTTGTTTGAAAAAATAGTACTGGCTGTTATACCAATGGCTTAAGGCTTGCTCGGTATTGTTCTTGGTGTATTCACGCAGCTCTGCAAGTTTCTGCTGTGCGCTATCCATGTCTTTGCGTGTTATTGCGTCACTGAACTCGTGTGCTAAGCGCATAAAGCCACGCTTTATGGTGTCATTATCAAAACCATTGAACAGCTTTTCCATAAACACGATGTCATTCTTAGCGCTGGGCACGGGCTTATTGTCGATGTAGGCTGGTTCATACTCTCGGGCTTGCAATAAACGCGCAAGATAATCGCTATCAAACACCACATCTGAGTGCGACAGCACTTCTATCTGTTCGATCTTGCCCTGCGTATTTACAACATAAGACACATTAGCCCAACTTTCTTGTCGTGAACCATCGGTTGTATCGCTTGGCTTTATTGGCCAGCTGCGCGCCAGCTTGGTATCGACTACCTCTAACGCAAAGCTTGGTGTTGTATATATGACCAGCGCAGCTAACACCCTAATGATGCAGTTTTTTATCATGTAACTTAACCTCTATCCTTGTTCCCTGTCCCAACTTATTTGTCCATTAGCCTTTATATTTGCTACTCTCATTGAAGCTTGATCAAAAGGATAACAATATGAAAAACAAGCTTTTGGCTTTTATTATGGCGGCCGCCATCACGCCTTTATCAACGTTGGCCAATACCACAGTGGTGCATAATATAAAGGGGTACACACCAACGCACAATGGTAATGTCAGTAAATTTTCGGCTCTGGCATTTAAAGATGGTCGCGTTGTTAACCTCGGCGCCAATGACATTGTTGCAAGCTATCCAGATGCCACTGTGATTGATGGCCAAGGCAAAGTCATGCTGCCAGGACTAATTGATGCTCATGGCCACATCATTGGCCTTGGTCAAAATCTCATGCGTTTAGATTTACGTGACACCTCATCAGTTGAAGAAATCGGTGAAAAGCTCAAAGCGTTTGCTGCGCAGTCAGAGCAACAATGGATTATTGGTCGGGGCTGGAACCAAGAAAATTGGCCTGTAAAAGAATTTGCTACCGCAAAAGACCTTGATAAATACGTCAGCGATAGACCTGTTGTGCTCTCGCGCATCGATGGTCACGCCATTTGGGTGAATACTAAGGCTATGGAATTAGCTGGGTTTAAAGCACAAGTAATGAGCCCTGAAGGCGGTGAAATCATTTATGACGAACAAGGCCAACCAAGCGGCGTCTTTATTGATAAAGCAGAGCAGCTCATCACTAACTCTATCCCTAAATCTTCACAAAAGGAGCTGTCACTCGCTTTAGACAAAGCAGGTGAGCACTTACTCAGTTTGGGGATCACAGGTGCCCACGATGCAGGCATTGACTTCGATACATGGCACGTTTACAAACAGCGCGCCGAGCAAGGTAGCTTACCTGTGCGCATTTACGCGATGCTGAGTGCCGCAGACCCACAGCTCGAAACTATGCTCAAAGCAGGAAAGGTACTCGACAAGCAAGATATGCTGTCTATTCGCAGCGTGAAAGTATATGCCGACGGTGCATTAGGTTCTCGTGGCGCAGCCCTGCTCGAAGATTACGCAGACAGAAAAGGTCACCGCGGCTTAATGCTAGAGACTCAGGAGCAACTGCAGGAAATATTTAAATTGTGCTTTAAGCATGGCTTTTCTGCACATACTCACGCCATTGGTGATAGAGCTAATCGTGAAGTGCTTGATGCATATGAGAGTGTATTCAAAAGCACAGGCGGTAAACTGCTACGCAACCGCATAGAGCATGCGCAAATCGTAGAACCGTCGGATATTACACGCTTTAAAGAGCTGAAAATCATACCTTCAATGCAACCTGTGCACGCCACATCAGACATGCACATGGCAACGCAACGCCTTGACGAAAAACAACTTGAAGGAGCTTATGCATGGCAAACGTTCTTACAGCAGAGGTCAAAAGTAGCTGCAGGTTCAGATTTCCCTGTTGAACTGGCTAATCCGTTTCATGGTCTGTACAGCGCTATCACTCGACAAGATCATCGAGGACAACCAGAGGCCGGCTGGCGCCCACAAGAGCTACTCACGCGTGAGCAAGCACTGCATGCGTTTACTCTTGATGCAGCCTACAGCGCACACCAAGAATTCAAATTGGGCAGCTTAGAAAAAGGTAAGTGGGCAGACTTCATTCTTATCGATACGGATGTCATGAGTGCACCTGTACAAAAAGTATGGCAAACCCAAGTGCTTCAAACCTGGCTAGCGGGCGAAAAACGTTATGAGCGCGAAGAATCCTCGCGCGAATGACGCAGTTTATGTAGGTGATACATGTTAACCAATGCTAATAACGCATTGGTTAACGCTACAGGCCAAGCCTCTATCGCTGCGCCATACATGGTAAAGGCGATGCAGCCCAGCAAGTTAAACCAGCGCAACTTATACACATCACTCATCGTTAAAGAGACAACCAGTAGAGCTGAGGCTAGGTAGCCTAAATATTCCCATCCCATTTGTTCTCTCCTACTCTTTCAGTTAGCATTGATGTGCTGTACGCCTTAACGGGTTATACTCTGTTGTTAGGGCGCTGTAGCCAAATAATAAAAAAGCCAATTCGCACCACAAGGCAATAAACCGAGACAATAAACACGGGAAAGTTCAATCTTATCCAAAGCCTAGTAGGATTGTGCGAATTGGCATAAAAACACGCTAGAATTTTATGCTAGCGCTTATGTGCTTGTAACTTAAAGGACAATTGTCCCAGCAGGGTTTGACAATGTTTCAGTATCATTTTTCCACCGACTTGGTTGAGCAACTTCTCCAGTTCGCTGGTAGCGATTACCAACAACAAAGAAAAGAAGTGCTTTTGCACCAAGATCAGCCACTACAAAAACTTGTGCTCGTACGCAGTGGAACAGTGTCTTTCAGTTACGATGTTGGTAATGGCCGCAGACTATTGCTTGGCCAACTCGATTGTAATAACACCCTAATAGGCGAAATTGAGGCACTGAACAACCAGCCTTGTATTTATACAGTGACCTGTTTCAGCGATGTAAGTTACAACCTCATTGAACTTAAACATTGGCGTCAGGTGCTGCTGGAGAACCCTCAATTGAGCTTGTACACAGCGCAAACAATTGCGGCCAAGTTCCAAGAAAATCAAAAGGTCAATTTGGATAAACTGCTACTACCGCTTAGTTACAACATCGCCAAAGACTGTTTAATGCGCGCCCAAAATACGAATCCTACTCTACTTCGCGCTTACCCGACTGTCAGTGCTGAGGCTGAGCGCTTTGCTACCACTGAGCGCGCCTATCGCAGAGTCGTCACAGAATTAGTCGATAAAGGGTTTATCGTGCGCTCCAAAGATGGTTTGCAAACCGTTAATGAAGATGCATTGAGCGAGTTTGTTGAAAGTTTCACATAAAAAAAGCAGCTTACGCTGCTTTTTTTGCTTTTAAGACCGGTTATACCAACAAGTCTTTAATGTTTGCTAAGTCTGATTTGCCTTCATGCAACTCTTGCGGTGTTAAACCCGACAGTTCATGCGGGAATACCAACCACTCATCCGAATTGTGAATATAATAGTCAGGTTCCATAGGCACCTTCTTATTGGCGGGCTTGTAATAAGGGCACGCCACACGGATATCTTTTGGCAGATTCAAACGCATTAGCTCACCTAGTTTTTCTTTGAGCGCATAAATACTGCGACCTGAATCAAAAACATCATCCACAATCAATAATGAATCGCCAGCATTGGCGTTTTCAACGATGTAATGCAAACCATGTACTTTGATTTCTTTTGATTGCTTACCGATGCCGTAATAAGACGATGTACGCACTGCAATATGGTCTGTATCAATGCCTTTGAAGTCATAATACTCTTGCACCGCGATACCTATCGGTGCTCCACCACGCCAAATACCGATAATAAAGTCTGGACGAAAACCATCGTCGTATACTTGCGCTGCTAAACGAAATGAGTCTTCAAGTAGCTGTTGCGCGGTAATAAAACGCTTATCTGACATAGGATTACCCCTAATATTAAACTTGGCTGATGGGCCTGTATGATCAATGCCGCCATCAACAGGGTCGAAAGGCGGCAGATCTTACCTTATTTATGAACTAAATACTCTACTGCTTTACACTTAGCTCTGAGTTTCTTGCTCAGGTTGCGGCAGAATTAGATTAAGCAAAATACCAAAAATAGCACAAAGACTGACGCCTTGAAGCGCAAACTCATTGCCACCGATTTGCATGCCACCGATACCCAACACCAAAATCAATGCGATGATTACAAGGTTTCTAGGCTCACTGACATCAAGGTGCGCTTTAAGCAAGGTTTTTAATCCCACAACAGCGATAGAACCAAACAACAATATCATGATACCACCCATAACAGGCACAGGGATTGTCTGCAGCACGGCGCCCATTTTACCCACAAATGCCAGTACAATTGCGATAATCGCTGTCCACATCATCACTTTTGGATTAAAGTTTTTGGTGAGCATCACGGCTCCCGTTACCTCTGAATAAGTAGTATTAGGAGGCCCGCCCACACTCGCTGCCAATGTGGTTGCCACACCATCACCCATCAAGGTGCGATGTAAGCCAGGTTTTTTCAAGAAGTCTTTACCTGTTACTTGGCTAATAGCCATCATGTCGCCGATATGTTCAATCGCAGGAGCAACCGCTACGGGGATCATAAATGCCACAGCCTGCCATTTGAACTCTGGACTGATAAATGATGGCGCAGCGACCCAAGATGCTTGCTGCACGGCACCAAACTCAACGACACCCAGCACAAGAGCCGTCACATAACCGACAAATACGCCTGCTAGAATAGGTACTAAGCGCCACACTCCTTTACCGAACACTGCCGTTAATAAAGTTGCACCTAAGGCCAGCATTGAGATCCACAGAGCTTTGTCATAAGCAACTAATTGCGCGCTACCATCACCACTTTTACCCATCGCCATGTTCACTGCAACAGGTGCTAACGCCAAACCTATTACCATGATCACAGGGCCTACAACTACAGGTGGCAGTACACGATGTAACATGTCTGTGCCTTTTAGGCGCACCAGAATGCTCAGAAGCATATATGCGCCACCTGCAGCCATTAACGCCCCCATTGTGGCATTAACACCATAGAGCTGGTTACAGGCGATAATAGGAGCGATAAAGGCAAACGAAGATGCTAAAAAGACGGGTACTTGGCCGCGAGTAATTAATTGGAATGCTAACGTCCCAGCGCCCGCCGTAAATAAAGCTACATTCGCATCTAAACCAGTCAGCAATGGCACAAGAACGAGTGCGCCAAACGCTACAAACAGCATTTGCGCACCGGTTAAAATGGTTTTAGGAGAAAAAGTAGCGCTCATTATACGGTACCAAATATTTTATCGCCCGCATCGCCTAGTCCTGGCACTATGTATCCTTTTTCATTGAGGTGGCTGTCTAAAGAGGCTGTGTAAATATCAATATCTGGATGTGCAGCAAGTGTTTTCTCAACACCTTCAGGAGCGGCTACCAGCACAATCACTTTAATTTTCTTACAGCCTGCTTTTTTAAGCATATCCAAGGTTGCGATCATTGAACCGCCAGTCGCTAGCATAGGGTCAATAACCAGACCTAAACGCTCGTCGATATTGCCTACTAATTTTTCAAAATAAGGCACTGGCTCAAGAGTTTCTTCATTACGCTCTAAGCCAACAACGCTCACTTTAGCTCCAGGAATAAGGTGCATAACACCATCAAGCATTCCTAAGCCTGCACGTAAAATAGGCACTACCGTAATTTTCTTCCCTTTGATACTTTTTACCGTCAGCTCATCTCCTTGCCAGCCAGTGATTGTAGTGTCTGCGAGTTCAAGGTTTTTAGTTGCTTCATAAGTAAGTAAAGTGCCTACCTCGGAAGCTAGTTCACGAAAACTTTTCGTGCTAATACCGTGCTCACGCATCAAACCTAGTTTGTGTTGTACTAAAGGGTGATCAATTACATGAATTGCCATAGAAAGACCTAGTTAAAAAATTTGCGCTATTTTAACTAGTATAGGGCGGGAACTGAATTACAAATAACAAAAAACCACGGTAAATAACCGTGGTTTTTCATCAAAATCGGTGATTAAAGGCCTGCGCGGTCTTTAATAACAGCAATCAAAGGTGAGCCGCCAAAGCCGTTGCTGTTAGCCCACTCTAAGTCAGCACCATCTTCAAGGGCGCTTTTTGGTAAGCTTTTAATGATGTATTCACCAGTATCAACAGCGTTACTCGCTAGTGCATGACGCACTAGGTTGTTACCGTCACATTGGATTCTATCAGCGATATCACGTAATTTAACGCGTGCATCTTTTACTGTCTTACGTAGACGGGTTTTGTTGTCTGCGGCAATATATTCACAGATACTTACTATAAGACGGTCATCAGCGCTCGCTGGAGCTGAGTAAAATAAGCCGCCAGCTAACACTGCGCCAACGGTTGCCATGGTTAATACTTTCATTTGTTGCACCCTTTAATACTTTTTCATTACAAAGTAGATAAATAGTTTACCAATAAGAGCACCAATTAGCAATTAGGTCACACTATTTTACGAAGCGTAACGAATTCGTAATCATGAGGATTTTTTTCATCCTTTTCATGACTCTCCCGACTTATACACTCCCATGGCCCCATGGATTCATAATCGGGAAACCGAGTATCGCCACCGACATCCAGGTCAATAAATGTTAAGTATAAAGTATTAGAAATTGGCAAGCACTGCTCGTAAATATTGCCGCCGCCAATGATCATCACTTCCTCTTCAGCACTCACCAAGTCAAGCGCTTGTTGCACAGAGGAAACGGTATGCGCACCTTCAAACGTATAGTCAATATTTCGGCTAATCACAATGTTTTTACGTCCAGGTAATGCTCTGCCAATAGACTCAAGGGTTTTACGTCCCATAATAACTGGCTTGCCTAATGTTACTTCTTTAAAGTGTTTTAAGTCGGCAGGAAGATGCCAAGGCATGTCGTTGTCTTTACCAATAACACGGTCATGCGCCATCGCGGCAATCATTGAAATTTTCACTACAGAGTTCCTTTTATTAGCTAATTTGAGGCGGGCGCAACCAGTACCTAAAAAAAGCCATTATTTATAAGATTATTAAGGCAAATTTAACACAGATATCTATATATGTGGGAATCGCTTAACGACATTTGTGTAATCGAGTTTGAGGCATTAAAAAAGGGCGCTAGCGCCCTTTTTGTCTACGATTTATCGCTCGTAGATGATTTCGACATCGTAATCGTCATCATCCCAATCGTCCCAGTCATCATCACTGTCAGTGTCTTTTGTGGCATTACGATGATACGTATCCCACTTAAATTCAACTTCTTCTTTTTCTTGATGCTGTTCAAACTTGTCTTTTGGCATCGACTCCAGCAGTTGCATGATGTCCTGACAAAGCTCTTGGGTATTGAGCTTACTTGCCGCACTGATCTTGTAGATATCCTGCTCGACACCCAACTCTTGTGCGATACGCGCGCAAATCTCTTCTACTTCATCTTGTGGAAGAAGATCAATTTTATTGAACACTAACCAACGCGGTTTATCAGCAAGCTTCGGACTGTATTGATGCAGTTCGTTAATAATCGCAAAAGCGTTATCAACCGGATCTGAACCATCAACTGGCAATACGTCAATAATGTGCAGCAATACACGACAGCGCTCTAAGTGCTTCAAGAAGCGAATACCTAGACCGGCACCATCAGAAGCGCCTTCAATCAATCCTGGAATGTCAGCAATAACAAATGACTGACCTGACGCTGGGCGCACTACACCTAGGTTTGGCACCAAGGTAGTAAATGGATAGTCAGCTACTTTAGGCTTTGCCGCAGATACGCTGCGAATAAAGGTCGACTTACCTGCATTTGGCAAACCCAGTAAGCCCACATCAGCAAGCAACATGAGCTCTAGTTTTAAATTACGGACTTCACCCGGTGTACCCAATGTCTTTTGACGTGGTGCGCGGTTAGTACTTGATTTAAAACGGGTGTTCCCTAAGCCGTGGAAACCACCTTTTGCAACAATAAGTTTCTGCCCATGCTTAGTTAAATCACCTAAGCTCTCTTGGGTGTCAACATCTGTTACGCGGGTACCCACAGGCACTTTGAGAACTAAGTCCGTACCTTTTTTACCTGTACAGTTGCGGCTTTGACCATTGGTTCCTCGCTCTGCGCGATGGAAACGTTCAAATTGATAGTCAATTAGGGTATTAAGGTTTTCGTCTGCCTCAAGGTAGACACTGCCGCCGTCACCGCCGTCGCCGCCATCCGGGCCGCCGTCGGGTACGTATTTTTCGCGTCGGAAAGAGACAACACCACTGCCACCGTCACCGGCTTCTGCGCGGATTTCGACTTCATCAACAAATTTCATGATTATTCACTTAGCGGATCTGCGATTGAATGTTTCTATTATATCAATTGCTTTGCATTAATGCTCAGGAACTATGTACTTCGTGTACATTATGCAATTGAAAACAAAAAACCCCGCATGTGCGGGGTTTTTCAGTAAGTCTGTTAACTGATTACTCAGCTACGATGCTCACGTATTTACGGTTTAAAGGACCTTTCTGTTCAAACTGAACTTTACCATTTGCAGTAGCAAATAGAGTGTGGTCTTTACCCATACCTACGTTTGAGCCAGCGTGGAACTTAGTACCACGTTGACGTACAATGATGTTACCCGCTAGAACAGATTCACCGCCAAAACGCTTAACACCTAGGCGTTTGCTTTCTGAATCACGACCGTTACGAGTACTACCAGCTGCCTTCTTATGTGCCATCTTTCTGTACCTCTAAATTAAGCGCTAATGCCAGTGATTTTAACTTCAGTGAACCACTGACGGTGGCCCATCTGCTTACGAGAATGCTTACGACGTCTGAATTTAACAATCTTCACTTTCTCGCCACGACCGTGAGAAACAACCTCAGCTGTAACTTTACCACCGTTTACGAACGGCGTACCGATCTCGATTTTCTCACCATTAGCAACTAAAAGTACTGTGTCAAATTCAACTGCTGCACCAGTTTCAACGTCTAGTTTCTCTAGACGAATCGTTTGACCTTCAGTCACACGGTGCTGTTTACCACCACTTTGGAAAACCGCGTACATAATTAACTCCGTCTGTGCGCCCTCAAATCGACGCAACTAAATATTCTTCAATAGGGCGCGAAGTCTACGCTAAAACACCCGTCTTGACAAGCGTATTTTTCAATTATTTATTTGAAAAACTGGCGCCGATGAGGACATAAAAAAATTTTCCTTATTTTATCTTTTTTTACTCGCTTGCCAAGCGCATTACGTACTTTTTAGGCAATTAATTTGGCCTTAACGCTTTTTTTTCATCCAAACCATTAAAAACACAGCTTTGTAAGGATTAGAGTCGAGCAAAACATAAAAATCATGTACAATTCTCGGCGCATTCCCCCGAACAATCGACGTGGCACGGAGTTACATGGATATAAAAGCTATCCAGACGCTTATCGCTGATGATATGAACAGCGTCAACAAGTTAATATACGCACAAATGCAATCAGACGTTGCACTAGTCAACCAGCTTGGCCTCTATATAGTCAATAGCGGTGGTAAACGCGTGCGTCCGATGTTAGCTCTGTTAGCAGCCAGGGCGCTTGGCTACCAAGGTGACAAACATATTACCTTGGCGACGATTGTTGAGTTTATTCACACCGCAACCTTACTACATGACGATGTTGTCGATGAATCAGCCCTGCGCAGAGGTGAACCCACTGCTAACGCCGAGTTTGGTAATGCGGCCAGTGTACTTGTTGGCGATTTCATCTATACCCGCTCATTCCAGTTGATGGTTGGCCTTGGGCAAATGCGCATTATGGATATCCTTGCGGATGCCACGAATGTTATTGCTGAAGGTGAAGTATTACAGTTAATGAACTGTAATGACCCGGATACCACTGAGCGAAGCTATATGCAGGTAATTTATTCGAAAACAGCTAAGCTGTTTGAGGCTGCTACGCAATTGGCAGCGGTGATCACTGAGCAAGACGATACAGTTGAAGAAGCCATGCGCTTGTATGGCATGCATTTAGGCACGGCTTTTCAGCTCGTGGATGATGTACTCGATTACAGCGCCGATGCGCAAACGCTAGGGAAAAACATCGGTGATGATCTCGCCGAAGGTAAACCCACTCTGCCGCTGATTTATGCTATGCAAAAAGCGCAGCCAGAACAAGCAATGCAAATTCGCACAGCCATTGAAAAAGGTAATGGTCTAGAGTATATCGATGACATTCTAGCTACGCTAAAAGATACACAAGCACTTGAGTTTACTATGGACAGAGCACAGCAAGAGGCGGACAAAGCCATTGCGGCACTGTCATTTTTAGCCCCAAGCGATGAAAAAGAAGCGTTAATCGCCCTTGCGAATATCGCAGTTAAACGCGACCACTAATAAAAACACGTTCAAGCGTTAAAAATAGAAAAGGCCAGCAGATGCTGGCCTTTTTTAATTCGTTGAAAAGCAGCTTACGCCATTGCGTTTTGCAGCTTTTTCATTGCGCTTTTCTCTAGCTGGCGTACACGCTCTGCTGATACATCGTATTTTTGTGCTAGCTCTTGTAAGGTCGCTTTTTCATCCGCCAACCAACGCGAGGTAACGATGTCCTGCGAGCGTTCATCCAAGGTTTTTAATGCCGAGAATAAACGAGCGTGAGACTGTTCTTGCCACTGCTCTTGCTCAACCGACTCAGCTAAATCTGAGCTGTTATCTGTAAGATACTGAACGGGTGAGTAAGTTTGACCCACGCTGCTATCATCTTCATCGTTAGTCAAGTCAAAGCCCATATCCTGGCCGCTCATGCGCGATTCCATCTCACGAACTTCTTTTTCACTCACACCTAGCTCATTAGCTACTGTGGTTACTTCCTCTTGGTTAAACCAACCAAGACGCTTTTTATTCTTGCGCAGATTGAAGAATAATTTGCGCTGCGCTTTAGTCGTCGCCACTTTAACAATACGCCAGTTTTTCAGAACGTATTCGTGGATTTCAGCTTTAATCCAATGCACAGCAAACGACACTAGACGTACACCGACACTTGGGTCGAAACGCTTTACCGCTTTCATCAAACCAATGTTACCTTCTTGGATTAAGTCAGCTTGCGGCAGACCATATCCACTGTAACTTTTAGCGATGTGTGCAACAAAACGTAAGTGCGACATGATTAACTGCTTAGCAGCATCTAAGTCACCTTCTTGTTGAAGCCTAGTAGCTAATTGGCGCTCTTCCTCGGCCTCGAGCATGGGAATGGTGCTAACCGCTTGCAAGTACCCTTCGATGCTCGCGCTTTGTTGGCCAACCGGCAATGCTAGTGCATTAAAATTTGTGCTCATTATTTACCTCGGATGATTTACTCTTCATCAAATTTAGCACTCTTTAAGTGAGAGTGCTAAAGCATTGTAACCTTTGACTGCACGCATATCAAGAAGTTCTACGCACTGCAAAATAAAGAAATAACTCACTGAAAATAAACAAATAAAAACCCAAATTCGTGTTATTGAAATATAAATTTAAAAATTATTTTGTATCCAATAAGGGTTCTTCACGTTTATTTTCGTCATACCAATGGGTATCAATATGTGGTCAGATATCGCACCGAATAGACGACATGAGCACGATATTAACCCGCTAGAACAATTAGCTATTTAAATTGATTGGTATCATTGTGGTTAAGTAAAATTAGCAGCCGACAAATAGCTTAGCAGCTCACCCTGCCCGCTGCGTAATTATTACACTTTGTCAGGTTCAATCTCTTTGATATAGCGGCGCACTGATAAATACGAACCACTAAACCCAAGGATCACAGCCAAAGCAATAAGAGTAAGAAACTCTTGCGCGTTTAAGCCCTGAAGGATGAAGTTTGATTGATATATGCCTGTAACTTTCTCGACCGCGGACTCAAGCCACCACATCATCAATAGGTTGCAGATAAGCGCGACTAATCCACCGATAACACCATACCAAATACCAGTCCATAAAAAGGGTGACTGAATAAAACCATTGGTTGCACCTACGAGTTTCATCACTTGGATTTCATTGCGCTTATCCATAATAGACAAACGAATCGTGTTGCCGATGATAAGAATCACTGAACTCAACAGTAAAAAAGCAATAGTGATAACGCTCTCTTTGAGCAAGTTAAGAATGGCATTGAGCCGTTCTAGCCACTCTATGTCGAGTTTGCCAAAATCTACTTCGCGTTCTTGTTGCAACTTATTGAGCAGCGCTTTGGCTGAACTAGGGCTGCGATGGCGCTCTGTTGGAGTAACGAGCACCACATCTGGTAGCGGGTTTTCATCCAAATAATCAAGGGCGTTAGCAAAACCAGAAACCTGTTTAAACTCTTCTAAGGCATCGCTTTTACTAATAAAGCGCACTTCTTCTACTTCAGAAAACAGCGCCAGCCTTTTAACCAAAGTCTGAGTCTGTTGCTCATTCATCCCCTGCTTCACAAATAGCGATATCTCTGCGGCATTCTCAAAGCCACTACTGACTTTTTGCACATTCTTTACCACCAGATAGAGCGTCGACGGCAAGGTTAGGCTCAGTCCTAGCACTAAGATGGTCATCAACGATGCGCCGGGAGTACGCCACATTTCCCCCAAACTTTGCACACCTTGGCGGATAAAATTGAAAATACCAAAATACATGCGGGTGAAAAATGAATGGCCTTTACGCTGATATTCTGTTTCACGGCCTTTAAATAGCAAACTCATAACTTTGCCTCCTCTGCGAGAGGATCGTTTAACAACCGGCCATTTTTAAGAGTGAGGCTGCGATATTTCATACGAGCGATCAGCCCCAAATCATGAGTCGCAATGAGTACAGAAGTGCCATGCTTATTAAAATCTTCAAACAGGCTCAATATTTCCATTGATAACTCAGGGTCAAGGTTACCAGTTGGCTCATCAGCTAATAGTAGCGGGGGTGAGTTAACTATCGCTCTGGCGATGCCGACACGTTGCTGCTCACCGCCAGAAAGGGTATGGGGGCTACAACGCGCTTTATCGGCTAAGCCCACTTTTTCTAAGGCAGCACTGACGCGTTTCTCAATTTTTTTACGGTGGGCACCTTCAATAATCAAGGGCAATGCCACGTTATCAAATACCGAGTAACGATCCAGCAAGCGATGATTTTGAAAGATTATGCCGATGTCTCTACGCACATAAGGGATTTGGTCTTGTTTAATCGCGCCTAAATCAACGCCATTAATTGCTACACTCCCTGCTGATGGGCGCTCCATCAAACTAATTAGTTTGAGTAACGTACTTTTACCTGCACCACTGTGACCAGTGAGAAAAGCGAGCTCTCCTTTTTCAATGTGGAAGCTCACCTTTTCTAACGCTCTATGGCCACCTGGATAGGTCTTACTCACCTCTTGGAATTTTATCATTATTATTGTTTTCCCAATGTGAAGTGCGCGTTATTGTTCACCGCTAAATAATGCGTCAATAAAGTCGTCACTGTTAAATGTTCGCAAATCGTCTATGCCTTCACCCACACCGATGTAGCGAATAGGTGTTTTGAACTGATCAGCGATTGCGAAGATCACACCACCTTTAGCCGTTCCATCAAGCTTTGTGAGGGTGATACCGGTAAGCCCCACTGCTTTATCAAACAACTTCACCTGACTAATGGCATTTTGACCTGTTCCTGCGTCAATGGTCAACATTACTTCATGTGGTGCATCTGCGTCTATCTTCTTCATAACTCGAGCAATTTTCTCTAACTCTTGCATCAGGTTATCTTTATTTTGCAAACGTCCTGCGGTATCAGCAATAAGCACATCTACGTTTCGTGCTTTTGCAGCCTGTAGAGCATCAAAAACCACTGATGCGCTATCTGCACCTGTATGCTGAGCAATCACTGGAATGTTGTTACGCTCACCCCAAACTTGTAACTGCTC
Organism: Pseudoalteromonas maris; assembly: GCF_049257235.1. Taxonomy (NCBI): domain Bacteria; kingdom Pseudomonadati; phylum Pseudomonadota; class Gammaproteobacteria; order Alteromonadales; family Pseudoalteromonadaceae; genus Pseudoalteromonas; species Pseudoalteromonas maris. The sequence goes on from NZ_JBMMUF010000005.1 coordinate 241,765, forward strand.
CACCGCCGCGGCCCTAAACGTGTCACCGGCTGCCAACATGACTGACTTGCCTTGCTGCTGATATTGCTTGGCCAATTTACCTATGGTGGTCGTTTTACCTACCCCATTGACCCCGACCATGAGAATGACAAATGGGCCATCTTTTTTGTCAATCTCCAAAGGCTGCTCAGCACTTTTGAGCATGTCACCCATTTCTTGCTTCATAAGCTCAAAAAGGGCATCACCATCTTTTAGCTGCTTTCTATCTGCTGCGTCGGTGAGGTTATCAATTAACTTCACCGTTGTATCAACACCGACATCCGCAGTAAGCAATTGCGTTTCAAGCTCTTCAAAAAGATCATCGTCAATTTTTTTACCGACAAAAAGAGACGCGAATCCAGAGCCGATATTGGACTTAGTCTTCAGTAGCCCTTGCTTTAAGCGTGAGAAAAAACCTTTCTTTTGAGGAGGTTGTTCTTGTTGTATCGCCTCTTCTTTTACTTGCTCAGCTAGGCTTTCTTGCTCTGCACGCTCAGCTTCTAAACGCGCTTGCTCCGCTTGGCGCTCTTGCTCTACACGCTCAGCTTCTAAACGCACTTGCTCCGCTTGACGCTCTTGCTCTGCACGCTCAGCTTCTAAACGCGTCTCTTCCGCTTGGCGCTCTTGCTCTGCACGCTCAGCTTCTAAACGCGCCTCTTCCGCTTGGCGTTCTTGTTCTGCACGCTCGGCTTCTAAAGGCGCTTGCTCAGCTTGGCGCTCTTGCTCTGCACGCTCAGCTTCAAAACGCGCTTGTTCCGCTTGGCGCTCTTGCTCTGCACGCTCGGCTTCTAAACGCGCTTGCTCCGCTTGGCGCTCTTGCTCTGCACGCTCAGCTTCTAAACGCGCTTGCTCTGCTTGGTGCTCTTGCTCTGCACGCTCGGCTTCTAAACGCGCTTGCTCCGCTTGACGTTCTTGCTCTGCACGCTCTGCCTCTACACGCGCTTGCTCGGCTTGGCGCTCTTGCTCTGCACGCTCGGCTTCTAAACGCGCTTGCTCAGCTTGGCGTTCTTGTTCTGCACGATCAGCCTCTAAACGCGCTTGCTCTGCTTGGCGCTCTTGTTCTGCGCGCTCGGCTTCTAAACGCGCTTCTTGTGCTTGACGCACTTGCTCAGCCTGGAGCTCTTGCTCTTTAGCTGTTGTATGTTCTTGTGTTTGTGCTTGTTGTTCTTGAGGGGTTGCTTGCTCTTCTTTTTTCCCTAAACCGAACCAAGATAAAAACTTACTTTTTTTAGCCATAATTTGAAACCGTAAAACTCACACTCTATGCGCACAAAAGAATAAAAACGAACGAATAATTCCCCAAGCAATTAATGCAATTGGCATTACACCCATTCGATGGTTGCTGTTGCTGGGCACAAATATTATTTATAATTGCGCGTTATATTATCATTTTCCCAGCAGATGGAAAAAGCATAAGTGAGTAAATCCATGCGCGGCAGAAAAAAAACACCTCAAAAAAGCCATCACAGTAAGGCTCCTAGTGGGCAGATCCGAATCATAGGCGGACAACATCGAGGGAGAAAGCTCCCTGTGCATGACGTTACCGGCCTTCGCCCAACCACAGATCGCGTCAAAGAAACTGTTTTTAACTGGCTAATGATGGATGTACGAGATGCGAATGTACTGGACTGCTTTGCCGGTGCAGGAAGTTTAGGATTTGAAGCTCTCTCACGATTTGCGGCTAAAGCGACACTCATTGAGCTGGACAACACGGCGGCCAAACAATTAGAAGAGAATGCGCAGTTACTCAAACTCAGTAATGTTGACATCATCAATACAAATGCAATTACATTTGTTCAGCAAATGGCACAACAAAGCTTCGATTTGGTGTTTGTTGACCCCCCGTTCAATCAAAATCTCAGCACGCCTTGCTGTGAAGCTTTAGAAGAGAATAACTGGTTAAGTGAACAGGCGCTGGTTTACGTTGAAGTTGAAAGTGATAACCAAGACTTTAGCGCGCCTGCTAATTGGCAGCTCTTTAAGGAAAAGGTAGCGGGTCAAGTTTGGTGTCGACTGTATCGCCGCAACTAGGGCACCTTGCTCTTTGAGGAATGAATGTTCTGAAAATCAAAGGCTGAGAGCTTTTGTCATAGTGTGCAAAAGATACTCTCAGCGATTTTGATAACAATTACGCGATTTCTACGCCGATATTAGTTTGTCCATCAGCAATAGCCAATTTACGTAGCTCTTTGGCATTGTCTTTATCCACTCGTCCCATTTGCTCTACAAAATCAATCAACTCGCTGAGCACTTCAATTTCATATTCCATCAATGGGTGCTGATTAACATCTTTGGCGGTGTAATTTTGCTCTTGTACTTCAAATTGATATTCGATTACGCGTGCAACTGTCCCCTGAGCGATTTTGCACACACTCACATAATCCTGATCGTCTTTGCTTTGAATACCATGTAGCAAGGTGAGTAAAGCAGTTGCTGCGTCAATCGCTGGGTAAACACCAAACACATCAAAATCATTGACTTCTGGCACATTAGGCTCAATTTTCTCTACCAGCTTTTCAATGCTGATTTTGCTTTTTGGGAGGAGTATTTTTTCCCAGCATAATGCCAATGCATTTTGTAGTACTTCAGGCTCACCAAATTCAAGCGCTTCACTGAACAACGTGTAGTTTGGCAACATTCGCTCAAGTAAGGCTGCTGCTAAAGACGCCTTTTGCACTGTGTTTAATTCGCGAATACGTTGAAAATTATTAGGCTTGTTCATCATGCTCTTTCATACAAGACCAACACAAATCGAAGCTTTCTGGATTCCATTGCTTACAGGAATCACACTGCCACTTTTGTGTTGATGTTTTCGATTGGCGGTATTCTAGCAAGATTTCGCGGGCTGCGGGCAGTTTTATCTCATAAACCCATACGCTAACAGACGCTTCGGTAAACGGGATTTCACCGAGCGCGCCCTGTAGGGCTTCGCCTCTGAGGTGGCAGTGGATCCCTGCATGCTCAAGCATGCCTTTTACAATGTTGGCCTCGACGCTATGCTCAGCGTCAAAGGCCTTCACCCACTCAAAACTCATTTACGAACCGCTTTGCAGCTGCTTTTGGGCATAATCAAATTTGAGTTTGTATTCCATCATCTTCTCTTGAGCTTGTTCTAACTCGCTCTTAAGCTCAAGATGCTCTGAACGCAAAGAGTCGAACGCTTGGCGCGCTTGCTTCGAATCACTATCAAAGCGTGAACGTAAACTTTCATTACGCTGTTGTTCATCGCTGTGGCGAGCTCGCAGCTCTTCAACTTGCGCACTAAGACGCTCAATATCACTCGCTTCTTTAGCGCTACGCTGCTGTATTTGCTCTAACTCTGAACTAAGAGACGCTTTTTCGCTATCAAGCTGCTGGTTTTGATTCTCAAGTTCACTAAGACGCTGCGTCAACTCGTCATGTTGTTGCTGCCACGCTTCTTGCTCTTTTTTGAATAACCCTAGCTGTTGCTTGGCTTGTTCTTTTAGCGCTTGCTGGTGTTCATCAGCTTGCTGATCAAGCTGTTGTTTGAGCTCGTCAATTTTCGCTAAACGCTCATTGAGTGAGGTCACTTCCTGCTGCGACTGCTGATACTGCTGCGCGATATTCTGCTGTTCAGACTCAACACTAGATAATTGCGCGCTAAGCGTTTCGTTAGCTTGCTCTTGCTGAGCGCGCTGCGCTTGCTCCGCAGTTAATTGTTCACGTAACTCTTCACATAAGTTTTTAAGACGCTGAACCATCATTTGCTGGTTTTCACCTTCTTCAGAAGATTCATTTAACCGCTCAGATAGCTCAGATAACTGCTGGTTCTGTCGACTAACGAGTTGCTCGTAATGAGCAAGTTGCTCAGAGATAGCTTCATTTTCACCTTTGAGCTCTTCAAGTTGCTCGGCGGCTTGTGCGCTATATTGCTGCTGCTCTGTAATGTCCTTTAACTTTTCCTGCCATGCAGCATTACTTTGCCTTTGGCCTTCGAGTGCTTCTTTGAGTGCTTTGTTTTCTTTTTCAAGCGCTACTTTTTGCTCACGCAACTCACTCATGACATCATGCAGTTCATCACGCTCGCCTTGAGAATTAAAATGGTCGCTCTCAAGCTCTGTTAGTCGGTGCTTTAACGCTGCAAGCTCGTGTTGCTTTTGCTTTAGTTGCACATGCTCATCGGCATATTGGGCGTTTTCTTGTTGTGCTTCAAGAAGTTGCTTGTTTTGCTTTGCGTATCTTTCTTTTAACGCAGCTAACTCCGCTTGTAATTCTTGAGCTTGAGCACTAGGCGCATCGCTTTGATGACTAAGCTGGGCGGCAACCAAGGCCACGTTCAACTGTTGGCTCAGCTGTGACACTAACTGGTTCATTTGCGAATCGCGAGATGACTCAACCAAGGCTTTGGTTAACTGCTCTGGCTCAACGTTTAATAAACTTGCGCACTGGTGCGCGAACTCATGCGCCAATTTATCTGGTGCCTCATCATGGTGAGGTTTACCATTATTGATAGCCATTGTTCCCCCTATTGCATAGCCTTTTTTATTACTTTTATCAGCTAATTCTAAGCGACTACTTGCACCTACAGATGCTTGATTAATCTCGCCTTTTACCTTACTTTCAGGTCGACGAGCAAAATTGTTAATATTAAGCCTGCAAATTGTAAAAATGTCTAGCTTATAGTTAACATTCTCTAATTATATACCTAAATGATGGAAATAAGATGACATTAACCACTCCAGCTCTATTATTCCCTGCTATATCTCTACTACTTTTAGCGTATACCAACCGCTTTTTAGTATTGGCGCAATTAATTAGAGAGCTAAATGCACGTGAGGGCGATCAGGTGCGCCCCTTTGTCACCAAACAGATAGATAACCTAGGGAAACGCATACGTTTGATACGTACAATGCAAGGCTGGGGGGTCGCTTCATTTTTGTTTTGCACTCTGGCTATGTTCGCCTTATTTGTTGAAATTCCCCTTGTTGGAACAGGATTATTTGGTGCCAGTTTAGTCGCATTAATTATCTCTTTGCTAACGTCGTTATATGAAATACGTATCTCTTGTGATGCCATTGAAATTGAGCTTGAGTCCATAGGTCAAAAGAAGTAATTAAACTGACCTAAAAATTACTTATAATAGGTACAAGATAAAATATAATCGTCACCGTAAAATTGGAGAAAAAAGCCATAAACATAAATTAATCTTCTTTGGTGATTATTCACGAATCAAAAAGACGCAATGACATGGTTCGTCCATGTCTTTAACTTATCTATGCAATACCAATGGAATGTACGTTGAATCTATACTGTGTGATGTAGTATTATTGGGAACAGCAAAACTTCACCACGAAGCACATATAATTAAAAGGACTTAAAAGTGCGATTTGAACAGTTAAAGCAATTTTTAGCGTTGGGTTCGCTGCGCCACTTTCGTCAAACAGCGGAGCAGACAAACATCAGTACATCAGCTCTGACTCGTAGCATTCAAACACTTGAAGAAGAAGTCGGCCACCAGTTAGTAAGCCGCTCTACTCGTTCTGTAGTGCTTACTCGAGAAGGTGAACGTTTCTTGAAGTTTTGTCAGAATACTCTTGAGAGTTATCACGATACCCGCAAACATTTAGACAACCTCCAATTAAACGATAGTCAAAACGTGACTATCGGCTACACATTTGCAGCAGTTGAACAAGTGTCATTATGTGCACAATTTATGGCTCGTCATCCGGATGTAAAAGTGAACATGCGCTTGTACTCTAAAGATGTGCTGGACACCCTGCTACAAAACGCCGATATCGACCTATACATAAATAAAAACACCGCAACAGATGGCGCAATGAGAGCACACTTTACTCACGGTTTAGTGATATTTGTGCACAATAGCCACCCTCTTGCTGCGACCCAAAGTGTCAGCACTATAACCTTGCAACACTGCCCTTTACTTGGGTGCTTTTCTCAAACTCTTAGCTTGCAGGCGCGACTAGAAGAAGCGGTAAAGGAAATGCACAAATCGAACGACATTCGTCTGGGCAGTATTAACGAAATTATTAATTATGTACGCCAAGGCAATGCCATAGCCATTGCAACACCTGAGCACTTAGAAAGAATCGAGCTCCACGACGAGCTTGTGCAAATAACATTTGAGCAAGCACCTCAAGTCAGTAATGACCTCATAATTAAAACAGGTGAACACACAGCAGATAATGTGCATGTGAACAACCTAGTGTCATTATTCACGGGCACGACCTTGTCCGCTTAAAAATAATACCGATACAGTGAATTTTTGTTCACGGGTTTTACTATTAGGGCGTATACTTGGCCACCCTAAATTTCAGACCTACCTATGTGAACACAGAATTGCTATTTGAACGTATCTTGGAGGATGTTTATAACCAAGGATACGCGATTATTGAACAGGCGATGGAACCTGGGCTTACTCAGCAACTTTACACAACCGCACGCACGCAGCTAAGTAAATTTTCCCCTGCGGCAATAGGCCGAGATAGTGAATTACAACTCAACAATGACATTCGCAAAGACAAGACTTTGTGGTTCAGTGGCGAGTGTCAATCGGAGCGCGATTACTTGTGTGTGATGGAGAGCTTGCGACAACTAATAAATAGACAATTCTTTCTTGGCTTATTTGATTACGAATGCCACTTTGCCTATTACAAAGTAGGTGATTTCTACAAGAAGCACTACGATGCATTTAAAGGGCGCTCAAACCGAGTGATAACCACTGTTTATTACTTAAATACGCCCAGTGAAGGTGGGGAATTAATTATCTACAAACCAAGATCGAAAGAAGTGCTGCAGCGAGTGTCACCACGCGCTGGTACTTTAGTGGTCTTTGAAAGTGAACGCTTCATCCATGAGGTGTTACCTGCCAAAGAAGAGCGCTTTTCCATTGCCGGATGGTTCAGAAAGAATGCATCAATCGGCGGCATTATAGATCCACCCAAATGACGATGGGCGCCGAGCTAAATCGGCGCTCAATTTACAGCGCTACAGTAAACTAATCGCCAGTCCAAAAAAGATAACCATGCCCACGTAGTGATTGTTCAAAAATGCTTTAAAGCATGCTTCTTTGTCACGCGTACGACAGTGAAATACTTGTTTTATTAACAGCAAAGAAGCGGTGCCTAGCCCCAGCCAATATGGCCAAAACGCCGCAGTGCTCACACCAATGTACGCCAAAATAGCAACAAACAATACATACAAGATGCTCACTATTAGTAGATCGTATCGGCCAAACAAAATAGCTGTGGATTTAATTCCCACTTTCACATCGTCATCTCTATCGACCATTGCATAGAGGGTATCGTAGGCCACCGTCCACAGTATGTTTGCAATGAATATAAGCCACGCCTGCAATGGTAAAGTCTCAATAGTAGCCATATAAGCCATTGGAATGGCCCAACTAAAGGCTGCGCCTAACACCACTTGAGGAAAATGAGTGTAGCGCTTCATAAACGGATAACACGCAGCTAAAGCAAGCGCAGCAAACGAAAACAAGATGGTTTGCCAATTCAGCAATAGCACTAATGCAAAGGCGATAACAATAAGCAAGGCAAACAAACTCAGTGCCTCGCCCGCAACCACCTTACCCGCAGCCAAAGGGCGCCCTTTAGTACGCGCCACGGCGCCATCGACTTTTCGATCAGCAAAATCATTAATCACACAGCCAGCGCTGCGCATGACAAATACCCCAGCCGTAAAAATCGCGACAAGATCGATGGGCGGCCAATCAGCACCTGCCAGCCACAAAGCCCAGAGTGTTGGCCACAATAATAAGAATGTACCAATGGGCTTATCTGTACGCATTAATTGCTTGTAATAAGGCCAGTTACACCACTGCAAAGGGGCTAATTTCATAAGTAGGGGTACGCTCCGGGCAAGAAAACTTCACATACCATAATATGTTGCTCCGTTAAATTGAAGCGACTGCGTCTGCCCCACATGGGCTGAGTAGGCAAATTAAAGCTTTTACATAACCTTGTGAGATCGTCATTAGCCGTGAAATCTGCCACTTCTAATTGCTCTCGACACAACTGAGGGTCCTGAAATATCACCTCACCCAAAGGCCTATCACCTAAGTGACTTAAATCGACACTTGGGTGGGTCCCCCTTTGTTCGGGGATCCAGCTTTGGGCATACACCATAGGTTGGTTATCGCAAAATAAAATAACTTCACGAACCAGCACGTGCGCCGACTGCGGGTCAAATAATTCACTGCGGTATTGTTTGGCATCAAGCACTTGCTCGCTGATAACCTCTACAGCAAAATGCTGGCATTGAGATTTGAGCCTTTTAGTCAAAGAGTGTGGCTCTTTGAGCCAATCGGCTAATGATGCAGCCAAGGTGACGTTCTCTGCGTCTTGCCAATTAGCCTCAAGCGACAACGGATATGTGGACAAAAGAACTACTCAATTGATGATTAAACACGCCGCGATCATACCACTGCTAACGTTTAGGCTAAAGATGTGTTGTAAAAGTTGCAGTACCGGTATGTCGTGCCGTGCGCATCACTTTTCAACACGCACATATCAGCAATTCATTACATGATAAACCTAGACGATAATTCACTAAGCAAGCTAAGATAGAGATATCTCTGTTTATATAGATACTTACGTCCTTATGTCTTTTGCATTAAAAACAACAATCGCCGTACTTCTTTTTATCATTACTTTTGCCCCCACCCATGCCCGCGCCGAGGTTGGTTACTATGGTTTTGAGCCTGATATTGTTGCCAACTATATCAGTCAATCCAGTAAAAAATTAGGGTATGTACGTGTCACTGTCGATTTGATGCTAGAGGACGTCAACAACATTACAGTTGTTGAGCACCACATGCCATTACTAAGAGATGCCATTGTCGAGATCCTCTCCCAAGAGCCTGAAGAAAAGATCAAAAGCCTGACGGGCCGAGAAGAAATACGCCAAAAATGTAATGAGCGTCTGAAAAGCTTATTGCAGCAAGAGACGGGCAACAACATAGTACGCGACGTGCTCTTTACCAAGTACCTCTATCATTAATGATAGAATCACATTAAAAAAGCGACGATTAAGTCGCTTTTTTTGTCCCACCAAGGGCCATAACTACCGCAATTATCATCCCGCTTGCTAAACCTCCAAGGTGAGCCCAATTGGCCATAGGTATGAGCATGTCGGTAAAGCCAAACGCGAGCCACAGTAATAAAAAGCCAATCATGCTTTTACTCAGCATCATCGGTGTTTTAGCAAGGTATGGGTAAATCCAGCAAAAGCCTACAAGCGCATAGACGACACCAGACAAGCCGCCAAAGTTTGGCCCCACCATTAAAAACTGTGCCCAACTACTGACTACGGAGCCAATAATAAACACGCTCAACAAGGTTACTTTTGACGTTTGCTGTTCAATAGCAGGGCCCAATGTGAGCCACCACAGAACATTAAAAATCAGGTGAATGGCTGAAAAATGCACAATAGAAGGTGTTAACCAAGAGAGTGGCTGATGCGCTTTGAATTGTAATATAGGGAAAATATCACTGAACTGCCCCAGTAAAAACAGCGCATAAATAATGATACTAGCAATACTAATGCTTTTAACCAGTAAGCTTAACTTATTGAAACGTGATACTAAATTTAGCTTTTGCCCACCATATACTAAGCCCGAATCAGTTCGCCCAGTTTCCCACGCTGCATCAAGGTATCGAGGGTGTTCAGGCTGATTCTGAAACTCTTGCCATAATGGCTGCACTTGATGGAAGTGCTCTGGTGCAACACCAATAATCACATGGCCATTTTCACCCGCTTTTAATGCGCCACGAAAACCATGAGTACCAATGTAATCAACAAACCCCTGTGCCGCTCGCACATTGTTGGTGCTGCCAAGCTCAATCATTTCTCTACCATGTCCGGGAATTGTCTCGCCCATGCATCAAATCCTCCATCCATTGAGTACACATCATCAAAGCCCTGCTCAGCTAAGTAGCCAGCAGCTCCTTGCGAACTTATACCGTGATAGCACACCACGATAATGGGCTGATCATATTCTTTGTGCAGCATAAATTCACCGATATTACTGTTACTTAAATGCTCAGCAGTAGGAATGTGACCCGCGGCGAAAGAGTTTGGGTCGCGAATATCTGCAATCACAACGTTTTCATTGTTTAACAGCTCTTTGGTTTGCGCCACCGAAATATGTTTGTAAGCCATAATGCCCCGTGTTAACTACGATTAAATACAACAAAGGCGGCCAAAGCCGCCTTAATAAAGCTCAGCTTTTAAGATTATGCCCAGTCTAGGATCACTTTACCAGATTGACCGCTCAGCATCGTATCGAAGCCTTCTTGGAAGTCATCAATCTTAAATTCATGAGTAATAATGGGTGAAATATCTAAACCCGATTGAATCAAGCTCGCCATTTTATACCAGGTTTCAAACATTTCACGGCCATAAATCCCTTTGATAACCAGACCTTTAAAAATAACCTGATTCCAATCAACCGCCATGTCCGAAGGTGGAATACCGAGCATGGCAATTTTGCCACCGTGATTCATGTTATTGAGCATTGAATTGAACGCAACGGGTACACCTGACATTTCTAGGCCCACATCGAAGCCTTCTGTCATACCCAGCTCTTTCATTACATCTTCAAGCTTTTCATTGGCAACATTCACAGCACGCGTTGCGCCCATTTTTGATGCCAGTTCAAGTCGGTATTCATTAATATCAGTGATCACAACATTACGTGCACCAACATGCTTGGCCACAGCCGCCGCCATAATACCAATTGGGCCCGCACCTGTGATCAGCACATCTTCACCCACTAAATCGAAAGACAATGCTGTGTGTACCGCGTTGCCGAACGGGTCGAAGATTGACGCCAATTCATCTGGAATATTGTCTGGGATCTTAAAGGCATTAAATGCAGGGATCACTAGGTACTCGGCGAAACTCCCTTCACGGTTTACACCCACACCGATGGTGTTACGGCATAAGTGTACACGCCCTGCACGACAGTTACGGCAATGACCACAGGTAATATGACCTTCACCTGAAACACGGTCGCCAATCTCAAAACCACGCACTTCTTGGCCCATATCAACCACTTCACCCACGTATTCATGGCCAACAACCATCGGCACAGGAATTGTGTTTTGCGCCCACTCATCCCATTTGTAGATGTGCACATCGGTGCCGCATATAGCGGTTTTACGGATCTTTATAAGCAGATCGTTATGACCCACTTCAGGTTTTGGGGCATCGGTCATCCAGATGCCCGTTTCGGCTTTAAGTTTTGATAATGCTTTCATCAATGCGCTCCTTAAATAACGCCCAGCTCTTTACCAATACGAGTAAAGGCTGCAATTGCTTTATCAAGCTGCTCTTTAGTGTGGGCAGCAGAAATTTGTGTACGAATACGTGCTTGGCCTTTAGGTACCACAGGGAATGAGAAACCTGTCACATAGATACCTTCTGCAAGAAGCTTATCAGCCATTTGTCCTGCAAGTTTAGCATCACCAAGCATTACAGGGATGATTGCATGATCTTTACCTGCACAGGTGAAGCCTGCTGCCTCCATTTGTTCACGGAAATACGCCGCATTCGACCACAGTGTATCGCGCAACTCTTTGCCATCAGCTAGCATGTCTAGCACTTTAATAGAGGCTGTCACGATTGATGGTGCTAATGAGTTTGAGAACAAATAAGGACGAGAACGTTGACGTAACCACTCAACAATTTCTTTTTTACCTGATGTATAACCGCCTGATGCGCCACCTAGCGCTTTACCTAAAGTACCAGTGATAATGTCTACACGGTCCATTACGCCACAGTATTCAGCGGTACCACGGCCATTTTCACCAACAAAGCCCACTGCGTGTGAATCATCAACCATCACTAGCGCATCGTACTTGTCTGCCAAGTCGCATACGGCTTTAAGATTACAAATCACGCCGTCCATTGAGAACACGCCGTCAGTTGCGATCAATTTAGTTTTAGCACCCGCTTCATCCGCCGCGATCAATTGTTTTTCTAGATCAGCCATGTCGTTATTTGCATAACGGAAACGCTTTGCTTTACACAGACGCACGCCATCAATGATAGAAGCGTGGTTGAGAGAGTCTGAGATAATTGCATCATCTGCGCCTAGGATTGTTTCGAACAAACCCGCGTTGGCGTCAAAACATGACGAGTACAAAATGGTGTCTTCTGTTTTTAGGAAGTCACTAATTTTAGCTTCAAGAGTTTTATGGATGTCTTGCGTACCACAGATGAAGCGCACAGACGCCACACCAAAACCGTGATCAGCTAAACCTTGCTGCGCTGCTTTGATAAGCTCAGGATGATTCGCTAGGCCCAAGTAGTTATTAGCACAAAAGTTAATTACTTTATCACCACTGGACACTTCGATTTCAGCTTGTTGCTGTGAGGTAATAATGCGCTCGCTCTTATAAAGACCGTCCGCCTTTACTTGCTCGATTTGCGCCTGCAACTGGGTATAAAACGCAGAGGCTCTCATAAATTTCTCCGATACTTGAACAGGTATTTGGAGCAACACGCACGGCCATTGCTCCATGAATCTTAAAATTTAGCGCTATTGTAAAAGGTTCGCGCAACAATTGCATTGTTTGTGGGATGGGTTTGACCAGATAAAAATGCCGACACTGAGCATAGATATTTACGAATTGATAATTTGTGGTACTTCGGCTAGTGAATCGCAAACGAAATCAGCATCTTGTAAAGCATCTTCAGAAAAAGTCTGACCACTGCGCACCAACACTTTCGTGCCGATTTCACAGCGCTTCGCAGCAATCATATCGCCGTGCTTGTCTCCGACCATCACGCATTGGCTCGGGTCTAGGGAAAATGCCTCTATACCCTGTTGCAACATACCTGGCTCAGGTTTGCGACAATCACACTGAGTTAAATAGATACCTTGGCCCTTTTCGGGGTGGTGCGGACAATAATAAATTGCATCAATCGTCACGCCGTGCTCGGCAAACTGAGCCTTCATCCATTGACTTAGCTGCGCAAATTGCTCTTGCGTGTAATAACCACGAGCAATTCCCGATTGGTTGGTGACCACAATCAAACGATATCCCATCGCAGAAAATGCTGCGCAGGCTTCGAACACACCGTCGATAAACTCAAAATCTTCTGGCTTGTGGACATAAGCGTGATCGACATTGATCACCCCATCTCTATCAAGGAAAACCGCTTTATTACTCATAATCTATGTTCTCTTACTACTTTATCGAACATGGCTATAACGTCATCAACTTGAATGCGATCCATTAATTGCCCCTTAGCACGTACACCCCATGGCAACGCGTGTGCAGGTTTACCATGTTGTTCAAGTACCGCCTGATTGTACACTTCAACCACATAATCTTGATAAGGATAAGGGCCCGTACGCTTGGGGTTAGAATGGGCGTATAAACCAATAACCGGCGTACCTTGCGTCACAGCCATATGTGCAGGCCCCGTGTCAGGAGCAACCACCACGGTAGCTAAGCCAAGTACGCATGTAAGTTCTTTCAAGCTTGTTTTGCCAACAAGATTCATTACCTCGCCTTGGCAATGACTTAAAATGGCTGCACTAAGGTCCCGCTCCATGTCTGTTGGACCGCCCGTTATCGCCACCTTAAAACCTTTGGCAAGAGCATGATTTGCCACTGCCGCATAGCGCTCTGGCAACCAGTTACGCTCAGCTTTACTCGCTGCAGGACTAATAATTAACAAAGGCTCAGCGTCATCACCAACAAGTTCAGCCGCTTTTTGATGGTCACTGTCACTCAACGGAAGTTGCCAGTGCGGCGTGAAGTCACTAACACCCAATTGCTGTGCAAATTGCATAAAACCTTCGAGCACATGCGGCTGCGATTTAGGCTCAATGCGCTTGTTAATGAACAAGCTATGCAATTCTTTCGAACGAGCTTTATCAAAACCTAATTTAACCTTGGCGTTGATAGCCCGACTTGCCCACCCGGCACGAAATGCAACTTGCATATTTAGTAGCACATCAAACTGCTGCCCTTTGAGTGCTTCACGCAGGGCTTTAAACGCTTTTTTGCCCTGTTTTTTGTCAAATACAACAAACTCAACACCCGGTAAGCCGTTCAGTAACATGGCTTCCACTTTACCTATAATCCAGGTGATTTTAGCGTTGGGGTGAATCCGTTGGATCGCTTGCACGGCTGCAACCGCATGACACACATCACCAATAGCAGAGAGGCGAAGTACACAAATAGACTGGACTGAGCAAAGTTGCACGGGGGAGTTCCTAAAGCAAAAAACTGCAGCAAATGTTAAAGCAACGCCAGCGCATTGCAAGTTATGTGTTTAACGAGTTTATCGTCGTTATGAAAAACGTTACACTGAGCCTATTGTGCACCCATTGCTATTATTCATGCAGCTCACTCCCCTTAGTTCAACGCAAACGCTTTTCACCCGAGACGGTAACCCTCTGGCGGTTGATGCCAATTGGTTTAATCCAGAGTTTTGGCTTGACCAAAATAAAGTATTCGCACAAAAAACCGGACGTGCAACAGCCTATTTCTTTGCACATAAAGAGTTAAAAGCGGTGCTGCGTCACTACTGGCGCGGTGGTTTAGTGGGTAAGGTATTGCGGGATGAGTATCTTTATACATCAATGAGAAATACCCGTGTTTATCAAGAGTTTTCATTGATGTGCACTTTGTATCAACAAGGCCTACCTGTGGTTGAACCTATTGCTGCAATGGTACAAAAGTCGGGGCTTATTTACCGCGGGGACATCATCACTCGTGCTTTAGAGGGAGCTGTGAGCTTGTGCGAGCGACTCGTAGCAGAGCAACTGGACGAAACCACCATCACCGAGATTGGTGTGACGATTGCTCAGTTCCACAAATCGGGTGTCTATCATGCTGATTTAAATATCAATAACATTTTATTTGATAAGCAAAACAAGGTGCATGTTATCGATTTTGATCGTGGTGAAATTCGCCCGGCGAACACCCAATGGCAACAACAAAACATGGCGCGATTACAACGCAGTTTTGTCAAAGAGGCTACGCGACAACCTCACTTTCATTGGTCAACGCAAGACTGGCAAACACTAGAGAAAGCCTATCAGCGAGCAATGGCTGACTGATAGGCCAGAAGTGAAATTTAAGAGCGGATTTTACTGATCACATTCGATGTTGAGCAGCCGTTGAGAAATTCCAAGACTTCTACTTTGCCACCATGGCGCAGTACATGGTCAGCGCCTGCGATATCTTCCACCTTATAATCCCCCCCTTTAACAAGAATGTCAGGGCTAATTTGTTCAATCAGCTTCGCAGGCGTGTCATTCTCTTCTTCTTTACCAAATGGGATAACCCAATCTACTGACGCCAATGCACTGAGCACCATTGCACGCTCATCTAGCGGGTTAATTGGGCGCTCAGGGCCTTTTAAACGGGCAATTGAATCATCGGTGTTAAGACCTACAACCAGCCTGTCTCCCATCGCCTTTGCTTGTGCAAGGTAACGAACGTGACCGGCGTGTAAAATATCAAAACAGCCATTGGTAAACACGATTGTTTCACCATTATGCTTAGCAAATTCAATGTGTTGTAACACAGAATCAAATGGGGTTTGATAGTGCTCGCCGTTTTCGCGAAGGTATTGCCCAAGCTTGCGGCTTAGCTCTTCTGGGGATACGGTAGCAGCGCCAAGTTTGCTTACAGCGATGCCCGCAGCAATATTTGCAAGCTCCACAGCATCTGCTGGTGTCATGCCCGCACCAAGCATCACAGTGAGCGTAGCAATCACTGTATCACCAGCACCTGTAACATCACTTACCTCACGCACCTGAGCTGCAAAGTCATGCTTTTGTGTGGCACTGATCAATGACATGCCCTGCTCTGAGCGTGTAAGTAGCATATTGCCGATGCCCGCCTCTTTAATAAGCCCACGGGCACTTTCGGTAAGTGCTTGCTCTGAGCTTACATCCCCGCCCGCTAATTTGAATTCATTCAAGTTAGGAGTGATGTAATCAGCGCCACGATACAAACTTAAATGTGGTGACTTAGGGTCAACCAACACGGTTTTCCCAGCATCTTTGGCCACACGGATCATCGCTTCAATCAGAGTCAATGAACCTTTGTTGTAATCAGAGAAAAGAATAAAGTCGTATTCATCTACCACGCGCTCTAAGCGATTAAGTAGGAGTTGTGAGTGTTCTTTAGAAAATTGTTCTTCTTGATCTAGGCGTACCACTTGTTGGTGGCGACTGATCACGCGCATTTTTGCGATGGTAGGCAGCTCAACAACATTTACTAGTTGTGAGTCTATTTTCTCTTCGGCCAATATGCGCTCAAGCGTTTGCCCACTCTCATCTTCACCAATGAGGCCCAACAAGCCAACTTGCCCGTCTAAACGGGCAATATTTTTAGCCACGTTTGCAGCACCACCGGCTTTATCTTCCAGTTGATTTACTTTTACAACAGGCACCGGTGCTTCAGGTGAAATACGACCTGAGTCGCCATGCCAATAGCGGTCAAGCATAACATCGCCAACCACCAATACTTTGGCTTTGTTTAAATGTTTTAGTAAGCCTAAATCCATGAATTACTCCGCAACTAGGAAATCAAGCGCTTCACAGAGCCAATGACCGATAAACATATGCGCCTCTTGAATACGCGCAGTTTCATCATTAGCAATGATAATCGGCAGTTTAGCTATGTCTTTTACCGTACCACCCTCACGACCTGTCAATGCAACTGTGTAGGCACCAATCTCATTAGCAGCAGCCAATGCTAAATTGATGTTTGCACTGGTACCCGAAGTGGTTAGGCCAATGACTAAGTCTTGTGGCTTACACAGAGCCTGAACTTGGCGCTCAAATACAGTATCAAAGTGGTAGTCATTAGAGTGTGCGGTAAGAATCGACGTATCCGTAGTCAGCGCGATTGATGCCAATGGCCCTCGCTCTGCTTTATAGCGCACTACAAACTCCGCCGCTAAATGCTGAGCATCCGCCGCACTGCCACCATTACCAAACCAAATAACTTTGCCACCCGCTTGTAGCGTTTTGTGGCATTGATTTAGCAGCGCTGCTGCTTCATCTTGATAGTTGTCCATAGTTTCAAAAAGAGCGCGGTGGCGAGCTAGGCTCTCAAAGTAAGTAGCTGCTGCATTGTCAGTATTGACCATTGTTTTTCCTCATTCGCGAGTTTTAACGGCATTATTCCAAAGAGTTTTTATAATTGCACGTTTTTGTCCTGATGTTACCGCCATCACAGAACACGCTCCTTAAAAAACACCGTAACAAGCAAAAAGTGTTTGTTTAGTGTTCAATTCTAGCAATAACCAGAAGATGATAACGTTTTTATCACACTGTTGCGCTGCCAATAGACTTGGCTCTTTGCTATCATTGCTAAGTTCGTCAATCATCTAATTAGGCCTTGATAAGTGTCAATGCATGGAAGTAGCCCCTTAATCAGCGCAGCGAAGCTCAACAATGCAAAACGTGTGCTTTATATGAGCCACTTAGCGTTAGGTGACTATATTTATCAAGGAGTGTTTCTCAAGCAGCTTGCTAACACCTACCCTCATTTACGCATTGATATATGGTTTGATGATTGTCGTGACCATCACAAAACGTGGCATTCTGGACGTAATCAAATTCTTAGCCAATGGCTTGAAAGCGAGCCAAATGTGGGCACTGTGTATGCGAACCCTAGCTCACCTCAGCAACGCCAGGCTCAGTTAGAACAGGCCAAATCAGCCAATTATGACATCGTCTTTTTCATTGCCACGCAACGCAGTGAACGCTTCTGCCAGTTTGCTCGTGACATTGCCGGTGCAAATCTCGCTTGCGGAGCTCATGGTGTGCGCGGATTGAAGCGTATTTTCCATAAAGGCAAAATCAACGCTTTGAACGCGAGCCTTGCTATCACCCCGAGTAATCAATTTGATCACATTAGTGATTTTTACCAACATCATTTTAGCGCCTTGATTGAAATACCTGCGCCAAGCTCGCCTTTTCAGCACTTATCGGTGCCTCAGCATTATTTGGATGATGCAAAAGCGTCTGCAAACTCAGATAACTTGGTATTTATTAACCATTTATCGACAACCCAAAAACGCGATTGGCAATTTTCGCAAGTGTTGGAATGCATTCGTGCAATGCATGTAAAAGACCCGCAACTGCAATTTGTGATCAATGCCCCCTCAGAGCAGCTTGCTTTGCTTGAAGAGCAAATACAACGCGCTGATTTGCAGGACATCACCATAGTGACTTTCAGCGCTCAACAGCATTTTTATCAGTTGCCTGCCATGATGAGTCAGGCTCGGCTGGTGATCAGTGTCGAGACGGCAATCATGCATCTGGCGGCTAGTTTAGGTGTGCCTGCTGTGGCACTGATACGTGAAAAAGCCAGACAATGGCGTCCTCTTGGACCCGGAGAGGTGCTTGTTGGCGGTAAACGCGTGGACTCAATAAACGCTCAAGATGTAGCAGATAAGGCATTAGCTCTGCTAGCTAATGCCTAAGTAGCGCTGCCCGTTACCAATACAGTGATAGCGATGCATGACCATAACTTTCGTCAAAAACATCTTTACCATAGGTGATTTGCGTTTCCACTCGATAGCCGTCGATAACCTGACTATTAAGCAGTTGCAGCTCTTGCGAGCCGGTGTAAAGCGCTGACTCATTATCTTGCATGGTCAGTTTTACCTGCCACAGTGAGTCCATATCTTGTTGATAATCAACAACAAGGGCATGCACCTGGGCTGGCACACCATCACCAAACACCCGTCTATCAGCAGCATAATGACCGAAGACAAAACCGTCATTGGTGTTACCAAAGCGGTATAAACTATTGGTATACCATGCTGTTTTCCACTTGTTGTATTCATAACGCGCACTAATGCTCGAGGTGAGTTCCGGCAAATAGACCCCAAACGAGGTGACTTGATTACCTAAACTGGTATTTGTACCACCTTGCGTATCTTCACCACCGTATTCAAAATACAACTCGGTAGGCATACCCCAATCGAAGTAAAAACTTGACGTTACAGAAGCTAGCTGGTCGCCCAGCTCAGTATCTCGCTCTTGCTCTGAGTAACTATTATCACTGCCAGCTGGGTCGAAAAAGGCATCGACTACATCACTAAATCCGACTTCACGCGGGCCACCACCGAATTGCATGATGCGATTAAGACCCACCTTCCACCCCTCTAGCGGTTCGAAACTAATATGGGTGCCTGCCACGCGAGGGCTGCCATCGTACCACTGTCCTTGATACAGAATACCTTCTTTAACCGACTCAAGTTCAAGGTAGTACAGTTCAAAATCAAAGTTCCACCAGTTGTGAGCCGGCGCCACCATGCCCAGTGAAATTGAAGGTGATGTTTTAGCGTTGGTCGAGACCATTTGCCCAGCTGTTTTAAACGGCGAGAACCAATGCTCTTTGTAACCCAGGTTGAGCTGCAAGTCTTCACCAGCAATAGCAACAAAGGTGTTATAAGGTACGACATCGCCCGCCTCGGCACGATATTCCAAGCCCACCTGCATTAGCATGGCATTATTTGGACGCCAAATGCCCTCAAACATCACTTGCCCCCACTCATCTGTGGTTAAACCACGTTGGTTAGCAAGCGCAGTGGTTTTGTCATGCTCGTAGCGCAAGGTTGCGCCCACACGTGTTACGGCATCATTACTGCGATAACGCGCGATTTTGTTTGAAATAGAATGATATAGCGCGGGATCCTGTGTTTTGAGCTTACCAAGTGCTTTATTGATTTCAGAAAATCGGTATGGCTTGGCCATTGGCGTGCCCGTAGTTTTTACAAACATACGGTCAATTTGCTGCTCAAGATTAACGTCATAACCAATTGGCAGATAAGCCGTTGGTTTTGCTAAAGCGTGTGACGTTGCAGCACACAGTAAAACGCCTGCAACCAATGTGCTGGCGAGCTTATATCCTTTCATTTGCATTCCTAGCGCCTTGTTGTAATGGCATAAATAGTAACAAATTCATATTCATTCCTCAGCTTTTAAATTGTAATACTGGTGCAAAGCTTTGGCTTCAAGCATGACTCAGGTTACACTTAGACTTTGCTAACAACTCGTGGATTTGCTTTGATTTCACGCTTTTTTTATTCCCTCATTCTCACATTATTAATGCCACTTGTGTGGCTATATTTGTATGGCTTACGTGGACGCAAGAACCCCGGTTACCGCCGCTACTTTAAAGAACGATTTGGCTTTTCCCATGCAACAGGCGACATCATTTTGCACTGCGCCTCAGTAGGAGAGGTGCTTGCTACCGCGCCGTTAATTAAAGCCTTACTCATCGATACAAGCGAATACCGTCTTGTGGTGACAACAAACACGCCAACAGGCCGCGAGCAAATTGACACCTTATTTAATAAAGAAATTGCATCCGGGCGCGTAAACGTATGCTACATGCCGTTTGATTTACCGCTATCGCAAAGGCGCTTTGTTCGTCGCAGCCAAGCTAAAACCCTTGCCATTATTGAAACCGAGTTGTGGCCCAATTTATTACATCAAGCAAAGTGCGCCCGATTAAATACGCTAGTGATTAATGCTCGATTGTCAGCCAAATCCGCACAGGGCTATGCCCGAGTCGCGCCACTCACTCGTGCTATTTTGACCGATATCGATGTACTGGCTTGTCATCATCATGACGATGGCCAGCGTTTTATTGATCTTGGCCTTGCGCCGCACAAACTACAGGTAACTGGCTCAATTAAATTCGATATTCAGGTGACTGACGCACAACAAGCACAGGCAAAGTCAGTAAAAGAGAGCCTCAATCAAAGCCCTATCTGGATTGCAGGGTCAACTCACCCGGGTGAGCCAGAGTTATTAGTCGCAGCGCACCAGCAACTGCGTGAAACCTTGCCTGATGCTGTGCTTATTATCGCCCCCCGCCACCCAGAGCAGTTTGATAAAGTCGCGCAGTTACTCACCCAGATGAAGGTATCATTTAGCCGCAGAAGTGAGGGCGCACACCAAGGTGAGGCGGTATTGTTAGCCGACACCTTGGGTGAGCTGACCATGCTGTACGGCGCAGCAGATGTTGCCTTTATTGGTGGCAGCTTAGTTACCCGCGGTGGACACAACCCCCTCGAAGCGTGCGCCCATGGGGTGGCGGTATTGAGCGGTGAGCACACCTTCAATTTTGATCATGTTTACCCTGCACTTATCCAACATGGCGGTGCGCGCTATGTAAATAAACACTCACTCACAAACGAATTATTCACGTTATTACAAGATCAGGAGGCTCGTCAGAATATGGGCCAAAAAGGCTTGGAAGTGGTTAAGCAAAACCAAGGTGCGATTGCCCGTACACTGTCTTTATTCAAAGGAGCATCTTGATGACTCAATGTGAACAAGCAATGCGTGAATGGGTACGTTCAGTCATTGTGAAATACAATTTTTGTCCCTTTGCACGCAAAGAAATGGAAAATAACACCATCAAATACCACATCAGTTCTGCAAGCAAGACCGAAGATGCGGTAATGGACACGTTAGAGCAGTGCCAAGCACTTAATCAGCATCCGGAAATTGAAACCACCTTAGTGTGCTTCGATAAGGGCTTTACTGATTTTGATGACTTTCTCGGCTTAATTGATTTAGCCAACGCACTTTTAGTAGCGCAAGGCTTTGAAGGCACATACCAACTTGCCCATTTCCACCCTGATTATGTGTTCGCTGATAGCACCGATGACGATGCAGCAAATTATACCAACCGGGCGCCCTACCCAACTTTGCATATTATCCGTGAAGAGAGTATGGAACACGCGCTTGAGAGTTATGATGAACCAGAAAGTATTCCCGAAAACAACATGCGCCTAGCGAGGCGAAAAGGTGCTGATTTTTGGCATGAATTACTCAGCAAGTGTGCGGCTAAAATTGAACGATAATGCACTCTTGCTACTAAAGTGAAAACGATGAAGGTACTGGTCACAGGTTCAGCGGGCAGAGTTGGCCGCGCAATTTATATCAAGCTCATGCGCTCATTCACCGTGGTCGGCATCGACAAAACCCCTTGCTCCACGGCCGATTATGTTGGCGACATCCGCGATGAACGCCTCATAAAGCGCGCTCTCAAAGATGTTGATGTGGTCGTGCATACTGCCGCACTGCACGCCCCTCATGTAGAGTTATTTAGCAACAAGACTTTTCACAGCATCAATGTCGATAGCACAGAGCAGCTTGCCTTGCGATGTATTGAATTGGGTGTAAAACACTTCATTTTTACAAGTACCACAGCGCTATACGGCTATGCTTCAACTCCCCAAGGCATTGCCGGGTGGGTGGATGAAGAGGTGACCCCACAACCCAGAAGCATTTACCATCACACCAAGCGAGCCGCTGAGCACACGCTTGAGGCTTTGGCTTTACGCTACAACATGCCCGTCACCGTGCTGCAAATGTCGCGTTGTTTTCCTGAGTCTGCAGATTTAATGGCTGTTTACCGACTCAACCGTGGCATCGATGCACGCGATGCTGCCAGCGCACACCAAGCCGCGATTGAAAAGCGACTAAGTGGTTTCCAGCGTTTCATTATCTCAGCCAAGACACCTTTTTCGCGCCATGATGTAGCGCGCTTATATCATGAAGCCGACGTATTACTGGCCGAAAAGTGCCCTGCCCTTGCAGATGCTTTCGCGCAAAGAGGTTGGCAACTCCCCTCGCAACTCGACCGTGTATACGACTCCAGCAAAGCTCAAAAGCTGCTCGAATGGACCCCATGCTATGGTTTTGAGAGTGTGTTAGCAATGTTGGACGATGAATCATCAGAAGTCTTGCCAGTGCTCTCATCTTCCAGTTTAAAGTGACTAGCGCTTTAGGGTAAATCCTGACCTTGGATGTTTGTTTCGTGTAGGCAAGGCCTCAGCCTTGCACTTTGGCGCGGTGCGTCGTCATGCTAAACCCCGACCTACAAAATAACCTTGTGCATCCAGCAACAGCGTGTAGGTAAGGCTTCAGCCTTGCACTTTGACGCGGGGCATCGTCAGGCTAAAGCCCGACCTACAAAATAACTGTGCGCAAGAGGTCACAACAATCACGCCACCAACAGCGTGTAGGCAAGGCTTCAGCCTTGCACTTTGACGCGGGGCATCGTCAGGCTAAAGCCCGACCTACAAAATAACCGTGCGCAAGAGGTCACAACAATCACGCCACCAACAGCGTGTAGGCAAGGCTTCAGCCTTGCGCTTTGGCGCGGTGCGTCGTCAGACTAAAGCCCAACCTACAAAATAACCGTGCGCATCCACCAACAGCGTGTAGGCAAGGCTTCAGCCTTGCGCTTTGGCGCGATGCGTCGTCAGACTAAAGCCCAACCTACAAAATAACCGTGCGCATCCACCAACAGCATGGTGGCAAGGCCTCAGCCTTGCGCTTTGGCGCGGTGCGGTGCGGTGCGGTGCGTCGTCAGGCTAAAGCCCAACCTACAAAAAAGGCCAATGTTTTCACATTGATCTTTTAGCATCTATCAACGCCCGGATACGTGCATTATCGGCGCACCGACAGTCCAACTTATGCCGATTTTAATAACGCTTTTTTGTCGTTGTAGCCGCTGATAAGCGCATCAACTGTGTCTTGGCAGTACTCACGAATGCCCGATACCAGCATGTGCTTTTCACCACGGCCAATCACTTCGCCATTTTCAAGCAAATCAAAGCGCAAGATGATTTTCCCGCGTTTACCTTCGAAGGTAAATTCATGCTCTGCTTCACGCAACTCAGGGGCTTGCACGTCAATTTTATCTAAATGGATACTCATTGATTCATAGATGATCATCGGGCGTGCAGGGTTAATCATAACTCCTTGTTTGCTCATCAATGGAATAACCACGTGCGGAAATGCTTTACCTGAGAACTCCACGTAGTTTCTTATTAACGCGTTAGTCAGGGTTTTACACTTACTGTTTAAACCGTCGCGCTCAACGCTAAGGTAACACTTGTCACCGTCTTTAATGTCGAATTGGGCTGCGCCCTCGGGCATGCCTAGCTTTACGCCTTCATCTACCATGCTGGCGAAAGTGAAGCGCATCTCTTGGTTAATGCCGTACTTATCAAGTACTACAGAAAAGAGAAGATCACCTGGCACGCAGAATTTCTTCGCGTCCACATCGTGCAATGGATTGAAATCATCCGCCACGGCTTTGGCAAAACGACTGCCCTGCTCGCGGGTGATGCATACGTGGCTGCCAAAATCTTGATAATACTGCTCTAACATACTTGCTCTACTTGAGTACAAAAAAACCGCGGCAGTGTAACAAATATTAAGCACAGAGAGGTCTAATCTGTTGGCTTTAGCGACAATTTGGCACAAAAAAAGCCGTCTTGAGTACAAGACGGCTCATATTCAACACTATTGTATTAGTTAAAGTCGCGGTAGGCTTTCTCTAACTTCTTCGCTTGCTTCTTAGAAACACCAATGTGCTCAAGAGCAACACGCAAACGTGCACGAGACATATCAGAGCCTAAGATTTCCATCGCATCAATAACCGATGTTGATGATTTTTTACCTGTGATGGCCACAAAAATTGGCTCAAGGAAGTCTTTGATCTTCAACTCGTGGAAGGTCGCTACTTTTTTCGCGATTGCAAAGATTTCTGACTTTTCCCACGTGCGCAATACTTCAAGTTCCCAAATAAAGAATTGCAGAGCTTGGCGCACAACATCTTCGTCAGCTTTACCGTCGGTAAGTAGTGCTGGGTCATAGTGCGGCATACCCGCAACAAAGTGACCAGCAAGGTCAACCAAATCAGAAAGAGTATCGATACGTGTTTTTGCTTCAGGCAAGATGCGCTGTAGCATTGCACCATTGTACTTCCACTCTACAAAACGCTGGATCAGCTGCTCATCAGAGAAATCTTCACGTAACCACGTACCGTTTAACCACTTCAGCTTTTCAATGTCGAACACCGGACCACCCAAAGAAACGCGCTTCATGTCGAAGTGTGCAATCATCTCCTCAAGGGTAAACTTCTCTCGCTCATCAGGCATTGACCAGCCCATACGACCAAGGTAGTTCAACACCGCTTCTGGCAAGAAACCCATTTCTTTGTAGTAATTGATAGACGTTGGGTTCTTACGCTTTGATAGCTTTGATTTATCTGGGTTACGAAGCAGTGGTAAGTGGCCAAGCACCGGCGCTTGCCAGCCAAAGTCTTCGTATAGCTTTAACAGCTTAGGGGCGGAGTTAATCCACTCTTCACCACGGAAAATGTGGCTAATTTGCATGTGATGATCATCAACCACGTTCGCTAAGAAGTATGTTGGGAAGCCATCTTGCTTAAGCAATACTTGCATATCCACGTTTTCCCACGGGATCTCAATCTCACCGCGTAGGTAGTCATTAAACTTGAACGTGCCCTGTGCTGGGATCTTCATGCGAATGACATAAGGCTTACCCGCTTCTAGGTTTGCTTTTACTTCTTCTTCGCTCAGGTTTAAACCACGACCATCATATTTAGGACGCAGACCCTCTGCCATTTGCTGTTCACGCATTTCATCTAGTTCTTCGGCTGTTGCGAAGCAATAAAAGGCTTTACCCTCTTCCACTAGTTGGTGTGCATATTTTTTATATAGGTCAGAGCGCTCAGACTGACGGTATGGGCCAAATTCGCCACCTACATCAGGACCATGGTCCCACTGCAGACCTAGCCACTTCAAACTATCCATGATTGCTTGTTCTGACTCTGGCGTGCTGCGCACCTGATCCGTATCTTCGATACGTAATACAAATTCACCGCCCTGCTGCTTAGCAAAGCAATAGTTAAATAGGGCAATGTAGGCTGTGCCTAGGTGCGGATCACCCGTTGGTGACGGGGCAACACGGGTACGAACAATCTTGTTCTCAGTCATGCTAGCTTCTCTTTCATATAGCAACTAAAAATTTGCTGCAAATGCTAGCACAAAGACGGGGAGTTTCGTAGAGGAAAACACCGCAATACGGCGACTAACTGCGGATAATCAGCAGCCCTCGGCATTGCGGTAAAAAATTGACTGTTACGCTGCTAACTTATCAAGATAAGCGACGATATCAGATGATTCATACAGCCATTGCACTTGGCCTTGTTGTTCAATACGCAAACAAGGTACTTTGACTTTGCCACCTTGCTCAGCTAATTCTTGGCGGTAATTGTCATCGTTTTTAGCATCACGGGTTTCAATGTTTAAACCGTTGCGCTTAATGGAGCGACGTACTTTTACACAAAATGGACACGCGTGAAATTGATACAGCGCCATATTCGCGGTTTGCGAATCTAATTGCTGCTGCGCTTGAGGATCACGCTTTTTACTGCGTGGTGAGAAAATGAAATTAAAAAACAAGATGATACGGCCTAAAAACCAACGTACAAACTTCATAAACACTCTAATCGCTAACTATTTTGGGGCGCAGAGTGTACCACGACGGTTAAAATAGCGACAAGTGCATGCTATAAACACTGCAAACGCTCAGGGCATGCACCGTATCACTAGCGCAAATTAATCAAGAAAGCTTACAAAGTCATCACGATGAATGAGCATAGCGCCATTGTCATAACCCAACACTCGCTCTTTAGGTTCATTCGGGTGTGCCAAAACCAAGGCTAATTCTTCACTGTGATAGCGCGCCACGCCTTTGCCGATACTGTTACCCTCGGTATCAAACACTTGCACTAACTCTCCGCGTCGAAATTCGCCATCAAAAGCAGTGATCCCCACCAGCAGCAAACTTGCGCCATTTTTACGAATTGCATTTGCAGCGCCCGCATCAATATGAATATGCGCCTTGCTCACAGGACCCGCCAAAAGCCAGCGCTTATGAGTATTTTTAGGTGCTTTAAGGCTGACAAAACGCGTACCCAGTTGCTGCTCTAGGCAATTGATTATCACGTTATCACCATGACCGGCACTTATCACCACATCAACACCTGCATGACGGGCAATACTGGCTGCTTCAATTTTTGTGGCCATACCGCCGGTGCCCACAGCCGTGCCACTGCCACCAGCAAGCGCCTTGACCGTGTCATCAATATCACGAATTTCAGGGATCAACTGCGCATCTGGGTTAGAGCGCGGATCGGCACTGAACAACCCAGGTTGGTCAGTCAATAACAGCAATTTATCAGCATCTGCAAGCACCGCAACGCGTGCAGAAAGGTTATCGTTATCACCAACCTTAATTTGCGCGGTGGCGACCGCATCATTTTCATTAATGATGGGCACAGCACCTTCTTTGAGCAACGCAAGTAAGGTATCTCGCGCGTTGAGATAACGTTCACGGTCATCCAAGTCGGCGCGAGTCAGCAGCATTTGCCCAACAGGCACACCGTATAAGGCAAACAAACTTTGCCATGTGTGCAATAATTGGCTTTGACCGATGGCCGCCAGCATCTGTTTTTGTGACAAAGTTTCATTATTGGGAGTGCGTCCAAGTAGCTCTCGTCCTGCCGCCACTGCACCGCTGGAAACCAGCACAATACGGTGTCCTGCCTTTTGCAATTGCACGCATTGGCGAACCAACTCAACCATGTGCGCTCTATCTAGGCCTTGGCCATTATTGGTCAGCACACTGGTGCCTAATTTAATGACGATAGTTTGCGTTTGCACTCGTCGCCTTCCTCACGTCCCAAAAACCCCATTATTACCTTAATGTAGAGCGATTAAACAAGTTAATTTAATTCAAGTGTGCTAGCATCCGCTCACATTGTTATCAGCTAATTTTATACCTATGCCTGCAAGTTTGTGCTTAATCATTGCAACCTTCCTGTGGGGAAGTTCATTTATTTCTTTGAAATACGCCATCGGTGCGTATGACCCAGCAATTGTTATTTTCTTGCGTATGCTCACCACGCTCGCAGTGTGCTTGTGTTTGTGGCGCTTCGTAAAGCGCTTCACCTACCAAAGTGGCGACTGGAAGTACTTGTTTGGTATGAGTTTAGCTGAGCCTTGCTTGTACTTTTTATTCGAAGGTCATGCCATGGAGTACACATCGGCATCACAAGCCGGAGTGATCGTGTCATGCTTGCCGTTAATCGTTGCCGTGCTGGCTTTTTTCATGCTTAAAGAGCACATTAGCCGCGCTATCATCGTTGGTTTTACCCTCTGTATTGGCGGAAGTATTTTATTAACTATGGTATCGCCAAGCTCTGAGCAGGCACCAAACCCGCTGCTTGGCAACACGCTTGAATTTATGGCCATGGTTTGCGCGGCGTTTTATACCGTCAGCGTTAAACATTTGAGTGCTCGCTACTCACCGCTGACCCTCATCGCCTTGCAAGGTTTGGCAGGGTCGATATTCTTTGCCCCATTTTTATTCTTTGTTGACGTGCCACAAGAGCATGACCCGATTGCGTTTGCCCATATTCTGTACTTAGGCACCTTTGTGACGCTCGGCGCGTACGGCATGTATAACTACGCTATTAGTAAAGTATCGGTGCTCACAGCCGCCGCCTACTCAAACCTGATCCCTATTTTCACTTTGCTGCTCAGTGCCATCGTCTTGAGTGAAGTATTAACACTATGGCAATGGCTCAGTATTGGCGTGGTCTTTATTGGCGTCATGGTAAGCCAGCGCCATCAGGCTGTGGTAGTCGATTTAGAAGAAGACGACGATAGCTTGGATGCCGATACTAATAAGCGCAGCTCAGTGCCTGACACGGGCGAGTTAAAGGGATAACAGGTCACGAGATGCAATCCATCACGCGAGGCTAACTCGGTCTCGCTTTGATGCACCACCTGTTTACTATCAACACGATAACGCTGAGTTTTACCATTACTTAATGTTAACTCGATTTCATCCCCCACACCTACATGGCGCAAAAACGCAAAGTGGGTATCATTATGAGCCGCAATAACACTCCCTCCATGCTCTGTGAGTGGCGCCGACGCCAAGTCATGTGCTGGTGCAAAGGCTAAATTACGGCCACTACTACCTGATAGCACATAGCGTTCAATAGCCAGTGAGGGCACTGAAAGTTTGGCTACCACATGTGTATCGGCGTAGTACCAAGGCGCAACATGCGCACCTTGATTTTGCACGCTTTGCTGCCACGCTCGCTCAATGAGTTGTTGCGCCAACCATGCCTTACCTTGCATATAGGCGCCATGAGCAAAGAAGCTTGCGCCTAACAGCAATAAACCTATAAAAACAGTTTGATATAAATACATCTGCGCGAACTTAGTCATAGCATCCTCTCCCATATCGTCTGTGCCAAAGCACAGATAACAGCAACAACAGTGCGCCTAACATCATTTGCCATACAGATTGGCCATCTGTTTGCGCAAAGCGCATCACGCTTTGACCTTTAGCAATGCTGTTACTTACTTGCTCATCATGTTGCGCTACGTCAGAAGTCGGCTGTTCTTCAACGGCTATAAAGGCTGTAAATGGACTCAATAGTTGATGCTCTAGAGCCAAATCCAATACCTTTTGCCTGACCTGTTCATGAGGCTGATACAGCAACAAAGAGGCTATTTGCTGCCTTGCCCACAGCCTAGCCACCGCTTCCCCTTGTGGGTAGTTTTTACTGTGCTCATGCATCGGCATATTTAAACGCAATGGACCATATTGAGTGGTGGCATCGACATATATATCTTGGTGTTGCGGCTCAAGCTTGATAGCCACCATCAAGGGTTCATCAAAGTACAAATCGGGCAATGGTTGCGGCCAATATGACAGCGACTGTGCAGCTGAACCACTGAGCACTACGTCACGCATCGCAGGGTTTTGCAAGCGCGTGAATAACCCCTTCATTTGCGTATTTACCTCAGAGCTGTCGCTGATGAAGGTGAATGAGCCACGACCAACATGCGCTGCACGACGCATAAAATAGCCATTAGGAGCACTGCCTATACCCACAGTAAATAGTCGACTACCGCCCAGCTTGCGCTTTACTAAGTCAAATAATGCTTGCTCATTACCCACACTGCCATCGGTTAGAAACACCACTTGGCGTACATAGTCATCGTGGTACTTACCATCAAGGGCTAACTCCAGCGCACCTGCGATTTCGGTGCCGCCATCGGCATCAAGTTGATACACAAAACGCAACGCTTCGGCGCGATTAAACTCGTTCGCTATCACCGCTTGCGAGCGAAACAAGCGTGCGGTGCTATCAAAATCAATGATATTAAAGCTGTCTTCACTGTCGAGGTTGTCTAGCGCGTAAAACAGAGCTTGTTTGGCCGCATCCATCGAGCTTCCATGCATTGAACCTGAGCTATCAATCACAAAGATGATCTCTCTGTTTATGCGCTGATTAGCGGCAAATTGCTCACTCGGCGGCATCAGCATTAACAACCCATAGTCCCCCGTTTTTGCACTTTGGCGAAAGAATGCCGCCTGTGCTTTGTTACTCGGCGCGACCGTGGCCTTGAGCACAAAATCATGGTCCATATTGTCATCGGTTAAATGCACTCGATAGCGCCCAAAACTTGGATTACTAATAGTTGCAGGAAATTGCGGGGTTTGAATCTGAGCCAACTCTAAACCAAAGTCGATGTCGATATCCAAGGTCAAACGAGGCGCTCGATGCGGCTCAATGCGGTTTTGCTGCTCGCTGACTCTAGGCGTAAATTTAGGTGCTAACCAGCCAAACTGAGCACGCTCTGGCGACTCCGAAAACACCGACGACATAGACTCAACATCAAATTGCTGTGGATGATAGCGCGGTGTAAAGGTCATGGGTAAACGCACACTCATCTGCGCGCCACGAAAGGCTATCATTTCTTGATACTCGAGGGTGATAGAGACCTGCTCCCCCGGCCCCAAATTAGCCAACTGCGAGCTGAACATATTAGCCCGTTGCTGTTTGACTAGCGCGGCACGTTTTCCAGAGCGTTTTGCAGCCTGATATTGGCGCTCTGCCTGTTGTTTTTCCGCTATTTTGCCGACAATTTTACGCTCCCCGACCGTCATCACCATGGCATGAACGGCACTCTCACTTGGCAAAGGAAACACATAACGGGCATTAACCGCAAAAGGGTGGCGATTAACAAACACTTGAGTGACTTGCACATGATTTATTAGCCCAGTGATGTTCATCTTTGCCTCGGTGCTGAGCAACACCCCAGGGGCAACCTGCGCGCCTTGCACATCTTCAAAGTTCAGTTGGGCTTTGGGCCCCTCATTTGCTTCGCTGGCAACAGACATAAAGAGAGAAAAAAGGCCCACAGCGAACGCTGTGAGCACTTTGCTAGGACGACTCAACATAAAAAGCTCCTCGTCGCGATGGACTAATTAGTTTTTAGCCATTTGACTTTGCACCTGCGGGCGCGCAGTCAAGGTGACTCGACGGTCGAAAAAGTTAGTTTCGTATTCATTGCCATTAGCGACAATGCGGTGTTCACCGTGCCCCTGAGCATAAAGCTGATTGTCTGCAACACCTTGATTTACCAAATAACTTGCTACAGCGTCAGCGCGACGTTGTGACAAACTCAAGTTGGCTTGCTCGTCGCCTTGTACATCGGCATAGCCATTGAGATTCAAACTTAAATCAGGCTTGCGCTTGAGGATCATTGCCACATGATCAAGCTGCTCAGCAAAATGGGGTTCGATAGTCGCGGAGCCTGAACGAAATTGCACAGTCATCGCTAACAAGTTATCGATGCGCGCTTGCTCTAGGCGGTTTTGCTCATCTTCTAAGGCATTGATTTGTGCCATCAGGTGGCGATTTTGCGCCAGTGAATCTTGCAGTTGCTCATCAGTGCCCTGATATTGGCTCAGCATCACCGCTTGCTTATCAATGGTATTGTCTGCGGCTTCTTTTTCGCCGATGAGCGCGCCAACAAAAGCTCCAGCAATGGCCCCTACTGGGCCGCCAACCAGTGCACCAAAGGCCGCGCCGCCGCCCATTCCCCAGGCTGTTTCAGTGGCCATTTCCTTTTGCTCTTTTGCCATTACTGGTGTGCTTAGAATCACAGTTGCAAGTGCTGTTGCTAAAAGTTGCTTTTTCATTGTCTTCACCCTTCATTACTCAGTTGGTTTGGTTGATGGCGAGAGCATGTGGTTGGTATCTCGCCTTGCTTGGAAGTAATTAAAACAAGGCACAGTGGCAACAAGTGGGAGCAAATGAGGATCAATGAAGGGCAATTATGGCGACAATATGGCAACTCTTAGCGCCAGCTTAACAGCTATAAAATCAGGTGGTTATAGATGAATAACAGGTGAACTTAGTAAGTGAAACGACGTAATTGTGTATCGTGTAAAGCAGGCCATAAAGTCCTGACTTGCGCTTTAAATGGTGCAAGACTTCCCGAGGTCATTAACGCAATATTACCTTGCCCGTGTGGTTTTAGCGCGCACTCTCCTAAACGACGCTGCACCTGACGCGCGACCGCGTGCTCTGTGGTAATGATACGAACATGCTTCGGTACGACATTAGCCAATGCCTTTGCCACAAACGCATAGTGCGTACACCCTAAAACGAGGGTATCTACGCCTTGATTGAGCAATGGCTGAGTATATTGCCGTAACATAGACTCAATGTGCTCACCCTCGAGCTTAAGCGCTTCAATGCTTGGCGCTAGTTCAGGGCACGGTTGATACACAATTTCCCCGTGACCTTGCAATTGGCGTTCACACAAGCGCTGAAAACTCGATGATGCAATTGTTGAGGGAGTTGCAAGAACACCAATAATGCCCGTTTGACTATTCGCTAAAGCCGGTTTGACACCTGGCTCCACACCGATAATGGGAATATCAGTGCGTGCTCTGAGGGTTGATATTGCCGCCATCGTCGCAGTATTGCAGGCGACTACAATGGCTTTGCTGCCTTGCTTGCAAAAATGACTCACAATGGTGTCACAGCGCTTGAGTACTTGCTCAGTGCTTTTACTGCCATAGGGCATAAACCCTGTATCAGCAATGTACATAATATCTTCACTTGGAAGCAGTTGATGTACTGCTTGAGCAACAGATATACCGCCTATTCCTGAGTCAAAAATACCAATGGGAAGATGAAGCAAAACAACGTACACACTAAAAACGACTAGGCGCAAATCTTAAGGGGTTTACTGGCAAATGCCAATATGGTGGTGATATTTGCCGGGCTAAAATACACAAGGCGCCGAGCAAACTGCATGCTCAGCGCCTTATCTAATGATTGTTTATTGAGCGAGTTAGAGGTTAATAACGTGTCTCGCTCCTAGTCCTGGACCATAAACTATTGCGTTCAGCAATAGTCTCGCCGTGCCTTTGGTCGCGCCGCGGAAGTTTGGCATATTAGCAAACATGATAATTTGCCCATTACCTTTTGACTCCCGTGTTAGATAAGCAGTATTACTCATACGCTGCGCTGCTTCAGGCCAAAGTAAGCCACTCATACGCACATACAAGTCTTGCCCTTTTGGTACTGTTGCCCACCCAATCATACGCTGCTGTGCTTTATCGTTATCAGCCATCACGCCATAGCGCACAACTGCATCCACGCCTTGTTTGGCCATAAATAATGGCACATCGCCTGCCAAAATCGGTAGTTGCGCATCCACACCATAACTCAGCCAATGTTGCTGATCTGTGCGTCCTGCCAAAATAGCACCTGAGGGCATAAACGTTGCCGTCCAATCATGCCATTGCTCCAACTGCTCTTTACTCATGGGTTTAATGCTTTCTTCTTTATCCCATGGGAAGTCTAAGCTTGCAGACACAGTATGTGCATTTACGAGGTTGTTATTGGCAATCACATCTTGGGTTGCTTGCCATTCACGCATGAGCGCCAGATCGTAATCTTTCGCCTTTTCAAAGCTTTGCTTTAACAACGATACATTCGAAAATTCCTCTTGCGCGGCCAACTGTGCAGCTGAATTACCATTGACGATTAGGGTGCCACCATTTTCCACCCATTTGTTGAGTGCACCGACATTCGCTTTGGACAGCTCTCCATACCAACGACTGGGCACAATGATCACGTTGTATGGGCGTAAATCACTAAACGACAGCAACTCTTGATTTAGATGACTATGACGTATGCCCAATTCAGTATCGAGCAAGTGCCACATTGAGCCTATATCCCCCGGCGCAATGCCATTTTGACTGATAAACGCCACCTTAGGCGTAACCAAGAGTTTAAAGTTTTCACCACCAATATCAGGAAGATCACCCTGCCCAAGTCCGGCAGTTACACCAAGAGCCGTTACTTTGACCTCTTTGGCGGTGGTGTCGAGCACATTAAGAAGCTCGGCATCACTCATTACGTTGTCGTATTTGTTAACCACAACAGAGCCACGATTAAAGTTTCTCTCATCAAACACGCCCGCCTTATCAAGCACACGAACTTTAACCCCAAACTCAAGTAAACGAGCCGCAAACGCGAGTGCAGCATCATTAGCGCCATCAACCATGTATGCGATAGCACCTTGTTTATCCGCCACCCCAAACTCTGCTGGGCGCTCATATTCGCTCATATTATCGGCAATGTGCTCGGCCACCTCCAATGCTGGCAAGCCAAACATCATAGACACGTTCCATGCGGTAGTGTCGTACATGATAGAGCTGCCATCACGCAAGGTTTTTTGTCTTTCCTCGAGTAGTACAGAATCTTTAAGTTCGGCATCAAACTCCATCATTGTAGCCAGCAACGGCGCATCATATTGGCGATTTGGAATAACGATTGAGCCAGCGGGAATAGTTGCTCCTTGCTCCTGCCCTAAATGGTTCTTGGCCTTGCGCACCTTTTGGCTCTTCGTTGTGACGCCATAGTCGATACCCTGTAAATCCAAAACATCAAGCAGTCGATTGAGTCGCGAGGTGTTGTCTGTTGGCAAAATGACAAAACTACGCTGCCCATATCGCCCTTTCGGGTCGATGTGCGCTAGACGGTTTTGTACAAAATCCTTGTACATCGCTTTGCTATATTTTTGCAGCGTGTGCAAGTTGGCAAGGGAGCTCACATATTGGTGGTCAACCGACTCTTTGTAAGTCCGAATATTGCCATTTCTAAGACGAACACCATCTTCAGCAGTACGTGCTTGTTCATACAGAATATGCAAAGAGCCTTTGTATTCCGCATAGTTTGAGTAACCAGGGTAGAGGTTCTCAAACCACTCACCGGTGTAATATGGCCAATTCTTTTTATCGAATTCACCTGCATGCTCCTGTGCAAACACCTCACTCCATTGTCGAGTGCTTGCTGGAATATTCACATTCAAAGGCTCACGAGGTGGCCCCATCAAAAAGGTGTCTAATGCCCCCATTTCATGCGCATCAATCATCAATTGCGGAAACCATTGATTAATCGCTTTAATTCGCCCTTTAGACTCGGGGTTTACGGCAAAGTAAAAGTCCCTATTGAGGTCAAAATAATAGTGATTAGTTCTGCCAAATGGCCATGCACCACTGTGCAATAACGATTGCGTGTCGAAATTGGGTGCTGTACCACGGTTTTCTTGAAGTCGCTTGGTGAAACGCGCGCGCCCATCCGGATTCATGATTGGGTCAACCAAAATCACCAGATCATTGAGCATACTTTCTATTTTCGGGTCTTTAGAAGCGAGCAGTTGATAAATGAGCGCTAATGACGCATCTGAACCTGAGGATTCATTACCATGGATACTGTAGGCCATCCACGCTGTTCCCGGTGTTTGTTCAATCAAGGTGTCAATCTCACCTTTTGATAAAGAGTCCGGTTCGCTTAATTTTTGGATATTTGCTTTGATGTTTTCAAGGTTAGCAAGATTGTCCTTGGAGCTAATGATGAGGTAGTGCAAAGGTCGCCCCTCATAACTGCGCGCATATTCGATAATCTGTGCTTTATCGCTTTGCTCAGCCCATAAATTTACAAGCTCAGATATTTGCTCAGGAGTGGCTGTTCGCTGCCCAACATCAAAACCGAGCACAGCGTTTGCAGGCGTAATACTGGCATCATATTCCCCCTGATGCAGAGGTTGATACTGTGCACTGGGCAGTGCAGTCGGCTTCATCAGCACAGTCGCGTGTACACTTGATACAAGCATGGCGCTGCCCAGTGCAGCGGTAGAAAGCACCCTGTTTAGCTTCATAAAATTTCCTTTGTTATTATAAATTTATGCACATCTAATATAGCAGCTGAATTAGCTGCTGCGCATATTTCAGGCTAAAGTACAGGATAATAACATGGAAAATATACGCACCTTAAAAGCAAGCGAGTACAGCACTGACTTCTATATATCTGGCTATTAGCGTATTGTGAGTAATAAAGAAGGCCTAATGAAGCCTGATAATAACTATTGAGGGAACACATGCATCCAAATCGCCATACCATCGCCCTTGGAGGCTTAATAGCCACCGTCTTATTTTTTGTAATACTGATCATATTAGCGCTGTGGGCGTACCCACAATACAAAGTGTATAAGCTTGAAATGAACGGTATTGCAGCACTTAAAGAAGCCGAATGGAGCAAGCAAATTCTCATTGAAGAAGCGAAAGCTAGAGAACAAGCTGCCCTAATGCAGGCAAAAGCACGTGTCACGTTAGCGCAAGCCGAAGGTGAGGCAAAAATTGTTCAGGCTAAAGCTGAAGGCCAAGCAGATATTGAGCGAGCCAAAGCCGCAGCAGAGGCGAATAAAATCATTGGTGAGTCACTGAAAAACAACGAGCAATACTTGCGTTACATTTGGATAAAAGGCTTGCAAGAAGGTTCTGGTGAGCGCATTTATATCCCAACAGAAGCAGGCTTACCAATACTTGAAGCGGGCAAAGCGGGCAGTTAAATCATAAAGCGTTTTTACTGGCGGTAATATACCGCCTTTTCCCACTGTAGAAACACCTGATTAATATACAAAAAAACCACCAAAAAACATCTATTTTGCTCCTTTACTTACGCTTTGTTGAGCTATAGTTGAATGTACTAACTTCACGCTATCGAAGATACATCAACAGCGCTTTGTGCGCCTAAGAGGTTCACCCATGCTCTTGAACTTGGACAACTATTCTATTCGTATAAAAATAGCGGCTCCCTTATCGTTAGTAACTCTACTACTTCTCTTAATTAGTATGCTGAGCTTTCGCAACGCAAGCTCATTGATAAACGAGTTATCTTTAGTATCAGACAATTATGTGCACTCTATTTCAAAGAGTATTAACGCCGACCGCGACCTTTACCAAGCCCTTGCCGCCACACAAAATCTTATGTTACTCAAAGGCGATGGAAAGCAAAGTCAGTATCAGCAAGATTATGAGGAAAATGCGCAGCAGGCCTACGACCGCATGCAAAGTGTGATGGATATATTTGCAGATGATCCCCGCATTCAAGCTGCAACAAAGAACTTTAAACGCGATTTTAACGCATGGAAAAATGCGAGCTCGGCACTGTTCACATTGGTTGATAACCAAGGCGTTGATGCTGCCATCGCACACAACAATACCAAAGTGATGCCGGCTTTCGATACGCTGCGTGACTACTATGACAATGTCGGCGAAACCCTCTTAACCATGACCGATGAAAACTCCCAAAACGCACAAGCCCATAATAGCTCTCAAAACTCCG
Organism: Pseudoalteromonas maris; assembly: GCF_049257235.1. NCBI lineage: Bacteria > Pseudomonadati > Pseudomonadota > Gammaproteobacteria > Alteromonadales > Pseudoalteromonadaceae > Pseudoalteromonas > Pseudoalteromonas maris. The sequence continues at coordinate 279,189 of NZ_JBMMUF010000005.1, forward strand.
TTTTAATCTTCATAACACTCATGACGCTTGCGGTGTGCATAGCAAGTATTGTGTTAGCGCCGAGGCTTATTACCAACCGAATTAAGAAAGTCAGTGACCGTATCAATGATATTTGCGATGGCGATGGCGACTTAACCCACCGCTTAGATACGTCAGGTAAAGATGAGATAACCGCGCTATCAACCTCGTTTAACAAACTCATTGATAATATTCACGCACTCGTGAGCGATATTAGCAAAGAGTCTCAGGCGCTCAATCAGGCTGTTACCACTTTAGGCGGTATATCTCACACCAGCGAGCAAACATCAGATGAGCAAAATCAAAAACTTGATTTGGTTGCTACCGCCATTACACAAATGTCGCATGCTGTTCATGAAATTGCCTCTAACACGCAAACCGCATTATCAGAAACACAACAAGTTCAAACCCATTGTATCAATACCAGTCATGTAGTTGATGAATCCTTGGCAAAAGTGAGTCACTTGTCACAGTCCATGCAAAGTGCCAGTGAAGTGATTAAAACGCTCGCAAATGAGTCCAAAAATATTGCTCAAGTACTTGATGTAATTCGTGAAATAGCAGAGCAAACAAACTTGCTCGCGCTTAATGCGGCAATTGAGGCTGCCCGTGCTGGTGAACAAGGACGAGGCTTTGCGGTTGTTGCCGATGAAGTACGAACCCTTGCTAGTCGTACCCAAAACTCTACACAAGACATTCAGAAAATGGTACAAGATCTGGAACGCGGTGTTATCCAAGCAGTTGAGGCCATTGAAGGCGGTAATGCTGCTGTATTGGGTGTAGAAGAGCTATCAGATAAAACAAAAAGCGTGTTAGAAGAGATGCGAGGCGCGGTTGAAGTCGCTAATGACATGATTTATCAAATTGCCACAGCGACCGAAGAGCAAAGCTCAGTGGTCGATGATGTGACAGCTAACGTAAATGAGTTAAAATCGCTGACCCATACAGCGCTCGAGCAAGTGTCACAAACACGTGATGAAGCCAATGGTATTGAAACCATTTCGTCTGATCTTGTTCGTTGCGTGAATAGTTTTAAATTATGATAGTGCCTGTGTTTTTGATTTACCTAGAGCGACGGTATGACGATGACTGAACCAGCCTTGCCTGATAACGAAGAAGAGCGCATTGCTGCAGTACAACTTCTCAAATTATTGGACACTCCCGCAGAGGAGCGCTTTGACCGTATTACGCGTATTGCCAAACACATGTTTGGCGTTCAGATTTCGGTTATCAGTTTAGTAGACACTAACCGCCAGTGGTTCAAATCCAAGCAAGGATTAGATGTTGAAGAAACCCCTCGCTCTATGTCGTTTTGTGGTCATGCCATCAACCAAGATGACCCATTGGTGATCCCAGATGCCCTCATGGACGCTCGATTTCTTGATAACCCGCTGGTAACGGGTGAACCCTTTATACGATTTTATGCGGGCTGCCCTTTACATGCTCCAGGAGGGTTCCGGGTGGGCACACTGTGTTTAATTGATACGCGCCCGAGGCTGCTCACAGAAAAAGACATTGATATGCTAAAAGAGCTTGCGTTAATGGTGGAACATGAGCTCGAAGCAACAACCAAAATTACATTGGATGCGCTTACAAGCATTAGTAATCGCCGAGGCTTCGAAATGCTCGCACAGCACAGTTTAGCCTATTGCCAAAGGGAGCAGCGCAATGCCTGTTTGCTGTATTTGGATTTAGACAACTTTAAGGTCATTAATGATACCTGTGGCCATCATGTTGGCGACCAAGTACTCAAAGACTTTGCCGTGTTACTTAGCCAGTCATTTCGTGCCTCTGATGTGTTTGCGCGCTTAGGTGGCGATGAGTTCGTTGTACTATTCACCAGTATTGACGAGACCAAGATTGAAGAGCTTGTGGCCCGCTTAGAGCAGGGTGTGAAGAATTACAATGCCAAACACCAAGGTGAATTTGTATTGGAATACAGTATTGGCTATGCCCAATTTACAGGTGAGCAAAGCCTTGAAGAACTCATTCACACTGCAGATACACGCATGTATTCAGATAAAGAGAAAAAAATAAGCTAGCGTCAGAGATGACTGAAAAACGCTAGCCGATTTGCCTAATTATTGGACAGTGACTCAACATTACCTTGCGGTTGCTGATCTGGCTTTGTGCAGTGCTGCGTAATATCAGCGCTGCAATAATGAAACGGCAGATAATAATGCTCTTGGCTCGGAGCAGTCCCATCTTTGAGGTAGGCATACATTAGCTCAGCACTTTTACGCCCCATCTCAAATGGGTCTTGGCCAATGTTGATACTCGATAATCCCTGTGCCAGCGCTTCAAGCTGCACAGCTTCAGTATCAGCTGAGACTACCACTAGCTGTTGGTCAGCAATACGTTGCTTGAATGGCGTCATGGCTTGAATATATCCAAGATTAAACTGCGCAAAGCCCGCCACAGCCAAAAATATCGGCGCTTGCTCATCATTCGCCATCGTCAATAACTGCTCGAGTGCCTTGTCGCGCTGACCCAGTGTATATAAAGGGCATCGAGGATGCTCTACCCAACCTTTTCTGCCATCAAGTTTATCCTCGGCATTGCCAGATAGCGCATAACGTACGCCCTTTATACGCTCGTTCAAATTCGGGGTAGTCGGGTGTCCAGACTGAATGCAAATACTCTGAGTTTCCTCACCCTTATATGCTTTCGCTGCTTCTGCCAACGCTACGCCAAAATCGAAATTGTTCGTGCCCACATACGCTAAGCGGAAATGTGCATGCTGGGGCAGTAAATCCGAATCAAACGTAATCACTGGCACCCCTTGTCTTTGTGCCGTTAGCAACACTCGCGAAGCCAGAAAATCCGAGTCTGTAGTAGAAACCAATAAGCCATCAATGCCTTTGTCGAGTAACTCTTCGATGATGAGGGCTTGTGTGCGCACGTCTTGATAGTCATCTGAGCCATCATAAATACAGGTTACGTCTGGATATTTACTGGCAAAGACCTGACAACCCTCAAATGACTTTTGATAGAAAGTATCATTTTTAGTCTTGCCAACGATCGCCAGAGTCATTTGGGCAACACTTTGCGAGCTAAACATGACACTCGCAACAATGCCCAACAGTAAAACTAAGCGCGATAAAACGAACATGTGATTATGTGTATCCTGATAGCAAGTGAAATACTCACGGGTTGTAGTTTAGTATCCCATTTATGGTAAAAAAATGTAAACAAATTATCTAAAACCACGCCTAAAATAACACTTAAAGCGTACTCCTGCGGCTAAAAACCCGCTATCTTTTAAAGACTCAACAGAAAAACCAATAAAAAAGGATGGGTAACTTTAAACTGTCGGACTACTGCGATAAAAAATAAAAACTATAAAATTTAATAGGTTATGAACCCACAATACATCCAACCACAACCAAAAGTCGCAATATGTCATATCAATGTCGCATAAGGACAAGATTTACCCTGCATTTTGTAACTATTGTGTAAAGTCACAGTTAAAACGTGGTCTCTAGAACACTAGCTGCAACCGTTCAACACACATGGTATGAGAATATGAAAGCACAGGCGATTAGCACACAAAAATTATTATTAGCGAGTCTTGTTTATGCTGCTTTACATCAAGGTCAAGCGTCGGCAGAAGAAACACAAAGAGCTCCAGAGGAACGCACTTTGGAAACCATTACGGTTACCTCTTTGAAACGAACTCAATCTCTCAATGAAGTCCCCATCTCCGTTTCTGCGGTAAACGCAGAGAAACTTGAAAACTCAGGCATTGAACGCCTTGAAGATTTATCTGGATACATTCCGAACTTTAAAATTGCCCGCGACTCTATTGCCGACCGTATTAACATTCGCGGTATGCAATCGGGCAACCTAGCAGGTTTTGAGCAATCGGTAGGTACTTTCGTAAATGGTGTGTATCGCGGACGTGGTGTGCAATCTCGATTCTCATTCCTTGACGTTGAACGCGTGGAGGTAATGCGTGGTCCACAAAGTATCTTATTTGGTAAAAACACCGTGGCTGGAGCGCTCAATATTACCACCGCTCGACCAGATGAAGAATTTAATGGGCGCGTTTCAGCAAGTTATAACCCAACGCATGACCAAACCGAACTAAGCGGCATGATTACCGGTGCCCTCAGCGATGATGTTCGCGCACGTGCCTTTGTGTTATCGCGTGAAATGGAAGAAGGCTGGTTACACAATAACTTCTATGATCAAGGCGGTCCGCTCAGCGACGAATTAATGGGTCGTTTCACCCTAGAGTGGGATGCTGGTGACAACACGCTTGTGACAGTGATGCTCGAATCAAGCGAGTTCGAATTTGACGCCTTCCCACACGGTACACGACAAGCGGGCCCTATTGCCGCTTTTGGTGCGATAGAAAGCTACACCGAAGCGAATATCGGTAATACTCATCCTGTACTCAATTTTGGTTCTTCGCAACGAATGGATGGCGACTCTGACGAGTTCTCAATTACCAGTGAAACCCAGTTCGACCAAGGTACGCTTACGGTAACTGGCGGTTACTCAGCGTATCAATTTGAGCGTAGCTTAGACGCTGATTACTCAGCGCTGGATGGTATCCGTTTTAACGACAGTGAAGATTTCAGCCAAACCAGCTTAGAAGTGCGCTTCGCCTCAAACACCGGCGGTGATTTCGAATACATGACTGGCCTATATTGGCAAACTCAAGACCTGAAGGTAGATGGTTTATCATTATTCAACATTCCTACCCTTCAGCAAGTATTGCTTGGCGGTTGTACTGCTGGCGTGAATGCCTTTGGTGGCGATATCAACTCGGTGTATGTACCAGGTGATGTAGTGAGCACAGGTGTGGGTGTCATTGGCCTCGGCGGTCCAGCATCTTTACTCAACGCCTGCGGCACAGCAGCCGCATTTGCAGGGATCCCTGATGGCGTTGGTCGTTACGCGCAGCTCAACCAAGACGCAGACACCTATGGCATTTTCGCCCAAGGTACATGGAACATGACAGAAGACTTCCGTGCCACAGTCGGTTTACGCTATACCAAAGAAGATAAATCAGCTGACAAGGTAAGCTATGCTACTGATTTCACACCGAATAACAAAACGCAAAGTACCACTCCTTGGGTTATTGCCGTTGCTGAACAGGTGGGTGAATTTAAAACACACAGTTTTACCTCGTCAGATCCGGGCATGAGCCGCAGTGAAAACTCATTAGACTGGTCAGTAAATTTACAGTACGACGTGAACGACGACACGATGAGCTATGCTAATGCGAGCACAGGCTTTAAGTCAGGCGGTTTTAACTCGTTCTACATGCGCAGTCCACAAGGTGCTGACTCAAACGACGTAGCGTTCGAAGAAGAAGACGTGATCGCCTTTGAAATTGGTGCCAAAACCACGCTGTTTGATGGTGTGGCCGATGTGAATATTGCCGCCTTCCACTCAACGTTTGATGACATTCAAGTAGCCGTATTCAGTGGTAACACCACGTTTGAAGTTAAAAACGCCGCAAAAGCGACATCATATGGTTTAGAAGTGGATGGTCGTTGGGCTGCAACTGAGTCATTGACTGTGACCGGTGCGCTAGGTCTTCTTAACTTCGAATACGATGACTTTGCGAACCAAGCGTGTACTAGCAACCAGTTCTTGTCTACTCGTGAAGCCTTGTATGCTGGCACCAATGATATCGGCCAAAAAATTGGCATTGCTATGGGCTACAACAACGCGGCCTGTGCGGCTTCGGGTGTGAACGACCTAAGTGGTAAAACTGCCTCAAATGCACCTGATATGACTGCCTCGTTAGTGTTCAATCACATTGCTGATTTTGATAATTACGAGCTAGTGAGTAATCTTGATTTGAACTACCGCAGCTCGGTATATCGCGTAGATGACTTAGACCCAATCGGTAAAGAGCCATCAGAAACATTCGTCAATGCCAGCATTCGTCTGAACTCGCTTGAAAATGGTTGGTCGTTAACATTGATCGGCAAAAACCTGACAGATGTGGAGCACTTTGACTACATCAACGATGTGCCATTATTCGCAGGTGCGCATAACTTCATGCCACTAGCTGGTCGCAACTTCACCTTACGTTTCGACTACGCCTTCGGCGAATAATCCAATCCCACGCGAATAAGGTATGCAGTACACCATGTGCTGCATACCTATTTTTGTTTTTAAGAGTGAGATTTTATGCACCCTATATTTCGCCAACCCCTGCTTCATTTTTTATGCATAGGCGCGTGTATTCTTGGCGCTTATGTTGCGTTGTCAGACTCACTATCTGGCGAGGATGAAAATACTATTGTCATTAACGACGAGCGCTTGGCTGTGTATCTGCAATTTCGCAACAAACGCTTCTCTCCAAGTCAAGCTAAGCAGCTTTTAGCTGAGCTTGATGAACAGCAGTTACAACTGCTTATAGATGATTACATCACCGAAGAGGTGCTTGTAAAAGAAGCGAATAAACTGGGCTTGGCAGATAATGATTTTGTTATTCGCCAGCGGCTGTTACAAAAAATGCAGTTCCTCAATCAAGGCTTTGTTAGCGACAGCCAAACCTTAAGCGAAGAGCAACTCAATGCCTATTATCAAAGCCATAAATTTGAGTACGCCAAAAGCGCAGTGATGTCATTCAGCCACCTTTTTTGGTCAAAAGAAGGGGATGAAAAAGCCCAAAGGCAAAGCCTTGAAAAATTACGCATATCACTGAATAACGAATCAGCCACAGCGAATGACACCACACAACTCGGTGAACTATTTGTGTTTAACCGCCACTATATTAGCCGTAGTGCCGATCATGTTGCAGGGCATTTTGGCGAGCAGTTTGTTAACACTCTCAAACAGCAACAGCCGTTTACTCATAACTGGATAGGCCCGATTCAATCGGCTCATGGTTGGCACCTTGTGTATGTCACAGACTACCAAGATGCTTATGTACCAAGCCTTGATGAAGTGCGCCCATTAGTCACCCAAGATGCGATGGCTGCGGCGAGTAAAGCACGAGCAGATGCGCTGATTGATGACATTGTGGCAGGATATACAATTGTTGGCCTAGGTCAGAGTAGCGCTGTGGAGGCAACGCAGTGATGCGTATTATCAATGTCGTATTGCTGTTGCTCTTGAGTTTATGCGCCAACGCGCATGATGCGCGACCTATTGTTGTGCAAATTAATGAGCAAGGGCAGCACGTAAGTGTGAATGTTAAAGCGCCAGCATCAATGACCCTTGCAGGATTTCCCGAGGTATTAATAGACGCCGGGTGCCAAATTCAGCATCAAGGTGGTTTACAACGCTATGCTGGAGAGTTTCGCAGCACTTACATCAGCCGCTGCGCACAGCCCATCGCGGGAGCCAAAGTAACCCTGCAATTCCCTGAAGCCAACCCGTCACTGTCGACTCTTATCAAGGTCTCTTTGCAAAGCACTGAGCAATACTCGCAGCTACTGAGCCCTGATGAGCAGAGCTGGACTATCCCCAAGCAAGAGCAAGCATTACATATCGCAACCAGCTACATCCAAATGGGTATGATGCACATTTGGATGGGCTGGGATCACCTGTTGTTTGTGTTATGTCTTTTGCTTATAGCTAACAGTAACAAACGCCTAATTTATACCATCACGGGTTTCACTATTGGTCATTCAATCACACTGATAGCCACCGTCATGCACTGGGTCAGTATGCCCATCGCCATAGCGGAAATACTCATTGCTCTGAGCTTGCTGTTTTTAGCGGTGGAAATCGCCAAGCAACAGCATGACTCGTGGACCTATCGCTACCCGGTGATCATTGCAGCGCTATTTGGTTTGCTCCATGGCTTTGGCTTTGCTTCCGTGTTAAGCGAGATTGGCCTGCCACAATTACACCTTGCCAGCGCCCTTGTAGCCTTCAATATTGGCATTGAGCTTGGGCAAATTGCCTTTGTGCTCGTGGCGTTAGCAATTATCAAAATGGTGCCAAAACACGCACCTTCTTTTGTTCCTCGCAAACAGGGGATCAATCCATTTGTTTACATTATTGGTGGCTTATCTGCATTTTGGTTTTTACAACGCAGCACCGACCTTTTCATTGGGGGACTGACACTATGAGAAAACTATCACTTATCAGCGCCGCAGCCATACTCGCGTTTGGCAGCGCACAGGCAAATGCGCAACAAAGACAACTATTGTGGGGTGACACTCACTTACACACCTCATATTCAATTGACGCCTATTTAATGGGCAACAAAACCGCCACGCCCGACACGGCATATCGCTTTGCTAAGGGCTTGCCCGTTGTGCATCCAGCGTCACAAGTTAAAGTGCGATTAAATGAGCCTTTAGACTTTTTAGTGGTCTCTGATCATGGCGAATACCTTGGTATTATCCAAAAGATCTTTGCCGGTGATCCGCTGCTTATGCAAACTGAAATTGGTCGCCGCTGGAATGAACTAGCCAAACAAGGCAAAGGCCGTGACGCCTACTTTGAAGCCGTAGGCCATGCCAACACAGGTGTGCCTTCTCCAGAATTACAACAAGATAAAATTCGTGCCAGCGTATGGTCAGAAATAGTCAGTGCCGCCCAGCGCCACAATGACCCGGGTCGATTCACTGCGTTCGTAGGATGGGAATGGAGTTCAATTACAGACGGTGCCAACTTACACCGTGTTGTTATCTCAGACGCAGATGCCACAAGCGCACAAACCTTCCTGCCCTACACGCTGTTTGACAGTGATAAGCCCGAAGACTTGTGGAAATGGCTAGATAAAACCGCAGCTGAAACTGGCGTTGACTTTGTTGCCGTGCCGCACAACTCAAACATCAGTAAAGGCTTGATGTTTCCGGTAGTCGATAGCTTTGGCAACCCAATCGACCGCAGCTATGCTCAGTCGCGTATGCGCTGGGAGCCTGTCGTCGAGGTTACTCAAGTTAAAGGCGATTCAGAAACCCATCCATCACTGTCTCCTGACGATGAATTTGCAGGGTACGAGAAATTCGACAAAGTGATGCAAACAGGCGGAGCCAAAGGCGATGCAAGCAAAGAAGATGCCCAAGCCAACTACGTTCGCGCGGCTTTGAAGCGCGGCTTAGAGCTGGAGCAAAAAATGGGCGCTAACCCATATAAATTTGGCATGATTGGCTCAACAGACTCACACACCGGTTTGTCTACGGCCGAAGAAGCCAATTTCTGGGGAAAAATGGCCATTGACTCAACGCCTGCGGCAACGCTTGACCCGACTAAAGTTGTGGTGCCACCTGATACCATAGGTGCAGACATGAGTGCCGCCGGTCTTGCCGCTGTATGGGCAGAAGAAAACACCCGCGAAGCTATCATGGCAGCGTTTAAGCGCAAAGAAGTGTACGCCACCACAGGGCCTCGCATGTCTGTACGACTGTTTGCAGGCTTTGACTTCAACGAAAAAGATGCCCAAGCGCCTAATTTAGCCGACATTGGTTATCAAAAAGGCGTGCCTATGGGCGGCGACTTACCCGCTGCTCCTAAAGCGAAACCGGTTAGCTTATTAATTGAAGCTATGCGCGACCCGCGTTCGGGTACGTTGGATAGAGTACAGGTGATCAAGGGCGTTGTAGGCAAAGATGGTAAAGCCATTGAGCACGTTTACAACGTAGCATGGGCTGGCGATCGTGAATTAGACGACAACGGCAAACTACCTGCAGTCGCCAACACCGTGAACACTGAAACCTTGCAATGGGATAACAGCGTAGGCGCAGACAAACTCACCACCGTGTGGAGTGACCCTGATTTCAACGCCGATGAGCGCGCCTTCTACTACGTACGCGTATTGGAAATCCCGACACCGCGTCACACACTCCGTGATGCTGTAGCGTTGGACGTAGAAAATCCAAGCAAGTATCCAGAAACCATTCAAGAGCGCGCTTACAGCTCGCCGGTGTGGTACTCCCCAAAATAATATCAACCAAATAACGAGGTGAGCCTGTGCTCACCTTTTTTTTGCTCGCGTCTGGCTTAAATAGCCAACTTTCCCATGTTTGCATGACTTTTCCACCGAGATTGAACACGTTAGCAGGCAATTTACGCAAATATGAATTTCCTCAATTCTCAATTTAGCGTTTAATATGTAGAAAACTGTGTGACTTAACGGAGCGCCATGCATGGCAACTTCTTCTGGTTTGCTGTCATTTCAAAAGGTGTCAAAGAGCTTTGATCAATCCGACATTTTAAATGACTTCAACTTGGATATTTTTGATGGTGAGTTCTTCACCATTTTAGGGCCTTCAGGCTGCGGTAAAACCACGGTTTTACGTTTAATTGCTGGCTTTGAATCACCTGATTCGGGGATCATTGCTATCGACGGTCAAAACGTTAACCTCGTCCCTGCAGAGCAGCGCCCAGTCAACACCGTTTTTCAAAGCTATGCCCTGTTCCCGCATATGTCTGTGGCTGACAATGTTGGCTTTGGGTTAAAAATGTCGGGGGTTGCTAAAAGTGAACGAGAGCAACGTGTTCAACACGCCTTAGAGCTGGTCAAACTCAGCGGCTTTGAGAAGCGCATGCCAACGCAACTATCTGGCGGCCAAAAGCAGCGCGTTGCCATTGCCCGCGCCATTGTTATGCGCCCTAAGTTAATCTTGCTTGATGAGTCCTTATCAGCGCTGGATTACAAGCTGCGCCAACAAATGCAAATGGAGCTCAAACAAATCCAACGCCAACTAGGCGTTACCTTCGTGTACGTAACGCACGACCAAGAGGAAGCCCTATCCATGTCTGACCGCATTCTTGTTATGAACAATGGTCAGGCTCAGCAAATTGGCACGCCTCGCGATATTTATGAGCAACCGGTCAATTTATTTGTGGCCCGTTTTATTGGCGAAATCAACGTGTTTGATGCCACCATTGTTAGCAAAACAGGTGAGTTTGCATATTTAGCTGAGATCCAAGGCGTGCAAAAGCAAGTGCACTGCAACCAAAAACTTGCTGAGGGCGACGAAGTACACGTTTTACTGCGCCCTGAAGACTTACGCATTGAATACGTTGAAGATGCCCCCAATGATTCTGTGGGCTTTTTTGGCCACATTAAAGAGCGCAGTTATACCGGACAAACATTAGACTCACTCATTGAAGTGGCTAACAACCAAGAAATTCGCGCCAGTGAATTCTTCAACGAAGATGATCCTGATTTCGACTATCGCATTGACCAAAAAGTGTGGATCAACTGGGTTGACGGTTGGGAGCACGTGATTAAGAAGAGCGCTCTGTGATGTTTTCTTTTCGTCGTGTGGTGATCACGCTCACCTTAACTTGGCTCAGTATCATGGTGTTGCTGCCGCACCTCTTGGTGCTCATTACCAGCTTTTTAACGCCCGATAGCCAGCACTTAGCGATTTGGCCCGCCTCCCTTGAAGGCTATCAAAAAGTCTTTCAGCCCATCTATTTAGATGTGTTTCTCAATAGCTTATGGTTGTCAGCTGTAGCGACCATACTGTGCCTGCTTATTGGCTACCCTTTTGCGTTTATCTTATCGCGGCAAAAGCCACTGACGCGCAACATTCTTTTGGTGCTCATGATGCTGCCATTTTGGACCAACAGCCTTATACGCACCTATGCCATTAAGCTCATTCTCGGGAAAAAGGGCCTGATCAACACCCTGCTGTTAAACCTAGGGGTCATTGATGAACCTTTGAATATGCTCTACACCGAGTTTGCGGTGATTTTTGGTCTGGTTTATATCCTTTTACCATTTATGGTGCTGCCGCTTATTTCTAGCTTTGAAAAGCTCTCTGGCGATTATGTGGAAGCCGCAAAAGACCTATCTGCTAATGCCTTACAGCGCTTTTGGTATATCTATTTACCATTAACATCGCCAGGAATTGTCGCTGGGTGCTTAATTGTATTTTTACCAGCGATGGGTATGTTTTATGTTGCCGATATCCTCGGTGGCGCAACCAACTTACTGCTTGGCAACGTGATTAAAAACCAATTCTTAGTGGTGCGTGACTGGCCATTTGGCTCCGCATTCAGCATCAGTCTGATTGTGATCATGGGACTGATGCTGCTTGCCTATTACAAAGCTAATCAGTTAGTGCAGCGCAAAGGAGGGCTCGATGACGAGGCTCTTTAAAGGCACCTTCTTAGCGGTAGTTTTTCTGTTCCTATATGCACCGATTGCGGTGTTGGTGGTGAACTCGTTCAATAAATCCAAGTATGGCCATAAATGGTCAGGCTTTTCATGGAAATGGTATGAAAAGCTACTAGAAAACGACGCCTTACTCACCGCCTTTACCAACTCATTGACGATTGCGGTGCTAGCCGCCAGTGCGTCGGTGATTTTAGGCACCCTGATAGCGTTGGCACTGTATCGCTATCAATTTAGGTTCAAACAAGCAGCGAGTACCTCGTTGTTCATCGTGATGATGTCACCGGACATCGTACTGGCAATTACCTTTTTAGTGCTGTTCATGGTGCTAGGATTACAGCTTGGTTTTTGGACGTTACTGCTGGCACACACAACCTTCTGTTTACCGTTTGTAGTGATCACCATTTACGCACAGCTACGCGGTTTTGACCCTAATTTAGTTGAGGCTGCACAAGATTTAGGAGCCAGTGAACGCCAGTTTTTCACCCACATTATGCTGCCGTTATTACTTCCTGCTATCGCAGCGTCATGGCTATTGAGTTTCACGCTAAGCTTGGATGATGTGATCATCAGCTCATTCGTAACAGGCCCAGAATATGAAGTACTGCCCATACGGGTATTTTCAATGGTAAAAGTGGGCGTTTCGCCAGAAGTAAATGTACTTGCCACCTTGTTACTCGCTTTTTCGGCGTTGTCGCTTATTGCGTTCAGCGCTTTAACTAGAAGGAAAAAATACGCATGAAGACTCTGCGCACCCTGATTGCTGCCACAGCGGCGTTAATGGCGGCTAACGCTTTCGCAGCGAATAAAGTCGTGGTTTACAACTGGAGTGAGTATATTCCCGAAGATGTGGTTACTCAGTTCACTGAGGAAACAGGCATTGAAGTGGTGTATTCCACCTATGAAAGTAACGAGGTAATGTATTCCAAGTTGCAACTGCAAAAGAATAAAGGCTATGACGTTGTTGTGCCTTCAACTTACTACGTTGCCAAAATGGCCAAAGAGGGCATGCTACAAAAGCTAGACCCAACCAAGCTAAGCAATAAGAGCAACCTAGACCCACAACTGCTTAACAAAGAATACGATCCAAACAACCAATACAGTTTGCCGTATTTTTGGGGCTCGACGGGCATTGGTGTGAACAGTGAAGAAATGGATGAAACCACCATTACCAGCTGGGCACAACTGTGGGATCCAAAATACAAAAAGCAACTGCTGCTTACCGATGACGTGCGTGAAGTATTCCACATGGCCTTAGTGTTAAACGGCCACTCACCCAACACCACCAATCCAGACGAAATCAAGCAAGCCTACGAGCGCCTACAAAGCCTGATGCCAAACGTATTGGTGTTTAACTCTGATGCACCACGCGAACCCTATTTAGCGGGTGACGTAGCGCTTGGCATGATTTGGAACGGCGAAGTGATGCTCGCACAAGAAGAAGACGACAGCCTCAAATACGTCTACCCAAAAGAAGGGGCCGTATTTTGGGTTGATAACTTTGTTATCCCAGCGGGTGCTGAAAACGTGGACGAAGCACACGCGTTTATCAACTTCATGATGCGCCCAGACATCGCCAAAGCCTGTGTTGAATACGTGGGCTACGCCACGGCTAACAAAGCGGCATTGGAACTACTGGACGAAGAAACACGCACTAACCCAGTGATCTTCCCACCAGCGCAAATCATCGAACAAGGTGTATTCCAAACTGATGTAGGTGAAGCAATGGAGCTTTACAATCAGTACTGGGAAAAACTGAAAGTAGGCCAATAAGGCGTAACTGAGATGGTTTTGAAAAGGCTTAACGCGCAAGGGTTAAGCCTTTTTTGTTATGGGTGTAGTAATGAGATAGTTAACAATACTGCCCGCACGCAAACCCGCAGCTCCATGCGTATTGGAAGTTATAGCCACCGAGCCAGCCGGTGACGTCGGTGACTTCACCGATGAAGTACAAGCCAGGTGCTTTTTTCGCTTCGAAAGTTTTTGAACTTAGTTCGTCGGTATCAACCCCGCCTAACGTCACTTCCGCGGTGCGATATCCTTCTGTGCCGTTTGGTTTGATTTGCCAGTTGTGCAAATAGTCATGCAGCGCGGCGATTTGGCTGTGTGTGAGCTGATTAATATTGGCATCGGGTATGGCTTTGGTGTCGTGCAGCATTTCCACAAAGCGTTTAGGTAGAATCGTTGCCAAGGCATTTTTCAATGACTTTTGCGCGCTTTGCTGGCGTTGTTGTTCTAACCACTCGGTGATATTTAACGTCGGAAGTAAGTTAATACTCACTGCCTGCCCTGCTCGCCAAAATGAGCTAATTTGCAAAATGGCGGGGCCAGATAAACCGCGGTGAGTAAACAGAATATTCTCTCTAAATTGCGTGCCACACTCGCTTGAAACCAAGCAATCAACACTGATCCCTGAAAGGCCATCGAAACGGTCCTTATCGTGTTGATGCAGAGTAAATGGCACCAAGGCAGCCATGGTTGGCAACACTTTTAAGCCGAATTGCTCCGCAATTTTATAACCGATAGGTGTCGCGCCAAGTTTTGGCATGGTGAGACCACCGGATGCCACTACCAGCGACTCGCATGCATAAGTGTGCGTGCCTGTGGTGACAATATAGCCTTGCTCAGTTTGTTCAACGCTGATGACTTCGCTGCGCAATTGCACGCTCACGCCTGCCCATTCACACTCGGTCATAAGGATATCGACGATGTCTTGGGCGCTGTTGTCACAAAATAACTGGCCAAGGGTCTTGTGGTGATATTGCAGGCCGTGGCGGTCAACCAAATCAATAAAGTCGCGCTGGGTGTAGCGGCTTAGGCATGATTTTACGAAGTGCGGATTGGCGCACAGGTAATTGTCAGGGCTGGCATTTTCGTTGGTAAAGTTACAACGCCCACCGCCACTGATGAGGATTTTACGGCCTGGCTTTTTGCCCATATCAACAACCACGACATCACGGCCACGATACCCAGCTTGTGCTGCACACATCAAACCCGCAGCGCCGGCACCAATAATCACCACATCTTTTTTAATCACTGTAACCACCCTTTGAAAAATCCACCGCTATTCTACCAAGGCCGACACCACAAAGATATTTTCGTCACACGATAACACTCCCCATCCCCATTTAGCCTTCGCGCGCACCGGCAACAAATTAGAGTTATTACTCAACAAAACAAAGAGTTAAAAGACAAATAGTAAGGCTATGCATTATTTTCAAAACTGATAAATAAATAATTTCCACACCTCATGAATAAGGATGAGTTCAGCTATTTTTACCCATTTATACGGCTGAATATAACATTTTGTACCCGCGTTATAATGAAATGTTATTTTTACATTATTTACATTTTATTTACCATTTCGCGGCAATTTGTATCAGTTTGGTACAAATATAAAAATAAATGGGGGTCCATATGACAACTAGAAAAACGCTTTTAGCGCTCGCAATTCCAATGGCGCTAAGTTCATCAGCTGTGTTTGCAAATTCGCTGCAAGAAGTCGCAGCACCACAGCAGGCAAGTCTTGCGCAAACGCAAGCCAAGTTAAAAGGCCAATCGTCCGCAGCAACGCGATTCATCATTAAATACAAGAACACGCTTGAATCTGGCGTTAATACTTCAGCAACAGCGGGCAAGGCACGTGCTCAGCAATTCGTAAATGGCTTTAAAGCAAATCGCGGCCAAGCCCGCGCACAATACGTGCGTGAAATGGCTCTGGCGAACCACCACGTAATTCGCACTGACAAGAAGCTATCAGCACTAGATGCACAACAATTTATGCAAGAGATGATGGCCAGTGGTGAGGTTGAATACATCGAAATCGACCAAATGCTACAACCATTTGCAACACCGAATGACCCTCGTTACAGCGACCAATGGCATTATTATGAGACCACCGCAGGCATTAATGCCCCAGCAGCATGGGACTTTGCAACAGGTGCAGGTGTAACCGTAGCTGTACTTGATACGGGTTACCGCCCGCACACAGACTTAAATGCCAATATTTTACCTGGTTATGACATGATCTCAGACACCTTCGTGGCAAACGATGGTGGCGGTCGTGACAGCGATGCCAAAGACCCAGGTGACGCGATTTCAGCCAATGAGTGTGGGTATACCCACGGTGCACAAGGCTCAAGCTGGCATGGTACGCACGTAGCAGGCACAGTTGCAGCTGTTGCAAACAATGGCGAAGGGGTAACAGGCGTAGCGTATGACGCCAAAGTAGTTCCTGTGCGCGTACTAGGTAAGTGTGGTGGTTTAACATCGGATATCGCTGATGCAATCGTATGGGCATCAGGTGGTTCTGTTTCAGGCGTACCAGCAAATGCAAACCCAGCCGACGTGATCAACATGAGTTTAGGTGGTAGTGGTTCATGTAGCGCAACCACACAAAACGCGATTAACCAAGCGCGTGCCAACGGCACTGCTATCGTCATTGCCGCGGGTAACGACAACGACAACTCGGCAAACTACAACCCTGGCAACTGTAGCGGTGTAATCAACGTAGCATCAGTGGGTCGTAACGGTGGTCGCGCGTACTACTCAAACTATGGTTCAAACATTGATGTAGCAGCGCCAGGTGGTGCACAAAGTTTCGCAAATGACCCTGAGGGCATCTTATCGACTCACAATTCAGGTTCTACATCACCATCAAGTGACAGCTACCACTACTCACAAGGTACGTCGATGGCTGCGCCACATGTTGCGGGTGTTGCGGCACTTATCAAGCAGGCAAAGCCTACGGCAACTCCTGATGAAATTGAAAGCATCTTAAAACAAACCACCAAGGGCTTTGGTGCAACATGCACAAGCTGTGGTACAGGTATTGTTGACGCCGCAGCGGCTGTTGCACTTGCAGGCGGTGGTAGCACTCCACCACCTAGTGGCGGCAACGAGCTAACCTCAGGACAAGCCATCACGAATCTAAGTGGCGCATCGGGTTCTGAGACAACGTACACCATGACGGTACCATCAGGGGCAAGCAACGTGACGTTTACTACCAGTGGCGGCAGCGGCGACCTTGATATGTACGTAAAAGCAGGCAGTGCGCCAACAACCTCAAGCTATGATTGCCGTCCATATAAAAATGGCAATAACGAAACCTGTAGTTTCGATAACCCAGCAGCTGGCACTTACTATGTGATGCTACGCGGTTATAGCGCTTATAGTGGTGCATCACTGCTTGGCGAAGTGACCACGGCAGGAACGGGCACAGGCACAGGTGGCGGCGGTACAGTGAGCGACATTTCAGCGTCACGTGGCCAATGGAAGCACTACACCCTAGATGTTCCAGCTGGCATGAGTGTGCTGGACGTTGATATTGCAGGTGGCAGCGGTGATGCGGACTTATATGTTCGCTTTGGCGCGCAACCTACATCAAGTAGCTACGATTGTCGCCCTTATAAAGGCGGCAACACGGAAAGCTGTAGCTTTAATAATCCACAAGCAGGGACGTGGCATATTAGCATTTACGCATACCAGACATTCTCTGGTGTAACACTTAATGCTCAATATAACCCGTAGTTAACCCATAACTACTCCTACTAGCCAAAAAGGCCACTCAATGAGTGGCCTTTTTTTATATCCCATGCATGCTGTTATAGGTTGGCTAATACATGTTCAGCTTTTGACACCTCAAACTGTTTATCCTGCTCTACAAACAACTGCGACACCACGGAGTTATTCACTACCATCGCATAACGCGAAGAGCGAATGCCACCAAACGAAGCGGTATCTTTATCAAGGCCAAGTGCTTTTGTGAAACTTGCATCACCATCACCAAGCATGCGAATGCCTGTGGCATTTTGGCTCTCGCCCCATGCCTTCATTACAAATGCATCATTGACTGATACGCAGTAAATTTCGTCCACTCCTTTGGCCTTAAATTGCGCTTCATGTGCGATAAAACCAGGCAGGTGAGCAGCCGAACACGTCGGAGTAAACGCGCCTGGCACTGCAAATAGCACGACCTTCTTATTAGCAAATAGCGTATCTGCATCGAGCGTACTCATGCCATCAGCTGTAAGCTCACTCAGGGTGATGTGTTGTGGTAATTGTTGCCCAATTGCAATCATGACGGATCCTTTAAACTAACAGTATGTTCGTCAAAGATTAGCATGCTCTAGCCCATTAAACCCAGACTTTCACGCATACTGAGCATTTTCTGGCCAAGGTGGTCATTGATTTCTTTAACTTTATGATCTGATTGATCAATTTGTTGCTGTAAATTCTGCATGGTGCGCTCAAACTCGCCCAGCATCTGATGTTGGCGATGTGCAAACTCAGTGGCTTGTGCTGCAACCTCGCTGGCCAGCGCAGCGCTGTGTAATACTGTTTCGGCGTTGCCTCTGAGTTGTTGCGCGTTATCTGTTTGCAGTTGTGCTTGCGTTTCAAGTGCACTGATATTATCCGAGACTGTTTGCGAATGAGCGCTTAAGTCTTTGAGTTGACTGTGAATGTCTTTCAATGATAACTGTGTTTGTTGCGCCAGCTTGCGCACTTCATCGGCCACAACAGCGAACCCACGGCCATGCTCCCCCGCGCGTGCCGACTCAATGGCGGCATTGAGCGCCAGTAAGTTAGTTTGCTCCGCAATGGTGTTAATCACATCAACCACTTTAGATACATCGTCGACCCCAAGGAGTAACTGGCGTAAGCTCTGCATTCCCCTATCAATTCCCTGCGCGGTTGTTGACGATGCTTGCAGCATTTCATTTGCGTAGCCTACGCTATCTCCCATAATGCTGTGGGTGTGCTGGGCATTTTGGGCCACTTGCGCATTGAGTGCATTAAGCTCATCACCCAGTTGTTGCACCTCTTGCAGCACACTTTGGCTTTGCATCGCTAATGCGCTGCTTTGTGCAGCTCCAGCGCTGATGTTGTTGAGGTTGTCACTCATTTGCAGCATAAAGTCATTAATCACTTGCAGCATTTGCTGGCGCGCCTGTGTTTGCTCCTGCTGGCGCTCTAGCACTTGATTAAAAAATTGCGCGATTTCGCCCACTTCTGTATTGCTGTTTTTGCTAACAATTGGGTTGAGCTCGTTGCTTTGTATCAACGCCGAAAAACCATTGCGCAACTGGCGAAGCGGGTTAAGTACATAGGCTCGTTGCAAGAAATAAACAGTGATTGCCAATAGCAACAAACCGCTTATAGCCGCAACAAAGCTGAACAACACACTTTGCTTAACACTATTTTGCTCTTGTGCGAGTTGCAGCTGGGCATCAAGTACCACCTGCCTAATACGCGCCACGTGCTCGCGCAGTTGCAAAACGCCACGCTCGCGCGTTTGACCTTGTGCAATCGTGTTTTGCAAATCACGAGGAAAGCGCTTTGGCCAAGAGCGAATATCCGCTTTTATATCACCCGCCAAGTCTTCTGGCTCTGCACCAAAAAACAATTCATCTTCATCTACCTCACTCATTACCCCTAAATTGTCGAGCTGCTCTATTTTGTGAGCCAGATCATTGAGCTGCGCCAACACTTGTTTCACAGTGGCTTCTTTCTCAGGGCTGTACTGAGTATTTAAGGCGTAAGTAGCTAACGTGAGTGTCAGCACCCCTTGGTAGTAATCACTGGCATATTCCATGTACTGATCGGCCAACTCTCGCTTTTGCATTGGCGCTTGACGTGCGTAACTCAATAAAGATGTGGCTGAGCCTGCCATTTGCCTAAGTGCGTTATCGAGCAAGGCGGTATCATTTCCCGACAGTTTACCCAGCGCTCTAAAGTCTCCTTCAATCCCCTGATTAAGCGTTGTAAATAATGGTGACAATTGACCTTGAAGCTGCACTGACAAATCAGGTAGCTGGCGCTGCATATCTACAATGCGATTTTGGGCGTTAAGTAAATACTGCATATCACCTGCACTGAGATAGTCTTCAATGTCGGCTGACAAACGAATGATTACATCATCTTTGAGCTGTGCGTAGCTGAGTGATTGGTGCTCTAAAGTGACCAGTGTGCTGTATGCCCACCAAAGTGTAGAGAGTAATGTGATACTGGCCAAAGAGAGCGCCATGGCCAGCAATCGCGTGAACGTAGAAACGCGCATAATCATCCATGTTTAGGTTTCAAAGCTGCGCGTAGCGTATTACGTATTTATGACAATTATATGAAAATAAAGAAAAAAGGATTAGTACCCAATAAAAACCCAAGCCTATTTCATGGCTGCGTTTACATACACATCAAAGCGGTTTTTCTTGGTTTTAATTTGCGTGCTCGGCGTTTTATCTTGCAAAAATGGCGCATAGTCAGGACGCTTCACTACCACTCGTTTGCTCGCAATGTTCAGCGCTGGAGTAAGTAAGTCATCCGCATCTAAATCTTCACCCACTAGGGATTGGAACACGCGCATTTCCTTTTTCACCAACGCTGACTTTTCGCGATGGGGAAACATAGGGTCTAAATACACCACATCTACATCCCCTTCACCCTCTGGTAAGTCCGTCAACAGCACATGGCTGCTACCATGGTGCAAATGCATACGCTCACGCATCCACGGGCCAATTTCTGCGTCTAGATATGCTCGTTCTAGGCCGTCATATAACAATGCAGCGACTACTGGGTGACGCTCAAACAAGGTGACTTTGCATCCGAGTGATGCCAATACAAAGGCGTCTCGACCCAGTCCCGCGGTGCCATCAAGCACATGCGGAAGTGCACCTTTATTGAGGCCTACGGCTTTGGCTATGGCTTGCCCTTTACCACCACCAAACTTGCGGCGATGCGCTGTTGCGCCACTGACAAAGTCAACGCGAATAGGGGCCAGTTTGGGCTCATCCCGCTTCGCTAACGACAAGCCCTGTTCGTCGTATTGCAGATAAAATTGCTCATCCAATGGGCACTCGTCCAACTTAAAACGCTTGGTAATCGCATCGCAATGGGGCTGCGCATGGTCAATTCGACAAAAGATTTGCACAACTCTCTCCGTGGGCAAAACAGGTAGGGTGATATGATATCAGGAAATAATTTACGGATCTGTGGCAACCTGCCTTTTCGCGCCAAGAATATTTATCGGCGCGTAAAATGGCGTGCAACACTGACGAAATATCTAAAAAAGTTCGATGTCGGTTTGGCTACTCACATCTTCAACACTTTCAGGGCGTGCAAAGTGCTCAATGCTCTCGACCAAGTCACATCGCAGTGTGTGTATTTGCGCACTGTGCAACGAGATAAACTGCACGAGATCGGGGTTATCTTTAATATCAGGATGTTGAACTAGAAGATGCTCAAAGGTGTTAAATGCTTCTCCAAACATGGCCGCGTGACGCAGCGCACTGTTGCTGTTTTCCATGTCCTGTACTTTGGCGTGAGTTGCCTCCAATAAGTGGGGGAATAAATCTTTATAACGACCATACAAGGCACTGTCTTCCATCGGCATGTTTTTTACCAGTAACGATACTTTGGGGTAATTAACTATGGTGTTGTCGTCAAAGTCTACAAAGCGCTGTGAATGTCTGTGTTGCTCTAGTAACTCTTGCTCCAGCGGACACTCAGCGCCATGATTGGCAAAGAACATCTCCCCTTCATCAAGCCAAAATGCCACAACCACATCTAAATTCATCGGCTCAAAAAAGGCAAAGAAGTACTCAGATAATGTTTTTACGTCATGAGCACCATAGGTTTGGCTTACATAACGCATCACCCGCCCCATGTCGCCCGAGTCTGTCATTGCCAACTCTGCGGTACTTTGCGCGCGGCTAACTTCGTGCTCTAGTTCTTGCGAGCGCTTTTTATATTGATACAACACCGCAATACGCGCTTTTAACTCGTCGCTGTTAAAGGGCTTAATAATGTAATCATCAGCACCTGCGTTGTATCCGCGCATGCGCTCTTCGAGATCTCCTCGCCCAGATAAAAACAAAATAGGCGTGGTGTGAGTTTTAGGGTCTTCCTTTAGCGCTTTGCATACGGCATAGCCATCCATTCCCGGCATTTCCACATCGAGAAGAATAATATCAGGGTTATGCTTAAGCGCTTGTTTCACTCCTTGTTCACCATCTTTAGCGTGGATCACTTGGGCTACACCATTAAGGGCATCCTCTACGAGGTGGTGAATGACTTTGTTATCGTCGATGGTGAGAACCAGTTTCGCCATTAGGCATCCCTACACGCTAAAATGAGTTATTAAAAGCATAGTATGAGTGTCTGATTTTGCGAGAGAAATCAGTCCCTAATACAGACAAAAAGCGCCTAAAAAGGCGCTTTTTTTTGTGATTTTACGTTGCCTGTAAAAAATTACGCGGCGATACCACTGTGACGCAATAACGCATCAACTTGAGGCGCTCGCCCACGAAAACGCTCAAATAGTACAGCTGGTTCTTCAGAGCCACCCATTTCCAGAATATGCGTCAAAAACTCGCGGCCTGTTTGTGGGTTGAAGATCCCCTGTTCTTCAAATTTAGAAAATGCGTCTGCCGAGAGCACTTCTGCCCATTTGTAAGAGTAATAACCGGCACTGTAACCACCAGCAAAAATATGGCTAAAACTATGCTGGAAGCGGTTGAAGCTTGGCGGCTGAATAACCGCAACTTGTGCTCGTACCTTGTCCAAAATAGTCTGAATTTCACTGCCTTTTGCAGGGTTGTAATCTGCGTGAATATGGAAGTCAAACAACGAGAACTCAAGTTGACGTACCATTTGCATCGCCGATTGGTAATTCTTCGCAGCCAGTAACTTATCGAGTAGTTCTTTTGGCAAAGGCTCGTTGGTTTCGTAGTGACCAGAGATAAATGCCAGTGCTTCTTGCTCATAGCACCAGTTTTCAAGGAATTGGCTTGGCAACTCAACCGCATCCCACGGCACACCATTGATACCTGCAACCGCTGCGGCATCTACTTGTGTCAACATATGATGCAAGCCATGGCCGAATTCATGGAATAAGGTGACCACTTCGTCATGAGTAAATAGTGCAGGCTTATCACCCACTGGGCGGTTAAAGTTACACACCAAATAAGCAACTGGAGTTTGCAACTGACCACCTAGGCGCACTTTGCGGCCCATGCAGTCGTCCATCCATGCCCCGCCTCGCTTGTGTTCGCGAGCATATAAGTCGAGATAAAAGCGACCACGTAACGTATTGCTGGCGTCATAAATTTCAAAAAAGCGCACATCTGGATGATAGGTATCGAACTCTTTTTGCTCTTGCACGCGAATCGAAAACAGCTTTTCTACTGTTTTAAATAAGCCACTAAGTACCGTATCTTCAGGGAAATACGGGCGCAGGAGTTCATCACTGATGGCGTATTTTTCCTGCTTGAGCTTCTCTGCATAGTAAGCGTTATCCCATGCAGCAAGCTCTTCAATACCATGAGTTTGCAATGCATATTGGCGCAGCTCTTCGAGCTCTTGCTGTGCTTGATGCTTAGATTTAGCAGCAAGGTCGTTCAAAAAGCCGAATACTTGTTCCGGTGAATCAGCCATTTTTGTAGCAAGCGACTTGTGCGCATAGCTTTCAAAACCAAGCAACTGAGCCAGTTCGTGACGCAGTTTTAGCTCCTCATCCATAATCGCACTGTTGTCGTACTCACCCGCATTCGGACCTTGATCCGAAGCGCGCGTTACAAACGCGGTGTACGCTTCTTCACGCAATTGGCGGTTATCGGCATGCGTCATAATTGGCAGGTATGATGGGATATCAAGAGTAAATAGCCAGCCTTCTAACCCTTTGCTCTGAGCGGTTTGCGCCGCTAATGCTTTTGCAGATTCTGGCAAACCTGCCAGCTGAGCTTCGTCTTCGATGCGCTTTTGCCACGCTAGGGTTGCATCCATCACATTATTGCCAAACTTAGCGCTGAGCTCACTCAAACGGCTAACAATTTCACCATAGCGTTTTTTATCTTCATCATTGAGGGCAATGCCTGACAAGGTGAAATCACGCAGGGCATTATCAATCACTTTCTTTTGCGCAGCGCTGAGGGTTTGGTAATGCTCACTGTTTGCAAGCGCGGTGTATGCGTCAAACAAACCTTGGTGCTGGCCAACAAAGGTGCTGTACTCACTCAACAACGGCAAAACTGAGTCATAGGCTTCACGCAATTGGGGAGTATTCACTACTGAGTGCATATGCGATACGGGCGAGAACAAACGCCCTAATTTATCGTCAGCTTCTTCAAGCGGCATAACCAAGCCTTGCCATGTGAAATCTTGCGCCGCTAACACCTGCTCTATCGTGCTTTTACACTCAGCAATTGCCTGTTCAACTGCAGGTTTTACGTGTTGGGCTTCAATTTGAGAAAAAGCTGGCAAGCCTTCCATGCCAATTAATGGATTAGTCATTCGTTGTTCTCTTTAAACTTGTTATTACCTACATTCTTGGGGCGATAGCGAAAAATACAAGTGCAGATCCGCACGCACATTTCTGCTATGGTATGGCACATTCAACATGACAATGAAAGTTCATAGGATTAAACGATGTCTCAACACTTTGATTATATTTGTATTGGCGGCGGCAGCGGCGGTATTGCTTCTGCAAACCGTGCGGCAATGCGCGGCGCAAACGTAGCATTGATTGAAGCAACTCATCTCGGCGGCACCTGTGTGAACGTGGGCTGTGTGCCAAAAAAAGTGATGTGGCATGGTGCGCAAGTAGCAGAGGCAATTAAGCTGTATGCTCCTGACTATGGCTTTGATGTTGAAATCAAAGATTTTAGTTGGAAGAAATTGGTTGAAAGCCGCGAAGCGTACATTGGCCGCATTCACCAAGGTTACAACAAATACCTAGCCAGCAACGGGGTTACCGTAATTAATGGCTTTGCGAAGTTTGTTGATAACAAAACGGTTGAGGTAAATGGCGAACATTACACCGCAGACCATATTCTTGTCGCCGTGGGAGGTCGTCCAATAATTCCAAACGTGACAGGCGCAGAGTATGGCATCGACTCTAATGGCTTCTTCGAGCTTAACGAGCAACCCAAACGCGTTGCCGTGGTAGGGGCGGGTTACATTGCGGTAGAAATCGCAGGCGTACTGCACAGCCTAGGCACTGAAACACACCTATTTGTGCGCCGTCATGCACCGCTGCGTAGCTTCGATAACATGCTCGTAGACACCCTTACAGAGGTGATGAAAAAAGAAGGGCCAACACTTCACACTGAGTGTTCACCAAAAGAAGTGGTGAAAGAGAGCGACGGCAGCCTGACCATTCATTTTGAGAATGGCTACAGCCAAAACGTCGACCAAGTCATTTGGGCGATTGGCCGTGCACCAACCACTGATGCGATTAACATTAGCGCTGCGGGTGTTGAGCTCAACGAGAGCGGATATGTAAAGGTAGATGAATACCAAAACACGACAGCCAAGGGCGTATACGCTGTAGGCGATATCATCGAAGGTGGTATTGAGCTGACTCCTGTTGCTGTAAAAGCCGGTCGTACTTTGTCAGAGCGCTTGTTTAATAAAGAACTGCCTGACGATTTGAAAATGGATTACAGCCTAGTGCCCACCGTGGTATTTAGCCACCCGCCAATTGGCACCATTGGTTTAAGCGAGCACGAAGCCATTGCTCAGCACGGTGAGGAAAACATCAAGGTATACACATCAAGCTTTGCCGCTATGTACACTGCTGTTACACAACACCGTCAGCCTTGTTCAATGAAGCTTGTTTGCCTTGGAAAAGAAGAGAAAATCATTGGCCTGCACGGCATTGGTTTCGCGGTAGATGAAATGATTCAAGGTTTTGCAGTAGCAATGAAGATGGGCGCAACCAAAGCAGATTTTGACGCGGTGGTGGCGATACACCCAACTGGGTCTGAAGAATTTGTGACTATGAGATAAAACAGCTTGGGCGAGCATCCTTGGTGGGGCGCCCGGCTCGACATCTAGCGAATAAAAAGGCTTACCAGTGTGGTTAAGCCTTTTTAGTTAGGGTTGACCCGTCCTAAATAGCGTTGACACTTTTCAAACTTAATTTGGAGAGTGTAATGAAATCAATTGGCAAAAGAACTCAACGAGATTATTCCCTCGCTTTTAAATTGGCAGTTGTAGACCAAGTTGAAAAAGGCGAACTCACCTACAAACAAGCTCAAGAGCACTATGGTATCCAAGGATGTTCAACAGTTTTAGTTTGGCTTCGTAAGCATGGTCGTCTAGATTGGATGAGTGGAACACCTAAGTTTCTAAAACGAGGCAATTTCGTGAATAAACCTAAAGAAGAACTGACCCCAGAACAACGGATCAAAGCCCTGGAGAAGGAGCTTGCTGATACGAAAATGAAAGCTGATTTCTTTGAAGCCGTTGTGAACGTACTTGAGAATGACTATGGAGTTAGCGTTGTAAAAAAGCACAAAAGAAAGTCATCC